>JAXSOH010000006.1:0-39825 GCA_037925805.1 Aquificaceae bacterium
TTCATGTGAGCTCCCACGTCATAGCTGGCAGGGCAGACAAGATTTCCCACATTTTCTATAAAGACTATGTCAAGCTCCTCCAAAGGAAGTCCATGCAGTCCCTCATGCACCATAAAGGCATCAAGATGGCAAGCAGAGCCCGTGCTTATCTGCACCGCAGGTGCACCTTTTGCCCTTATCCTCTGAGCGTCTCTGTCCGTTTCCAAATCTCCTTCTATAACTCCCACTCTTAGGTCTGAAAGGGACTCAATGGTCTTTTCAAGCAGTGAAGTTTTTCCCGCACCCGGTGAAGACATAAGGTTTATGGCAAATATGCTATGCTCCTCAAAGTGCTCTCTGTTCTTCTCCGCCTGAAGGTCGTTCCTTTCAAGCACCTTTTTGAAGAGGTTTACCTCTTCTCTATGGCTGTGTTCATGCTTATGGTTTATGGAACATCCACACTCTTGACACATGATTTCCTCCTGAATGATTATTCATTAGAATATAGCCCTAAAGCTCCTTTTGACAATCATCGCTTAGGCTTTTGGCTTAAAAAAGTCAGAAGATGGTTTCCCTATATAGTAGCCTTGGGCATAGTCTACACCTATATCCCTTAGCTCCACAAAGCTGCCTTCATTCTCCACAAACTCCGCTATGGTTTTTATGCCCAGCTCCTTACATAGGGAAGCTATACTTCTCACTATTGCCCTGTCAGCCTCTGAACCAGCGGACATACCCTGTATAAGTTCCCCCTCTATCTTTACAAACTCGCACGGGAATAGCTTTATGTAACTGTAAGAAGAAAATCCAGAGCCAAAATCATCCAAAGCGAGCCTGAACCCCTCCACGAGGAGCCATTTCAAAAAGTTCTCCGCAAGTTTGAGGTTTTTGATAGTTTCCCTCTCCGTTAACTCAAATACTATCCTTGAAGGGTCTATCCTGTATTCTGTAACCATCCTTTTTACCTCGGAGGGAAACTCAGGGAAGAGAAGTATTTTTGGTGATATATTCAAGAATATAAGCCCCCCATAGTCCGATGTTTTTATCTTTTCCATAACCTTTTCAAAGAGTATTAGGTCCATCTTGTTTATTAAGCCCATAGACTCGGCCACTTCCACAAATTTACCAGCAGGTAATATTTCACCGTCTTTTTCTATTCTCATAAGCACTTCATGAGCTTCTACCTTACCAGTTTTCAGGTTAACTATAGGCTGGTAGTAAGGGATTATACTCTTCTTTTCCACAGCCCTTATAAGCATAAAGCCTATACTGCTTATATCTGCTATCATCCTTGATACATCTTCACTTGACGGAACAACCACGTAGCCCTTTCCTCTTTTCTTTGCTTCTCTTACCATGTTTTCCGCTATTAGTAGAAGATTGTTATAGTCTTCACCATGAGAGGGGTATATGGAAATGCCTACAGAGAAGGACATACTAAGAGTTTCTCCTTCTTCTAAGACAAAATGCTTTTCCTTTAACATCTGCACAAGACCCTTTGCTGTTTGGAGAGTATCTTCCTCAGATGCCCCAGAGAGAACCGCCACAAAGCTATCACCCTCATACCTTGCAAGGAAGGCACCTTCTCCCAGTTCTTCCTTTATAAGGTCTGCATAAAACTTAAGCAACTGGTCTCCAACCGTATTGCCGTAAGTGTCGTTTATTGCACCGAGGTTGTCCGCATCGAGCATAATTATGCCGAAGGTGCTCTTTTCCTTCTTTGCCCTGTCTATCTCAAGTATAAGAAAGTCTATAAGCATAGTTCTGTTAAACAAACCAGTGAGAGGGTCTCTGTTGGCGTAAAATTGGATGTCCTTTGTGTATTTGTCTATAGCCTTTGCAGAGCCTATTGTGTTAATTATGGCAGTTAGTGTGCTTTCTATGGCAAGGGAGAAGGTTATGTTCATCTCCTCAAGAGCAAAGCCAACTCCGCATACGCCGCTTATGCCAGGCTTCTCAAGGACGAGGGACTTTGTTTTTATACGCATATCCTTCGGGTCGTGAATTATTTCAATACCAGCACATATCTTATGTTCAAAGTTTAAACTTTCTATGCCAAAGTGCCTTTTTGCTTCTTCCTGAATATAATCTTCCAAGTGTCTTTTATGGTTTTCTCCGGGTTCACCCAACCAGAAGATTACTACTTCTAAACCTTCGTTATTTGTTCTGAAAAGGGTAAACATACACACCGTTGGCACTATACGATTAAATTCCTTTAGAGCTGCGCATATGTAATACTTCCAGTCTTTCAGAAAGTCTGCGGTTAGTATAAACTTCTCAAGGATCTTTATTTCAAATTCAAGCACTTCTCTATCTACTGCTATGCTTTTTAGGGTTTGAAGAAGTTGATGGATGCTGTCCCTTAGCTCGTCAAATTCCCTTATACCAGAGCTTTCGTCTTTGAGCACCTTTTCTACTTCCTTGAGGTCCCCTAACTTATCCACTTCTTTTATGCTATTGTCAAGATCCTCTACTACCCTTGTCATCTTCCTGCTAAGGTAGCTACCTAAGAGGAACATACCCCCAAGAGGCAATACTCCAAACATAACCAATAAAGAAGCTATTGTGTATCTTGCACTTTTTAGCTCCTCTTCAAAGTTCGTCTTTACCTCCATTACACCCAAAACGTCTCCTTCTTTTGCGTTTATATGACAAGAGAGGCACTCCTGCTTTGCGATGAGAGGCATGGTATACCTCAAAAAGCCTTTACCTTCCTGTATTTGGTCTGCTCCTCTGAAAAAGGTGTCTTGTATGAAAGTATCCATCTCTTTTTGTTTTATCTCTCCATAAAGCTCTTCTACTGTCTTTCCCCTGTATACATACAGCTCCAGTTTATGCCCCTTTTCAAGGCTACTTAGAAATTCCTCTATGTCTGACTTTGACCAGCCCTTTTTCATTATCTGATACATGGATGAGAAGGCAAGCTCCGCAGTTTCCCTTGCCTCAAGCCTTTTGTTATCACGAAAGAGACTTTCTACAAGAAAGAAAAGGGATACTATTATAAAAAGGCTTACGAGGATGTGTCCAAAAAGGGCAGAGAGTATAAGATACCTGCTCAATTTCATGTTTTCACTCCTTTAAGGGATGCCATCTTAAACACCCTCAGCCTATGCTTTTTAAACTTCATATCAATAACCTGTCTCTTTATCCTTCGTGATAAGAACCTTAATGTAGTCTATTGCCTCCTCTATTTTCACATCCCACCTTTCTCCCGTGTGCCTGCTTTGAACCTCTACTTTTCCTTCCTTTACCTTTCTGCCTACCACTATTCTGTATGAAAAACCGCACAAGTCCGCATCCGCAAACTTAAAGCCTGGGCTTTGGTCTCTATCGTCGTATATGGTTTCTATACCATGTTCCTGTGCAAGCATATAGAGGTTCTCCGCCACCGCCTTTTGCTCTTGGTCTTCCATGTTTACACATATTATGTCAAGCTCAAAGGGTGCAACCGAAGTGGGCCACTTTATTCCCTTTTCGTCGTGATACTGCTCCACGATCGCGGATATGCATCTTGAAATGCCTACGCCGTAACAACCCATTATGATGGGTTTTTCTTGTCCTGTAGGGTCTGTGTAGTAGGCTCTCATAGGCTCAGAATACCTTGTCCCAAGAAGGAATATATGTCCCAGCTCAAGACCTTTGCTTACCTTAAGGGGAGAGCCACATTTAGGGCATGGGTCACCCTCTTCTACCTGACACACATCCACAAACTCTCCATACTGAAAGTCCCTCCCTGGGTTGGCGTTTATGTAATGATAATCTGGCTTATTAAAGGCTATTACCGCGTTCTTTAGTCCATAGGTGGAGTTGTCCCAGTAGACCTTTATCTGAGGTGGAAGGTTAAAGGGTCCTATAAAGCCCTTGCTGGTTTTCAAAAGCTCTTTGACCTCTTCCTCCTCTGCAAGCCTAAAATTCTCCGTTCCTAAAACAGCCTCCACCTTATTCTCGTCTATGCTCCTGTCTCCCCTTATGAGGAACATAACTGGCTCTTTTCCGTCCACCATATAAAGCACCGCCTTTGTTATCTTCCTTGCAGGCACTCTGAGAAAAGAGGAGAGCTTTTCAATAGTGTCTGTGCTTGGCGTATGGACTTCCTTTAAAGGTAAAGGCTCTTCTTCCTCCTCCTGAGGCTTGGAAAGTCTTACTATTTCTGCGTTTGCTCCATAGCCACAGCTTTCACAGTAGGCAACCCTTGCCTCTCCGTAGGGAGTTAAAGCAACAAACTCATGAGAGCTTATTCCACCTATAGTCCCCACGCTTGCTTCCACGAGCAGTGTCTTTAGCCTAAGTTTTTTAAATATCCTATCGTAGGCAAACTTCATGCTTTCGTAAGACATCATAGCGGAAAACTCATCTGGGTCAAAGGAGTAGGCGTCTTTCATGATAAACTCCCTTCCCCTTATAAGACCAAAGCGAGGTCTCTTTTCATCTCTGAACTTGACCTGTATCTGGTAAAGAACCACAGGGAGTTGCCTGTATGAGCTTACAAAGGACCTAACAAGGTCTGTTATCTCCTCTTCGTGTGTGGGTCCAAGGCAATAGTCTCTGCGGTTTCTATCCTTTAGGGTAAAAAGCTCTCTACCATACAAGTCCCATCTTCCCGTTTCCTTCCAAAGCTCCGCTGGGTTCAATACGGTAAGCAAAACCTCCTGAGCTCCGCTCCTGTCCATCTCCTTGCGAACTATGTTTTCTATCTTTCTTAGAACTCTCACACCGGGTGGAGTCAGCTCGTATATACCAGCGGAAACCTGTTTTATAAATCCACCCTTTAAAAGCAATTTGTGTGATGGCGCTTCTGTGTCCGCAGGGTCTTCTTTGGATGTATACCAGAAGTATTTACTCCAACGCATAGGATTTAAAATTATACTTCATGAGCCTTAGAGAAGGGTGGGTAATCTTTGCTTTTGTAGTTATACTAAGTGCCATAGTTTTGCCTGTGCCTGCCCTTCTTCTTGACATTCTTTTGGCTCTTAGCATAACCTTTTCAATGACTGTTCTCGTGCTTACCACCTTTATAAAGGAACCCTTGGAGCTTTCTGCCTTTCCAAGCATTTTGCTACTTGGAACACTCCTGAGGCTATCTCTTAATATAGCCGCTGCAAGGAGGATACTTCTCTACGGGCACGAAGGAACTTCTGCCGCTGGTCATATCATAGAAGGCTTTGGCACCTTCGTGGTAGGTGGTGATGTGGTAGTGGGTCTTATTGTGTTTCTCATATTTATAGTAATAAACTTTGTAGTTATAACAAGAGGTGCGGAGAGGGTCTCTGAAGTGGCTGCACGCTTTACCCTTGATGCCATGCCCGGAAAGCAGATGAGTATAGACGCAGACCTCAACGCAGGACTTATAACCGAGGAAGAAGCAAGAAGAAGAAGAGCTCAGCTTGAACAGGAAGCGAGCTTCTTTGGTTCTATGGACGGTGCCAGCAAGTTTATAAGGGGAGACGCCATAGCCGCTTTGATAATACTATTTCTTAGCCTTGTGGGTGGTCTTGTAGTAGGTTTGGTTTTTAAGGGTATGGGGTTCTCTGACGCTATAAAGACCTATCTACTTCTCACTGTGGGTGAGGGGCTCGCCAGCCAGATACCCGCCCTTATGCTTTCCACCTCTGCAGGTATAGTGGTTACAAAATCCTCTTCAAAGGAAGAGCTTGGCAAAGTGCTTTTTACAGAGTTTTCAAAGGAGCCGAGGGTTTTTCTTTTTTCTTCTGCACTTCTTGTCTTCATAGGTCTTATACCTGGCTTTCCCAAACTTCCCTTCTTTTTCATGGCTGGATTACTTGGAGGTCTATACTACGCTCTCAGTAGGTCCCTAAAGCAGGAAGAACTCAGAAAACTTGAGGAGATGCTTAAGGAACAGAAAAAACCAACTACAGAAAGAAAGGAGGAAGAGATACTAACCCAGCCAGAGACAATAGCTTTTGAAATAGGGTATGGTCTTCTTCCCTATGTGGATGAGTCTCAAGGAGGCGATGTGCCCGAAAGGATAAAGACCGTAAGAAGACAGCTCGCAAACGAATACGGTGTCGTGATACCTCTCGTGCATATTAGGGACAACCTCAGGCTTAGACCTCATCAGTATCGCATACTCATAAGGGGCATAGAGGTAGATTCTTATGAGATAGTTCCAGGACACTGGCTTGCCATAGACTTAGGAATTACCAAAGAGCCCCTCCAAGGTATAGAGACAAAGGACCCATCCTTTAAGCTCAAAGCCTATTGGATAAGAGAAGACCAAAAGGACAAAGCCCAGAGGGCAGGCTATATGGTTGTAGATATATCCACTGCTATAATAACCCACATAAGCGAGACCATAAAGAAGAACCTGCACGAAATATTAGGAAGGGGTGAGGTTCTTGAGCTTGTGGAAAATCTTTCAAGAAAATATCCAAAAGCAGTTCAGGGGCTTGTGCCAGATGTAGTGCCAGTTTCTGTGCTTCACAGAGTGCTTCAAAACCTTCTCAGAGAAGGCATACCTATCAACGACCTTCTTACTATCCTTGAAACCCTTGCGGATCACATAGAACAAACAAAAGACCCAGACCTTCTTACCGAATACGTGCGTCAGAGACTCGCCAAGAGAATAACAAGGCTCTATTCCACAGAGGGAACTCTCTACGCCATGATAATATCCCCAAAGGTTGAAACTAAGCTTACCGCATTTATACAGGAGGGCAGAGAAGATGAATTTTTAGACCTTTTAATAAACAAAATCTACCCAAAGCTGTCCGAAGAAATTCTGAAATTCAACCAGTATCAGGCTACACCAGTTCTCATAACATCTAGTGCTGTAAGAAGACACATAAGAAAGGTTCTTGAAAACTACATGCCAAACCTTACGGTGCTATCTTATAATGAACTTGATAGACAATTAAACCTCAAGGTTATAGGTGTTATAGATGAAGATTAAGAAAATTTTGGTAAACTCTCTTCAGGAGGCTGTGGATGAAGTAAAAACCTTATACGGGTCTGAGGCAGTAATACTTTCTACGAGGTTTGTAAAACAGAAGATCTTCCCCTTCTTACCCTTCCCAAAGAGGTCAAAACTTGAGGTAACTGTAGGCATACCAGACAAAGAGGACTTTACAACAGAGCTTAAGAAGGAAGAAACCCTTTATCAAGAAATAAGCAGGCTCAAGGAGAACCTAAAAGAGGTAATGGAGATTGTAAAAAAACAAAAAACGGAGAAGGAAGAGGTTAAGAGGGATGAGTTTGAAAGTGAGTATTCTATAAGAGCACTCTATTTAATAAACAAGCTCATAAACAGAGGAGTTACAAGGGATATAGCACAAAAGATAGTAGAGTCCGCATGCGGGTATGACTTTGAACTCAAGCGTCTTGACCTGAAGGGAGAAAACATAGAATCTCTTGTAGAGGGCTTTAGCAAAAACATAAAGCTTGTGGAAAACTTTCCAGAGGAGGGTTTTAACGTGATAGCCCTTCTTGGTCCTACAGGTGTAGGAAAGACAACCACTATAGCCAAGCTCGCATACATGCTCAAACAGAAGGGTAAGAGTGTTGGGCTTATAACCATAGACAGCTACAGAGTGGGGGCAGTTCAACAGCTCCAGACCTATGCCAACATAATGGAGCTTCCTTTTAGGACTGCAGACACACCCTACAGACTCAGAGAGTGTATAGGAGAACTCTCTTCGCTTGATATGGTTTTAGTAGATACTGGTGGTAGAAGCCAGTATAACGAGATTAAGTTAAGGGAGCTGGTGCCCTTCTTTTCCAAGCTACCAGCTCTAAAAACATACATAACTCTAAGTGCCAACACGGAGGAGAGAGTTCAATACGAGATAATAGAGAGCTTTAGCATTGTAGAGCCCTCTGGTCTGATATTCACCAAACTGGACGAAACGGGCTTCTATGGAACGGTTATAAATGTGGCTTACAGAACTCAAATACCCGTGCTCTGTTTTACAACAGGTCAAAGAGTTCCAGAGGATATAGTTATGGCAAACCACGAATATCTGGCTAAGATATTCTTAGAGGTGCAATGATGGAAACACAGGCTCTTCACCTTATGAACTTGGAAAGCAAAGATAAGAAGACGGGATACATAGCAGTGGCAAGTGGGAAGGGTGGGGTTGGCAAAACTTTGATAACCATAAACATGGGAAGAATAATAGCCAAGAACGGTAAAAGAGTTCTCATTGTGGACGGAGACTTAGGACTAAGTAATGTGCACATAATGTTGGGAATAACTCCCTCTAAGAACCTATACCATTTCTTTATGGGTGAGGCAACCCTTGAAGAAATCGTGGTTCCTATAGAGGAAAATCTCGCCTTTATATCCAGCGGGAGTGGAGTAAGAGAATTAGTTAACCTTCCACCCTCACAGCTTAAAAATCTCATATTTAGACTTCAGGAGTATGCGGAGAAAAACTACCAATGGGTTATATTTGATACACCACCAGGTATACACTTGGATACAACTGCACTTGTCTCTTCTTCCCATATACCCATAATAGTTACCACACCAGAACCCACCGCCATAGCAGATGCCTACGGGTTAATAAAGGTGCTTAACTCTGATGATAAGGTTAAAGAGTTTTACATAATTGTTAACAAGGTGCAAAGCCACGAAGAGGGTGCTAAGGTGTTTGAAGGTATCAAGGTCGTCTGCGAAAAGTTTACCTCAGCGAACGCTAACTATCTTGGGAGCATAAAGTATAACCCAAGGATTATAAGAAACATAGTTAACCAAAGTCCCTTTGAGGAAGGTTTTGTAAGGGAGCTTACCAACGCACTTGTAAGATTGCCCCTAAACATAAAACCCTACGCCCCCAGCTTCTGGGAAAGGCTTATATCAAAGCTAAGGAGATAAACATGATGCTTGGCATTATAGGTTATGGAAACATGGGAGAGAGCTTTGCTAAGGCTCTAAGAGGGCAGGCGGAGGTGCTTGTATACGATGTGAGCGAGGAGAAAAGGTCAAAGGCACTTTCTGAAGGTTTTGGCACCGCCTCTGACCTTGAATTTCTCCTAAGGAACTCCCACTGGCTTTTAGTGGCGGTAAAGCCAAAGGATGTGGGAAAACTCTTAGAGAGTCTTAAGGGAAAACTTGACCAAAAGATTCTTATAAGTCTTGTCGCTGGGCTTTCTCTTGAGAGGATAAGGGAGCTTTCTGGAGCTTCAAGGGTCATAAGGCTTATGCCAAACATAAACGCTCTTGTAGGAAAGGCGGTCATAGCCTTTGTTTGTGGTGAGGCTATAGAAGAAGGTGAAAGGGAAGAGTTTATATCTCTTTTTTCTCAATGTGGAAGTCTTTATGAGCTTGAGGAGAGCCTTTTTGACGCCTTTACCGCTCTTGCAGGCTCTGGTCCTGCCTTTGTCTTTAGCTTTATTCACGCTCTTTCTCTTGCTGGTGTGCTTGAGGGATTTCCCTACGAGAAGGCAAAGGCTATAGCCATAGACATGGTGCTTGGCTCTTGTGAGCTACTCAAGAAACTTGGTGGAAACCCGGAGGAGTGGATAACAAAGGTTGCCTCTCCCGGTGGGACAACCATAGAGGGCATAAAGGTGCTTGAAGAGAGAGGATTTAAGGGCATAATAATGGAATGCGTGCAAAAGACCTCACAGAAGGCAAAGAAGCTCTGATATTCTCCTTACAAAGAGGAAGGGTAAGGCTTGCCATAAAAAGGTGGCAAGAGGACAGAGAGGTGCTAACTCTTAAACAGGTGCATTCTGCAAGGGTCTATCTGCTCTCAGAGGCAGTTGAAGGTTTGGAGGGGGATGGCATAATAACCCAAACCCCTGGGCTAAAGATAGGTATTAGGACTGCGGACTGCGTGCCTGTTGCCTTTCTTGGAGAAAAAACTGTGGCGGTGGTGCATGCAGGCTGGAGAGGTCTAAGGGAGGGCATAATAGAAAAAACCCTTGAAATACTCTCAAGCCTTGAAAGACTTGAAAACTTCCTCGCCTTTGTGGGACCCTCTGCGAGAGCCTGCTGTTATGAGGTGGGTGAAGAGTTCAAAGATTACTTTGTGAGCCTACACTACAAAAATGGCAAGCACTACATGGACACCCAATCAGAGACCATCCTAAGGCTAAAAAAAGGTGGAATAGGGCGGATTTTCCAGTATGGTGTATGCACCATATGCCACCATATCTTACCCTCATACAGAAGAGACAAAACGCAAGAGAGGATTTTAACCTTTGTGGAACTCGTTGCCTAAAGAAAGAAAAGGTTTAGAATATTCTATGGTATGGACTATATACTTGAAAGAAAAGTCAGAGAGCGTGCACCTGCATACTTTGGAAGGTATTTTAGAAGGGTAAAGGCGGTTCCTATAGAGGAGTGGTCAGAGAAATTGGAAGATGCTCTGGATGGTGGGCTCATAAGTGAGGAAGAAAGGAAAGATGCACTAAACCTTGATGCATTAATAAGGGTAAAGTCTGAAGATGGTAGAAACCTTCTTCTTGCAGTAGAAGTATCCCACACACTTGAGGACAAGGATGCAGATAGGGCTCTCAGAAGGGCTAATGTTATTGCAAGGGTGTATGGCATAGAGACCATTCCCGTGGTAATTGGAGCGTATGTTCCAGAAGGCTTGCAAGACAGACATCCGAAGGTGCTTGTAGTTCAGGTTTCAGATGATAACTAAAAAAACTGTAGGAGAGGTTTTTTCCTCTGTAAGCAATAAATATGACTTTTTCCTAAACCTCATAACCTTCAAGAGAATAGACCATTGGCAAAGAGACCTTTTGAATATGCTAAGTCCAGAGGGCAACAGGCTTGACGTTGGCACTGGCACGGGCGAAGTTCTTTTAAAGTCTCAAAACAAGGGCATGAGGGTAGGAATGGACTTGTCCCTTGAGATGCTAAAGCTTGCAAAGTCCAAGTGTAAGGTTTGTAAGTTTGTGGTAGCGGACGCAGAGAATATGCCTTTTAAAGACTCTTCCTTTGGCTCTATAACTCTATCCCTCGTATACAGGCATCTTTTAGATAGAAAAGCCTTTTTAAGAGAAGCCTACAGGGTTTTGAAAAAGCACGGACAAATTGCTATGCTTGACATAAACCGCTTTAGTTTAACGCCTATTCTTATATTTCTCATGAAATATCCACTAAAACCCTTGGGACTTCTTCTCTTTGGCAGAGAAAAATGGGACTTTTTTATCCACTCTTTGGAAAACTCCTTGAGTATTGAGGAAGTGAAAAAGGAGTTTGAGGAGGAGGGCTTTGAGGTGGAGGAGGTCCAGAAAAGGCTTTTTGGACTTGTCTACCTTATCCTTTCCAGAAGGAGGTGAGCTTTTACAGTTTTTGCTTTTTCTTCTCCTTTTAGCCTTTAGCCTCTGGAGAGTAGAAAAAGAAAACAGATATCTTTGGTTTGAGGATGAGGGTATTGTTCGGCTAAGGCTTGAGGGAGTGCCAATAGAAACAGACACAGGCTTGAGGTTTAGGGCAAAGGTAGTGGGTGGAGACCTTCCAGACATATACGGTAGAACTGCCTTTGTAAACATATACGGTCTCAAAGACCTTCCAACAGAGTCCTTTAGCCTTTATGGAAAGGTGAGGGCGGAAGGCTCAAGGCTTTTTATTAGCGGTAGCTATAGGGATATAGAGGATTTCCTCTCCGAAAAGACTTTGAGAAAATCCTACATAAAGCGTATTCAGGATAGGATACAAGACACGCAGGTGAGAGCCTTTGTGCTTACATACCTTCTTGGCGAAGCCCGTGAAAGCCTTCCTCAAGACCTTCAGTATTACTTTACCAAAACGGGTCTTATTCACCTTCTTGTAATATCTGGCTTTCATGTGGGAATGGTCTTTCTTCTTCTTAGGTATCTCCTACCCTATCCTTACGGTTTGCTTTTGGGTGCCGTGGGTGTAAGCCTTTATGTGCTCTTGCTTGTTCCTAAAGAAGCTCCAGTTCTTAGGGCGTGGCTTATGCTTTTACTTTGGGTCTTAGTGAGGCTTTCTGAAGGTAGACCAAACTCTCTTGGTATACTGCTCTTTTCTGGTTCTCTTTTGCTTTTATATAGACCTGAGTTTTTCCAGTCCTTTTCCTTCTGGCTTTCCTTCTTTGCAGTCCTCTACATAATTCTTGGTCTTAGACTTTTGCCTTCGGAAGGCTCATGGGTATACAGAAACTTAGGACTACCCTTTGGAGTTTCTCTTTTTGCCTTTCTTGGCGTGTCTCCCCTACTGCTTTCCTTTACACATACAAGCTTTGGCAGTGTGCTTTTTAGTCCACTTGTGGGCTATATGCTACTTCCCTTTACCGCCTACGGAGTTTTGGAGCTTATCACCTTCTTTAGCCTTCCTACTTTTCCTTTGGAGCTCATGGGTAAGGCTGTTATGAAAGTGGTAAGTCTGTCTTCAGTTTTTGAGCTAAGTGTAGGTTTAGAACTCTCATTGAATACTTCTTTTGTCATAAGCACTATGGGAGCTTTTGTGCTATACCTTTTGTCTCTCTTTGCTAAATCTTCAGAGCTTAAAGCCCACTCTCCATAGGTTTATAATAGAAATCTCCTGCATAAGTTCCTGATATTATAGGAACGTCCAAAATGGTCGGGACTGTTTCAAAATTTGTGTAAATTCTGCCATACTTCATAACATACCCTCAATAAAGTATCCTCTTGCCCATTCAACTCCTAACACCTTACAATGGCTTGAGGCATAAGGTCTTTGAGTAGCTCACTGGACTCCCCGTGGTATTGTTCTACTTTCTCCTTGCTTGGCTGTTTCATATTAACACCTCCTTACTTTATTTTTACACAATGGATGAAACATTCCCTAAGTTTATAATCCTACCTTATGCCCAACTATGTTTTGCTCCTTTCCTTTGTGGGGACAAACTTTCATGGCTGGCAGGTCCAACCCAATTTGAGAACAGTCCAAGGAGTGCTAAAGGAAGCCTTGGAGAGCATATTCCAGCATCCAATCAAACTAACGGGTTGTTGTAGAACTGACGCTGGCGTGCATGCCATAGAGTATGTGGCTAATTTTCCAGCGGAGAAGGTTTTTGACACAGAAACCCTTCTAAAGGCTTTAAATTCCCTACTACCAGAGGACATAGGCATAAAAAAGGTATGGATACAAGAAGGCTTTAATGCCCGCTATCATGTAAAGGGTAAGGTTTACCTGTATAGAATTCTAAACACGCATGCGAGAGACCCTTTCCTTGAACCCTTTTGCTGGAGAATTCCTTACAAACTTGACTTTGAAAAAATGGCGTCTGCGGTTGGTCTTTTTTACGGGCTTCATGACTTTTCTGCCTTTGCTAAACTTGAAGAAGAAAAGGAAACTCGCATACACATTCAAGAAGTAAGTCTAATACGAAAGGGAGACCTTATAGAGTTTAGAATAAAGGCAAGAAACTTTCTTAGGTATATGGTTAGAAGAATTGTGGGAAGTCTTGTCTATGTAGGACTTGAAAAACTTGAACCAAAAGACATAGAAGAGTTCTTAAGTGGAAAGGGCAAGTGCCCCTACACCGCAAAGGCTAAGGGACTTACCCTTGAAAAGGTATTGCTTTAAGGACACCTACCCGCATCGTGTGGTGGATTATCCACCATATCAAGAAAGGCTTCAAAGGGTCCCATGTTTTTCATGGCAACACCTTTTGGACCTTCAAACTTGAGCCTTCCTAGCATCATTGCTTTCATGGGACCATATTCTTTCCTTCCCATCTCTAACCACCTTTTTGTCTCCGCATACATAAGAAAGTCATCCTTGCCCCTTTTGTCCTTTGCAGGTCCTCCGTAAACGCAAACCGCCTTACCTCCTTCATTTTTTATTGTGAGTTGTATTTGTTTGGCATCCCCGCAGTCTTCCCTGTAAAGGAATAGTTTCCTCTCGGGAACTGCAACCCAGCTTTCACTTTTTCCCAATTGCTCAGAAAGCTGTGGCGTTTTATTCCATGCTTCACACAGTGCCTTTGCATACTCTCCGTCCATAAGAGCAGGGGCAGACAGTGCAATACCGCTAAAACTTAGCAGTAGAAAATAAAGCTTTCTCATTTTATAACCTCCCAACTGGATTTATTGTCTAAAGCATAACACCAGCTTTTTCATGTTTCCATTAAAGTTTATTATTTTTCAATAAAACATATGAATGTTTTTATATGCTTATTCCACTATCTCTGTCCCTATACCTTCTTGAGTGAAGACCTCTAAAAGTATAGAGTGAGGCACTCTACCATCAATTATGTGGACCTTCCTAACACCAGATTGCATCGCCTTTATAGCACTCTTTATCTTTGGTAGCATGCCTCCCTTTATAACACCTTGCTGTATGAGTTCGTAAACCTTTTCTTTGCTAAGCGTGGGTATGAGTTTCCCTTGAGCGTCCTTTACGCCTTCTGTGTCTGTCAGAAATATGAGCTTTTCCGCCTTGAGTGCTCTTGCAACCTCTGAAGCCACCAAGTCCGCATTTATGTTATAAGCCTCTCCCCTTTCACCTACACCTATAGGAGCTATAATTGGTATATATCCCTTCTCCATAAGTGCATGGAGTAGCTCTGTGTTTACACTTTCCACTTCACCCACAAAGCCTATGTCCTCCTCTGGCACTTCAAGACCAAGCTCTGTGAAATATTTTTCCTTATCCAATTTCTTAGCTTTTATGAGTTGCCCATCCCTGCCAGAGAGACCCACTGCGTATATATTCTGACCGCTATGCATGTTTATGAGAGCGACGATATCCTTGTTTATATCACCAGACAGAACCATCTCCACCACATGAATGGTATCTTCGTCTGTTTTTCTCATCCCACCCACAAAATGAGGCTTTACCCCAAACCGCTCAAGGGTCTGGCTTATTTGAGGACCGCCACCATGAACCACTACAACCCTTATACCCACATACCTCAGAAGCACCACATCCCTTGCAAAGCTCTCTCTTAGGCTTTCCTCTGTCATCGCAGAACCGCCGTATTTTATGACAAAGGTCTTTCCATAAAACTCTCTTATGTAAGGCAGTGCAGACTGCAGAGTTTTAGCTTTTTCTATATATTGCTCTATCATGCATAATATTCTGCCACTTTTTTGTGCTAAGATGTGGAGAATGAAGAGGAACATCCTTTCCTTTCTTGTGGGTTTTTTCGTGGCTCTGCTTGGTGGTCTCATTGGGCTCGGTGGTGCGGAGTTTAGACTGCCCTTCCTTCTTAGCCTCTTTCATTTCTTGCCCCTTCAGGCAGTGATAATAAACAAAGCCATAAGCCTTGTGGTGGTGTCCTCAAGTTTCTTCTCAAGGCTTGAAGTTATACCCCTTCAGACCCTCTTAGGGTATTGGTCTGCTGTGCTTAATCTTTTGGCAGGAAGTATTATAGGTGCATGGGTTGCTGCGGACTGGGCAACAAAGGTGCACTCAAAGACCCTCCAGAAAACCATCGCACTCCTCCTCCTTTTTATTGCCTTCGTCCTCTTTGTGGAAGGCTATATTTTAAACAACGCTTTGCCAAAACCCCATGGCTATCTCCTTATCTTCTTGGCATTGTTTGCAGGCTTTTTCATAGGTGTTGTAGCAGCACTTATGGGAGTGGCAGGTGGTGAGCTTCTCATACCCACCTTTGTTCTCCTCTATGGCTTTGACCTAAAACTGGCAGGAAGCCTATCCCTTATGGTTAGCATGCCCACTATGATATCCGCCTTTGCCAGATACAGCAGAGATAGAAGTTTTCTTGTCCTCAAGGAAAATCTTAGCTTTGTGCTTTTTATGGTTCTTGGCTCAACTGCAGGCAGTTATGTGGGTGGAAGCCTTCTATTGGGTATAGCCCCTGAAAGCCTGCTAAGAATCTTGCTCGTGCTAATCCTACTCATATCCGCCTACAAGGTCTGGAAGCACTAACCTCTTGACAATTTTTTGTCATTAAGATACAATTTATTGTCAATGCACAGGGTCAAAGAACTGCGTCAAAGGCTTGGCTTGTCTCAGGAGGACCTCTCTAAGATAACAAACATTCCAAGGACTACCATAAGTGCCATAGAATCTGGAAAGGCTGTCCCCTCTGTAGACTATGCCCTAAGGCTTGCCAAGGCTCTAAGATGCACGGTAGAAGAGCTTTTTGGAGAGGAAGAGTTTGTCCCCCTTTTGGGTTTTAAGAAAGGGCTCTTTGTAAGCTATCAAGTAGGTGAGAAGAGAGTTCTCTTTCCAGTAGACCTGTCAAAGGTAGAAGAATGCCCAGAGGGCTATTTCAAAGAGGGCAAAGTGGAGTGGTTCAACAGACAAACTCTACCCACATACACCTTTGCAGGTTGCGACCCTTCTTTTAAACTCCTCTCAAAAGCCCTCAGAGAAGAGGGAATAAGGCTCTTAGTTGTAAACCTTCCAAGCATGAAGGCTCTTGAGCTTCTCAAAGATGGTTTTCTCCACATGGCAGGTGTCCATATGGGAAGCTTTGAAGAGAACATAAGGCTGGCGAAAAGTTTTCTCGGCAAGGGATATAAGGCTGTAAGGCTCTTCTCTTGGGAAGAAGGCATAGCGGTTAGAGAAAAGCCTTCTCTTCAGGAGCTAAAGGGCAAACTTTGGCTTGCAAGAGAGGAAGGAAGCGGTGCAAGGAAGGTCTTTGAAGAGTTAAGAAAAGACATGGTAATAGAAAACTTCAGAGTTGTCTCTGGAGGTCATGAAAAGATAGCCTTTAGCCTAAGAGAAGGCTTTGGTGATGCGGGAATTACCACGAAAGCCTATGCCCTTGAGTATGGACTTAGCTTCTTGGGTATAAAGTGGGAGGACTATTGCCTCTGCTACAGAGCGGATTTAGAAGAGGACAGAAACTTTCTAAGAGTTCTTGACTTTCTCAGAGGCAAAAGGCACACACGCTTAATTTCTTACCTACCAGGTTATGAGAAAAAATCCCTTGAGGAGGTTTTACTGTGAGGACACTGCTTTTCTTACTTCTTGGGCTTTTTAGCCTTGCTCATGCGGAGCTAATAAGGGTCTTCGCAGCAGCGGACCTGCAGTTTGCCCTAAAAGAGGTTGCAGACCTTTATATGAAAAAGTATCCAGAGGACAAGGTGGAGCTTGTGTTTGGCTCCTCTGGAAAGGGATACGCACAGGTTAGAGCTGGTGCACCCTTTCACATCTACTTTTCTGCCAACATGAAGTATGTGGAAGAGCTCCACAAGGAAGGACATATAATAACAGAACCAAAGCTATACGCAATTGGTAGGATAGTGGTTTGGGCCATAAAGGACTCTCCTCTTGACCCCTCTAAGTTTCCAGAAGTGCTACTTGACCCAAAAGTTAGAAGGATAGCCATAGCCAACTGGGAGCATGCACCCTACGGACAGGCAGGAAAGGAAGCCCTTGAGGCTTATGGTGTATTTGATAGGGTAAAGAACAAGTTTGTGCTTGGAGAAAACATCTCTCAAACTGCCAGCTTTGTATACTCAGGTGCAGCGGATATCGGCATAATAGCACTTTCCTTGGCACTGGCTCCCGAACTGCAGGCAAGAGGTAAATATTGGCTAATCCCAGAGGACAAGCACAGAAGACTTGAACAAGGCTACTGCATTACAAAAGAGGGAGGCAAGGTTAAAAACGCAAGTAGATTCTACGACTTTGTAGGCTCTCCAGAGGCAAGAAGAATATTCGTCAAATACGGCTTTGTCTTGCCAGGTGAAGTAAGATGATGGCGGAGATAAACCCAGTTCCCATATGGCTTACGGTAAAACTTTCCATATGGACCACCATATTACTACTTATAATAGGCGTTCCACTCTCCTACTACCTTGCTTACACAAAAAGCAAGCTGGGGCTTGTTATAGAAGCTCTGGCTACCCTTCCTCTTGTCCTGCCACCAACAGTTTTGGGCTTTTACCTTCTACTGCTTTTGAGTAAAAACGGCATTATAGGCTCTGTATGGTATAGGCTATTTGACTATCAGCTTGTTTTTCACTTTGAGGGTATAGTTATAGCCTCGGTCATATACAGCCTGCCTATGATGGTGCATCCACTTACCTCTGGTTTTAGAAGCGTGCCAAGAAACATCATAGAAGCCAGCTGGACTCTTGGAAAGTCAAAGATTCAAACCCTCTTTAGAGTGATACTTCCCAACATGAAGGCTTCTGTGCTTACTGGCATAGTGCTATCCTTTGCCCACACCATAGGAGAGTTTGGCGTGGTTTTGATGGTAGGTGGAAACATAGAAGGACAAACCCGTGTGGTATCCATATCCATATACGATGCGGTGGAAGCCATAGACTACAAGACCGCACACTTTTATGCGGGCATTCTTTTTGTGGCTTCCTTTATAAGCCTTGCCATGCTATACGCCATTAACAGGAGGTGGAGCCTGTGATAAGAGCAAGGGTAAAAAAGCCCCTGCATGGCTTTGATGGAGACTTTTGGCTTGATGCAGAGCTTGAAGTAAAAGGCACGGAATTTCTCGTTATTCTTGGACAGTCTGGTAGTGGAAAGACAACACTTTTGAGATGTATAGCAGGACTTGAAACACCAGAAGAGGGTTATATAGAGGTAGATGGAGAGGTTTGGTTTGACTCAAAGAGAAGGATAAACCTGCCACCTCAAAGGAGGAACGTGGGCTTTGTCTTTCAGGACTATGCCCTTTTTCCCAACATGACGGTGCTTGATAATGTTATGTATGGAATGAGAAAAAAGGACAAAGACGGAGCTATAGAACTTCTCAGGATGGCTGGCTTGGAGGGTCTAAAGGACAAAAAACCTGACAAGCTTTCTGGAGGACAAAAACAAAGGGTAGCCCTTTTGAGAGCCCTTGCAAAAGAGCCAAAGGTTTTACTGCTTGATGAGCCTCTTTCTGCTCTTGACCCAGAACTAAGGCTTGAACTTCAGAAGGAGCTAAAGAACTTCCAGAGGAATGCGTCAATACCAGCTTTAATGGTTAGCCATGACAAGGAAGAAACCCTAAGGCTTGCGGACAGGGTAATAAGAATACACAAAGGAAAGATAGTGGAAGAGGGTGAACCTCAAAGTATATTATCCGACGCTCAGGCAAATCTTGTAAGCAAAAGAGAAAACCATAAGGAGGTAATCCTTACCTTAAAACTTGAAGGAAAACTTGTTGAGATGAGGATAGACAAAGAAAGCCTTGGCTTATAATTGAATGTAATGTTAACTACGAATATTGAACCCAACTGGCTTACCCAAGATAATAAAATAAAACTTGGAGCTTTTTACACTCCTCCACAGATAGTTTTAAAAGTCAGACAACTTGTTGAGAAATATAAAAACCCGGCTATTCTCTTAGACCCAGCTGGGGGATGTGGTGCTTTCATAGAAGCATTTCAGGACTGGGACTATAGAGTAGCTGACATAGATTTATATGCAATCCAGTGTTTAAAAAGTAGGTTTAAACCAAATAGGGTGTTTCACTCTTCCGCTTTAGAAAATGTTTGTAGAAGTAAGTATGAAATCCCAGAAAAAGCCTTTCTTGTGGTTGTTGGAAATCCTCCATACAATGACTGGACTTCTCTTTATAAGAAAGGACAAAAGGGTTCTTTCCCTATGGATGAGGATGTTTTTGATAGAGACTTGGGCATAGCATTTCTAAAAGCGATGGCTAAACTAAGAGCTGATGTTATATGTGTTTTACATCCTTTGTCTTATCTTGTAAAGCAAGCAAACTTTAATAGGTTAAAGAATTTTTTTAAGAACTATATCTTGAAAAGAGCGATAGCTTTTCCCAGTTATCTTTTCAAAGGAACTTCAAGGTCTGTAGGTTTTCCTATAGCTATAGCTTTATACGAGAAAAATTCAAAAGGTTGGAGTTGGGAAGATATGATAGGATTTGACATAGAGGTTTTAGATTCCAATATAAATCTAAGGATGAAGGACATAGAGACAACAGATGGTTTAATTCAAAAGTGCTTTGTCTAAGATATAATTTCTTTAATGAGGTAGGGAAGAAATGAGAGGGGAGTGTTTCATCCATTGTGTAAAAATAAAGTAAGGAGGTGTTAATACAAAACAGCCAAGCAAGGAGAAAACAGAACAATACCGCAGGGAGTTCAGTGAGCTACTCAAAGACCTTATGCCTCAAGCCATTGTAAGGTTTTAGGGGTTGAATGGGCAAGAGGATATAGTCTCAGCTAATAATTCCTTTTGAAGGTATGTTATGAAGTATGGCAGAATTTACACAAATTTTGAAACAGTCCCTATTTTTATCCTACAAACTCGATGCACACCTTAGAATTATTGAAGTTCAAAGATTTGACTATATCATACAGAGCAACAACTCATGCACAATCTGGAAACCGAACATGATACAACTTGCAACTTGAGTTAAAATAATGAGTTTAATGAAGAAAGTGCTAATCCTCGGCAGTGGACCAAATCGTATAGGTCAAGGTATAGAATTTGACTATGCCTGCGTCCATGCGGTTTTTGCCCTAAAGGAGCAGGAAATAAAGACCATAATGGTTAACTGCAACCCAGAAACTGTCTCTACCGACTACGACACTGCGAATGCTTTATACTTTGAGCCAGTGGTTCTGGAAAACGTGCTTGAGGTCATAAGAAAAGAAAAGCCTGATGGAGTTTTCCTCCAGTTTGGTGGTCAAACGCCTCTTAAACTCTCCCTTCCTCTCAAGAACCTTGACATAAACATACTGGGAACTCCTCCAGAAAGCATAGATATGGCGGAAGATAGAGAGCTTTTTAAGAAACTTGTTGACAACCTTGGTATAAAACAGCCACCAAGTGGAACTGCAAGGACAAAGGAAGAGGCCATAAGAATAGCGGAAGAGCTTACCTTTCCTGTGCTTGTGAGACCTTCCTATGTGCTTGGTGGCAGGGCTATGAGAATAGTTTATGACAGGGAGGAGCTTATCCAATACCTTGAAGAGGCGGTAAGTGTGAGCTTTGAAAGACCCATACTCATAGACAAGTATCTTTCTGACAGTATAGAAGTGGATGTGGACGCCATAGGAGATGGTGAGGATTATCTAATAGGTGCGGTGATGGAGCATATAGAGGAGGCGGGTGTCCACTCAGGAGATAGTGCGGCAAGCATACCACCATACACTCTCTCAAAGGAAGTAGTGGAAGAAATAAAAAGACAGTCTAAGCTCATAGCGAAGGCTCTAAAAGTGAAAGGGCTTGTGAACCTTCAGTTTGCGGTAAAGGATGGCGAGGTCTACGTGCTTGAGGTTAACCCAAGGGCTTCAAGGACTGTTCCTTTTGTAAGCAAGACCATAGGCTATCCCTTGGCAAAGCTATCCGCTCTCGTGGGTATTGGTAAGTCTTTGAGAGAGCTTGTCCCAGAGGTATTTGAAAGACTACGGGAGAGCAAAGCCCACTTTGCCAGCGACTTTATGCCTTCAGACAAGAAGATATACTCCGTCAAAGAGGTAGTCTTCCCTTGGAACAGGTTTCCAGAAGAAGACCCAGTGCTTGGACCCGAAATGAAAAGCACAGGAGAGGTTATGGGCATTGCAGAGGACTTTGGACTGGCTTACTACAAGGCACAGCTTTCTGCAGGTAGCAGGCTACCTTTGGAGGGCAAAGTTTTCCTTAGTGTGGCGGACAGAGATAAACCAAAGGTGGTAGACCTTGCAAGAGGCTTTCTTGAGCTGGGCTTTGAAGTCTATGCCACTGGAGGGACATACAAGTTTCTAAAGGAGAGAGGATTGGATGTAAAGCATGTGCTAAAGGTCTCTGAGGGAAGACCCAACGTGGTGGACATGATAAAAAATCAAGAGATACAGCTTATCATAAACACTCCAACGGGCAGAAAGGAAAGGAGCGACGCCTACCACATCAGGAGGTCTGCAATTCAATATGGCATACCTTACACAACCACTATAAGAGGTGGATATGCCATGCTTGAAGCCATAAAAAGCTACATAAAGCAGGGTGGTAGACTAAAGGTTTACGCCCTTCAGGACCTATGAAGATAGTGCTTACAGGAGAGCCAGGTATAGGGAAAACAACCCTCATAAAGAAGTTAGCACAGGCTTTAGGAGACAGAGCCATGGGCTTTTGGACAGAAGAGGTTAGAGACCCAAAAACAAAAAAACGCACAGGCTTTAAGGTAGTCTCTACAGAGGGTAATAGTCTGCTTTTTGCCAGCAAAACCTTTACCTCAAAACATCTTGTAGGCTCTTATGGTGTAAATGTGCAAAGGTTTGAAAGTGTGGCTCTTCCAATTCTTGAGAAGGCTCTTAAGGAAAACAAGGTGGTGCTTGTGGATGAAGTAGGTAAGATGGAGCTTTTCTCAAAACCCTTTAGAGAGCTTATTAGAACAATCATCCATGACCCCAGAAAGCATATGGTGATAACCATTCCCATAAGGGATGTGCATCCTCTTGTTGCAGAAATAAGAAGGCTCACGGGTGCGGTCCTTTTGGAAGTAAACAAAGAGAATAGGGATGGGCTATTAGAAGATATTCTCAACCTTCTTGACATATCCTGACTTTTTAGGCTATAGTTTTTAACAAGGAGGAGAATTATGAAAAAGTTTTTACTTATAACTGGAATTATTTCAGCCCTTAGCCTTTCTGTGCCCACAGACTTGTCTTTTGCAAATACGCAAACTAAAAAACAGGTGGTGCAGGGAAAGGCTAAGCAGGTAAATAAGAAGAGTTTAGCCAACAAGAAAAGCTCAAGGAAAACCTTAGCAAAAGGTAAGTCAAAGAATAAAAAAGTTGTCTACAAAAGACCTCGTTATGCCAAGAACATAAACAAGCCCCAAGAAGGTGAACTTCTCAAATTAGAGGGTATGGTAAAAGACATAAATGAACAGTGAAGATATAAGGCTCATAGAAGAGCTCAAGATAAGGCAGGGTGATACTTGGCGTGTCCTAAAGATAATGAGCGAGTTTGTCCAAGGTTTTGATGCTCTGTCTTCTGTAGGTCCTGCCATAACCTTTTTTGGAAGCTCAAGGCTTGATGAGACAGACCCCTACTATAAAAAAGCATACAGAACCGCCTTTATGCTTGGAAGTCTCGGCTTTCATATAATCACAGGTGGTGGTCCTGGTATTATGGAGGCTGCAAACAGAGGAGGCAAAGACGCAGGAACTCTCTCTGTGGGTCTAAACATTCAAATACCTACAGAGCAGGTGCCAAACCCTTATCAAAACCTCTCCCTTAACTTTGACTACTTCTTTGTAAGAAAGGTTATGCTTCTGAGATATTCCACCGCCTATCTTATATTCCCCGGTGGTTTTGGAACACTTGATGAGCTCTTTGAAGCCCTAACTCTCATACAAACAGGCAAAAGCCCAAGGTTTCCCATAATCCTCTTTGGCTCTGAATACTGGAAGCCCCTTTTGGATTTTATGAAAAACACCATGGTGTCCTATGGCACTATAAGCAGAGAAGATTTAAACCTTATATCCTTGTGCGATACCCCAGAGGAAGCGGTTGAGCTTATAATAGAAGAGATGGTCTCCCTATACAAAAAACTTGAAAGGGAGGAGCTATTAAATCCTATGTTTGAGAGGCTAAAGACCATACTCTCTGAAGCTGGTGCCTTATCATGAAATTTCTGCATATAGCGGACCTTCATGCAGGAAAGAGACTATACGACAAAGTAAGCAGAAACGAAGACCTCGTTTATGCCCTTGAGCAGGTAAAAAACATATGCAAAGAAGAGGGGGTAGACCTTCTTATAGTTGCAGGCGACATCTTTGACAAGAGAAACCCTGACTTTGAATCCCAAGCACTTATATTGGAATTTCTCACAGAGATAAACTCCATTGGATTGCACATACTACTCATAGCAGGAAACCATGACAGCTACGACTTTATGAAAATATACAAAAACCTAAAAAAACTCTCAAACATTCATGTCTTTGATAGACCTTCTACAAACCTCAAGGAAGTCATATTCCAATACGACCAGTTAAAGATTGCCTGCCTTCCCTATCCAGATGAAAGGGTCCTGACTCACTTTGACGAAGAAAGGCAAAGAAGCTACGCAGAGAAGGTGGCAAATTATATGAAAGCCCTTGCACGCGAGGTTGAGGACTCACGATACAGAGTTCTCGTGTCTCACTTAATGATAGACAAGGCTAAGGTGGCAGGCAGTGAACTCCAGTCAAGCGTAAGTCCTTACTATACGGTAAGAGCGGACACAATTCCAGATACCTTTCAATATGTAGCCTTAGGGCATGTGCATAGAAACCAAAGGATAGAAGGTATTGCACCAAAGGTTTACTACTCTGGCAGTCCTTACCAGATAGATTTTTCAGAAAAGGGTATGGATAAGTTTGTAAACTTGGTGGTGCTTGAGGATGGTATGGCAAAGGTAGAAACTATAAGGCTTGACCTAAAAAGACAGCTTGTGGAGATAAGACTCAAAGAAGGAGATGATATACAAAAATCCCTTGAACCCTTGTCCAAGGAAAACCTACTGGTAAAGGTTGTCATGGAAGTAAGGATGTCAGACCCCTTTTTCCAGCACAAGAGAGATACGGTGTTTAAAATCCTTGGCGATAGGCTTGTAAGACTTGAAATGGAGCCTGTAGGGACCTATCAAGAGACAAAAACAGAAACAGGCAAAATAGACCTACTTAGCTTGTATGAGGAGTTTCATAAGTATAGATACAAGTCAAAGCCCTCACAAGAGCTAAAGGCTTTATTTCAAGAACTTATAGACAAGGTTAGCCATGAGACCCATAAGGCTTGAACTTGAGAACTTTACCGTATACAGAGGAAAGCATAGCGTTGACTTTTCACCCCTTGACTTCTTTGCCATAAAGGGTAAGACGGGAGCGGGAAAGACAAGCCTTATTGATGCCATATGCTACGCCCTTTATGGAAAAGTTCCAAGATATGGAGGAGAGAAAGCCCATGCACACCTTGTCTCTAAAGGTCAAAGGTATATGCGAGTGTCCTTGGAGTTTTCTGTAAAGGAAAAGAGATACAAAATAGAAAGAGAGTATTCAGAAGGTAAAAGCAAAAGCCATTCAGAGTTTAGGTTCTACGAAGAAGGGAAACCCAAGCCCTTTAAAGAAAGAGAATTAGAAGACTATCTCAAAAATGTGCTTAGGCTTGACTATGGCATTTTTACAAAGGTTATATTGCTACCTCAAAACCAGTTTGATAGGTTTTTAAAGCCACAAAATCAAAGGGAAAGAAGAGAAATACTCAATTCCTTGCTTGGATTTTCTGAGCTTATTTCCTCACTAAAAGACTTAGTGGGAGAAGAGTATAGACATCTCACTGGCAAGCTTCAGCTTATGCAACAGAGATTTGAACAACTGGCTTATATAACTCCAGAGCTTATACTTCAAAAGGAGAAAGAACTTGAGAGGGTGGAAAAAGAATATAAGGTGCTTTCAGAAAAGGCATCCAAACTAACAGACCTACTCCTAAGGTGTAAGGAACGGGACAGTTTCTTGCAGGAATACAAAAAAACATTGGAAAACTTAAACAATTTATCCCTTCAGGAAGAAGACATAGCACGAAAAAAACAACTTCTTGAGACCGCCTTTGAAATACTTCCTTACCTTCCAAAGGTGGAACAATATGAGAACCTTCTTTTGCAAGAAGAAAACCTCAAAGAAGAGAAAAAGAAAAAAGAACTTGACCTAAAAAAGTATTATGACGAAAGGGAGCTTGCGGAGCAGGAGTTTAAAAGAATAGAAGGCGAGTTTAAAAACCTTGAGTTATACCACAATAAACGAATTGAGATAAGCCAAACCTTACAGCTTATTGAGCAATATTTGAGTTTCAAAAAAGACTTAGAGAAGATAGAGGAAGATATAAAGCGTTTAGAGGAGCAAAAAAACCTTTACGAAACACAGTTAAAGGACCTAAGGGAAGGGTCTCGCAAAGGTTATGAGAAGATAAGAGAAGTGGAGCAAGCCATACAAAAACTTGAGGAAGAGGGTATAGAGCAAGAGTTTATTCAATCTCAGAGGATAAAGGAGCAGGTGGAAAAGTTGAGTAAATTGGAGAAGGAGCAGGAACAGGTCAAAAAACAGGTAGAAATCCTTGAAAAAGACCTAAAAGGCAAGGAGGAAGAGCTAAACAAAGCACTAAAAGAAAAGGAGAAACTGGAGCTTGCCATAGAAGAAACAGAAAGAGATATATCTAACCTTAGGAACTTTTTAGAAAAAGAGGCTGAACTACTTCAGGAGAGCTTTAGGCTTAAGGAACAGCTAAGTAAAGCTTTGGAACTCAAGCAGGTAAGCGAAGAGAAAGCCATACATAAACAAAAATTGCAAGAGTTGGAGAAAAACCTAAGCCTTATGGAAGAAGAGTTGGAAAAGCTAAAAGAAAGAAGGCTTGAGGTGTATGCCTTTGAGATAAGGTCAAGTTTGAAGGAAGGAGACATATGTCCTGTATGCGGTCATAGATTGGAGCATATAGAATTTGAAGAAAAGGGAGAAGACATCGCAAGTCTAATCAAAAGACAAGAGGAATTAGAAAGAGCTATAAATGGTCTTAGGTCTGAGCTTTTTGAAAGACAAGCCAAGTTCTCCCTTTTGGAAAATAAGGAAAAGGAATTGCAAGAATCACTGCATGGGCTTTCCACAGAGGATATTCACAGAAAACTTTCCGAGGTGGAAGACATTCTAAAAGAAATTGAGAAAAAAAAGAGGCTTCTAAAGGACAAGGAGCAAACCTTAAGAGACCTCAAGACCAAACAATCTGAACTATCCAAGTTTATAGATAACTTAAAGTCCGAAGAGGGTAAAATAAGACAGGAGTTTCTCTCAAAGAACTCTATACTTGAAAGGCTTATAGAAGAAATAGACTCCTTAGTTAAGTCTTTGGGAGAACCTTTGGATGCGGTGCTTGAAAAGGTCAAAGAAGTAGAAAAGGCGTATGAGGAGCTTAGGTTGTTGAGGGAAAGGGAGAGGAAGTTTAAACAGAGGTTTGATGAGATACAAAAAGAGCTTATGGAAAAGGAAAAGAAGTATGCGGAGCTTGAAGAGAGGTTAAAGGGATTAGCAGAGCAGAAGAGGTCTTTGGAAGAAAAACTTATAGACTTAGGCGGTAGGGTTATAAAAGCTACTGGAGAAAGCCCCTCTGAACTCTTAGCACACAAGCTAAAAAAACAAAGCCAAGAGTTGGAAAGAAGGATAAGGGAAGTGCAGGAAAACTACCAAAAGACCCTCTCCTACTTGCAAAGGTTAAAAGAGCAAGAAACAAGGCTTACCTCGGATATTCAAAACATAGAAAGGATGCTTTATCAATTGCAGACTCAGAAACAAAGCATGGCAAGTGAGATATACTTTCTCCAAGAAAGGTTTGGTAGTTTGCAAAACCTCAAAAAATATGCTTTGAGTCAAGAGCAAATAAGAGAGCTTCAACAAGAGATAGAAGAATATAACAGAGAAAGGCATAATCTTGAAAATAGACTAAAGGAGCTTGAGGTAAAACTTCAAAGCCTAAGGGAACTTCCTGAAACCTTTCAGGTTGAAGAGGATTTAAAGAATTTAAATGCATCTATTGAGGAAAACAGAAGATTGCATGGAAGTCTCCACAGCGATATAGAAAAGCTAAAGAAAGACCTTTCCGAGAAACAAAGTTTGGAAAAGGACCTTTCTGAACTTCGCATGAACTTGAGTCTTTACGAAAGGCTAAGGAGCGACCTTGTAGATAATCAATTTCCAGAGTATGTGAGCCAGCTTATGCTAAAAAGGATTATTGATAGGGCAAGTTATTACCTTTTTAAATTCACTACGGGACTTTTTACCTTTGACCTGCTCGAGGGAGACCTGCATGTCTATGACCACTCTACCGGATATCACAGAGTTGTTTCCAGTTTGAGCGGTGGTGAGACCTTTTTGGCGAGCCTTTCTCTTGCCTTTGCGGTTGCGGACATACTTTCTCAGAATGCACCTCTTGAAAGCCTTTTCATAGATGAGGGCTTTGGTTCTTTAGATAGGGAAACAAGAGATTCCCTTTCTGAGTTTTTTGATATGATAAGGCAGTCCACAGATAGGCTTGTGGGAGTTATAACCCACGTGGAAGACATAGCGGAAAAGTTTAGTCAAAGAATAGAAGTGGAAAAAAGGGACGGCTACGCAAGGCTTAAGGTCATATATTAATACTCATGAGAACCATAAGCAAAGAGGAACTTAAGGAGCTATACCACAAGGACTTTCCACTGTGGGCTGAGATTAACCTTGAGCTTTTGAGGGAAAAGGCTTACGACCTTGTGGACTGGGAAAACCTCTTGGAGGAAATAGAAGACATGGCAAGGTCTGATTTGAAGACTTGTATTAGCCAGCTTGCGAGAATATTGGAGCATCTCTACAAGTGGGATAATTTTAGAAACCTCGCCGGTGGAGAAACTGCAGGAAGAGGCTGGATAAAAAGTGTAAACAATGCAAGAAGGGAAATATTGGCAATGTTTGATGTTTATCCAAGTTTGAAGAATAAATTGCCTAACGAAGTTAGCACTGCATGGAAGTTTGCAAGAAGGAAACTTGAAAGCTGGCTTGAAGATAATGACTACAATCCAGAAGACTTCTATATTCCAAAGGAATGTCCCTATACTTATGAGGAAGCCATGACAAGAGACCTAAGAAAGGAGATAAAGCCATGAGGACTATAAGCAAAGAGGAGCTTAAAGAGCTATACGATAAGGACTTTCCACTTTGGGCGGAGATAAACTACGAGCTTTTGAAAGAGAAACTATACGACCTTGTGGACTGGGAAAATCTCTTGGAGGAAATAGAAGACATGGCACGGTCTGATTTGAAGACTTGTATAAGTCAGCTGGCAAGGATATTGGAGCATCTCTACAAGTGGGATAACTTCAGAAACTTAGCAGGTGGAGAAACCGCAGGAAGAAGCTGGATAAAGAGTATAGAGAATGCAAGAAGGGCTATAAATAGAGAGTTTCGTAAGTATCCAAGTCTTAAGCATAGACTTCCTGAAGAGATTGATAAAGCATGGATTGATGCGATTGGCTATCTTGAAAACTGGCTTGAGGAGAATGGATACGACATTGAGAATTTCTCTTTTCCAGAGGAATGTCCCTATACTTATGAGGAAGCCATGACAAGGGACTTGAGAAAGGAGCTATGAGGATATTTTTATTACTTTTGGAGGTGTTTTTTATGGCGACAGTGGTTTTTGCTGGAGAGCTAAGGACTTATAAACTTCCTAACGCTGCAAAGTTAGTGGTAAATAAGAGAGAGGATACAGAAGCGGTAGCTTTACATGTGTGGTTCAAAGTTGGCTCTGCCTACGAGGACTATCAGCAAAAGGGTATGGCTCACTTTTTGGAGCATATGCTTTTTAATGGCTCGGAGAAGTATCCATACGGACAGATAGACTACATTATAGAGGGTCTTGGTGGAAACCTTAACGCTGGCACTTCAAAGGATTATACCTTTTACCACATAACCATAGCAAAGCCCTATTGGAAACAAGCCCTTGAGGTGCTCTATCAGTTAACTCAAAAGCCTATGCTCTTGGAAGATATGGTGGAAAAGGAAAAGCCCATTGTTATAGAGGAGCTAAGGCGTGGAAAGGACAATCCCACCACAGTGCTGTGGGAAGAGTTTGAAAAGGTCTTTTACAAGGTCTCTCCATACAGACATCCCATTATAGGCTACGAGGAAACCATTCAGAAGTTTACAAGAGATATGCTCCTTGAGTTTTATAGGAACTTCTACCAGCCAAGGAATATGTTTGTGGTGGTGGTGGGAGATGTGGAGCCAGAGGAGGTCTACAAGGAGGTGTTGGAAACCTTTGGAAAAGAAAAAGGTAAGCCTGTGCCAAAGGTGGAGCTCCTGCCAGAGCCAGAGCAGTTGGAAAACCGTTCAAAGACCATAAGGGACAAAAGAGTGGAAAGAACATACTGGCTCATAGGTTGGATAGCTCCTGCCATAGGCACAAAGGAATACTACGCCCTTGCAGTGCTTGACCAAATATTGGGAAATGGTAGGACTTCTCTCTTTTATAGGGAGTTGAGGGAAAAGGGTCTTGTTTACAGCATATCCACAGGAGACTTTGGAAAACCAAGGGATAACCTATTTTTCATTTACGCTACCTTAGACCAAGAGAGGTTGGAGGAAGTAAAGGCAAGGGTCTTTGAGCTTATGAAGTCTCTCAAAGAAACTTTGACAGAAGAGGAGGTTCAAAAGGCAAAGGAAAGGCTCATAAATTCAGAAGCCTTTGCCCTTGAGAGGGTAGAAAGGGATGCCTTTTATATTGGTTATTCTCTTACCGTTGTGGGTCTGCTGGACTACTACAAATACTTTGACAACAACATAAGAAGCGTGCGTCGTGAGGATGTGTTAAGGGTTCTTGAGAAATATATCCTTAGTAAGCCTTACAGTGAAGTTATCATGGTACCAGAGAGATGAGGTTTATAATACTTTTGCTTTTTTTACTTAGTCTTTCCTTTGGAGGTGCAAGGGTGCAGGAATACATTTTGGAAAATGGAGTAAAGCTCATAATAAAAGAAACAACAGGAAGAGGTATAGTCTCTGGTGTGATATTTATAAGGTCTGGGACGCATGGGGAGAAAAGGAGAGGGCTTACAAACCTTACCGCCTTGCTCCTTACAAAAGGCACAAAGACCTATAGCTCTTACCAGATAGCAAGCACCTTTGAGGACTATGGAGGTGGCATATACGCCTCTGCCAGCGATGATTATGTGGAGATAGGCTTTTCCACTAAGGTGGAGGGTCTAAGGGAAGGTCTAAGGGTCATAAGGAGTATGCTCCTTGAACCACTCTTTTCTGAAGAAGACCTTGAGAGGGAAAGGCGAAACGTGCTACAGGCTATAAGGTCAAGAAGAGAAAGGGGGCAAGAGCTTGCGGTGGACGCTCTGAGAAGAATTACCTACAAGGGTTCTAACTATGAGGTTTTTCCTCTTGGTCTTGAGGAAGATGTAAAGGCTATAAGCAGGGAAGATGTAATAAATAGGTGGCAGGAAATACTGCCTTCTAAAAACTTGGTGTTAAGTCTTGTGGGAGATTTTAAGACAGAGCAGGTTTTACCTATGCTTAGAGAGGTCTTTTCTGAAATTCCCGAGGGAGAGTATCCATTAAATCCTGTGGATGTGCCTATGAGGGAAGACCTATTAGAGAGGGTGAAAAGACCAGGCTCTCAAGCTACGGTGCTTTGTGCCTTTGACGCTCCTGAGTTTAAGGGAAGAGAATACTTTGCCTTTAAGGTGTTGGATGCTGTGCTTGGAGATGGTATGACCTCAAAGCTCTTTAAGGAACTAAGAGAAAAAAGAGGCTACGCCTATGCGGTCTATTCCACATATCCCACTCGCCTTTTTTCTCCAAGACTAATAGCCTATATAGGCACTTCTCCCGAGAAAAAGGAAGATGCTCTTAGAGACTTGGTGGAAGTGATAAAGAATAGTGAAATAACGCCAGAGGATGTGGAGCTTGCCAAAAACAAGATAGTGGGAGACTTTCTATTGGCTCACCAAACAAGGGCAAGACAGGCGTGGTATTTAGGCTTTTTTGAGGTAATGGGCTTTGGCTGGAAAATGGACTCAGAGTATGTGGACAAAATAAGGTCAGTGAGTTTTGAAGAGGTGCAAGCCTTAAGAGAAAAATACCTTAAAATACATCACTGCGTGGTGGTAGAGCCGTAATGGAAAATTTCACAAAGGCTGGACTTGACAGAGGAGACCTGCAAAAGGAGTTGGAACACGTTTTAATATCTGCAAAAATGCTCTACAGAACCTACCTGGCAGGTATAGAAGACCTCACAGAAGAAGAGCTTAGCTACGACCTTATAGAATACAAAGACCAGCTTGAGAGGGTAGTCATTCCCTTAGTCAAGAGAGCGGAAGTGGAAGGGAATAAAAAGCTCGTTGATATGGCTTATGAGATTAGATACACCTACGAGAAGCTCTTAGAACTTATTCAACAGAAGCTAAAAACCTCTTGAGCTTTTCTATGGCATTAGCCTTTATCTGAGAAACCCTTGCCATAGATACGCCTAAAAGCCCTGCTACTTCTTTTAGTGGTAGCTCCTCGTAATAGAGAAGCTGTAAGACTAACTTTTCTCTGTAGTCAAGACTGTCTATAGCCTTAAGCAGTTTTTCTCTAAGGTCCTTTCTAATGACTGCCTCTTCTGGTCCCTCTCCTGTGCTTCCAAATAGCTCCTCGTAGCTCCTACCCTCTTGAAAAAGCTCGTCAAGACTCATAAGATATGAGAAGTTTATTGCCTGAAGGTCTTCTCTGAGCCTTTCTGGGCTCTCGCCAAGATATTCCGCCAGCTCCTCATCGCTTACTTCACCACCCTTTTCCATGCTGAGCTTATCAATAGCTTGTCTTATTGTCTTTTCCTTTGACCTAAGACTTCTGCTTACAAAGTCAAGACTTCTCAAGTAGTCATATATAGCACCCTTTATGCGTAGCTTGAGGTAAGCGTTAGGGTTTTTGCTTTTGTCTAACTTTGGCAGAGACTCCACAAGAGCTAGAACTCCATATCCTATGAGGTCTCTTACATCCACAGAGGCAGGTAGATGTTTGTGTATACGATAGGCTATCTGCTGAACTAAGGGCAGGTAAGAAAGCACAAGCTCTTTTTCTTCTGCGGTCATGGAAATATTTTAGCGGTTATGAGCTCTATCAGTGCATGGTAAGAATTTAAGTATATATTTACTTAAAAACTTAGGAGGTATTTAGGCATGCTTGAACTTAAAGATCTTCCAAAGGTTGCCAACGAGCTTTTTAACGCCCTGCACGAGGATGAACTACAGCTGATAAGGGAGCTATACATCTCCTGTGAGAAGAACAATCTTGAAGAGGTGGACAGGTTAATGGATATGCTCCTCTACGACGTGGAAGACCACTTCTCTACGGAGGAGGAACTTATGAGGGAGGCGGAGTTCTTTGCCTATCCCATGCACAAAGCTGAGCATGACAGCATGAGGAAAGAAATAAAAGAGCTTTACAGTAGCTGGAAGTCTGGAAAAAATACAAAAGATATTATGCACTTTCTAAAAGAGAGGCTCATACCATGGCTCCTGCTCCACATATCGCGTTGGGATTCAGTTACCGCTATGCATATAGGAGACTAAGAAGTCCAGCCATAGTATGTTGCTTGCAAGGTGCAAAAGGCTCACAAAAGCCAAAGAGCCAGTCCTTTGGTATATATAGCCGTAAAGCAAAGAAGGAAAAAAGGTAAGCACCGACCAAAGGTCTGCATATAGGATTATGTGAGGAAGTGTAAAAAGCACTGACACAGTAAGGTTTGAAAACCTCTGCATAAGGTAAGCCCTAAAGAAGAGCTCCTCTGCAAAAGCCTGAAGGGTAAGGCTCATAAAGTTTTGAGGATGTAAAACATAAAGCAAAGGTAGTGCCAAAAGGCTTAAGTTCCATGGACTTTTTACTCCAAACCTCTCTGAAGGTAGAAAGACCAAAGGTAATAAAAGGACAATTATGCTTAAGTTAGGCAAACCGTATGCTCTATGAAGGACAAGGCTAAAAAGTAAAAGCACATAGAGCAAAAGCTCAGTATATGCTCTTATAGACAATTCTTCCCTCCTGCCTATCGTATATGGCAGAAAAGCTCACACTGTAGCCACCGCTCTTTATGTCCATCACAATATGAAAGAACCTGCTTTTTGTGTCTATGTGGTTTTGTATCCTGTATAGTATGTCAAAAGTAAAGCCTTCTACCAGCACCAAGTCCTCTGGTCTTCTGAAAGGCTCTTTTGTCCTTCTTTCTATTATCTTGTTGGCTAAGGTCTGGTCTATGCGTGGGTCAAGTGCCATAAGAACTTGCATGGGTGCGGTGTTTATGTTTACCTTGCCAGAGGAGAAGGTAGTGCTTATGCTCCAAAGCCCTGGGTAAAAACTGTTTCCTATGGTCTTTCCCTGCAGGTCTTCTGGCTTAAAGCCCACATACAAAAGCTCTTCCTTTGAGCTAAGAGGTGCTCTCTTTATAGGGTATTGGCTGTCAAAACTGCCATTCTTTCTGCCTATCCATATGAGAAGCCTATCAAGATACTGAGGGTCAATCCTAAGGTAAGAGAATATATGTTTAAAGAGCTCTGGGTTTTCTCCTGCGGTGTTTAGGTTTATATAGCGGTCTTCGTCATAGATGCTTATGGTGAGCTCTCCCCTCTCGGTCTTAAAGCTCAAAGGATATGCCCATCTTTCTTGAAGGTGGTCCACAGAAGGGTCATCGTTTCTTATTATGGCAATGGCTAAAGGCAAAGCAGACCTAAAAACGTAGAAAGCTTGAGTGCGTGCGTAAACCTGCTGGACTGTGGTCTGCGTCCCTTTTACTGTGGTATACAGGTCAAGCACTAAAAGACTTGCAGCAATAAGGAGCATAAGAGCCAAAACTACGGTCATCTTATTATCATTTCCACTTCATAAAATCCCTGTCCTGTGTTGTCCACAGAGATGAACTTAAGAATTTCCACGCCAGAGTTTTCTAAGGCGTATATAAGCTTTGGCAGGTTTTCTCCCCTTAGGTTTCTTGCCTTTACTTCGTAGCCCACGTCTAACTGTCTAAAAGAAACAAAGTCCGCACCCACCTCTGAGAGTCTCTGTCTTACAAAGTTTTCGTCAATAAGTGCCTTTTGTTTTGTTTGGTAGTTGTTTAAAAGTAGCATAACCTCCTTATAGCGTAAGTATTCTCCATAGTAGCTGTCCCTTAGCCTATAGTAGCGGTCAAACAGAAATACAAGAAGTGCAAAGCTCACTAAAAACAGCATAAGATTTATCCTTGCACTCATGGCACTTTTATCTCAAACTCTACCCTTCCCGTTGGCGTTTCCTTTGTGGAAGAGAGCCTTAGCCCCTCAAGGGTCTTTCTGTCTGCCTCTCCCTTTATGGTGAGCCTGCCCTCTGTGTATTCAAGCCTGTATAGTTTCATGCCAGGTCTTAGGTTTTCTTGAGCCTTGGAGAGGAGCTTGGTAAGTTTGTATTCTTCGCCTGTGGATACCTTTGTCCTCACTTGGTCATAGAGGGAGATTATGGGTTCATTGGGAAAGAGCTTTTTAAACTCTGTCCTTTGAGCGTCTCTTAACAGTTCTACAGAGTAGAGCCTTTGCATGGCAAAAAGGCTAACAAAAAAAGCCAAAACCATTGCCCCACCTGTATAGGCAAGCGTCTTTATATCTTGAGGACTAAGCTCCTTTTGGACAAAGTCTGGATAAGGATTTTTAAGCACTTTTCTTAAGCATGCACCCAAGCAGACCGCATACTCAGGCTCGCAGTGCCTTAGCTCCACAGTTTCCGAAAAAAGACCTCTTAGCTCCTTTAGCCTTGAAGTGCCACCAGTAAGTAGCACCCTTTTGTCCTCAAAGCTATAGCCAGACAGCTCCAATATCTCTTTAACTGCCTCCTTTACCTCTTCTAACCTTAGCCCCTCGGACCTCTTTAACCCTTCCGCCTCTTCGTATCCCAAAGACCTGCTCTCGGATAGCCTTTTGGTTATGTAGTCTCCACCTCTTAGCACAACTCTGAAGGACCTTAAAAAGCCATCCCTTAGCTCCACAAAAACCGTCTTTCTTTTCCCCCAGTCTATCACCAAAAGCTCTTCTCCATACAAAGCTCCAAGCCTTGCAAGGGCAAAGGGTTCAAGCTCAACTTCCCCCTCATAATCCCTGCATAATGCAAGATAAGCAAGTCCATTAAATAGCTTTAGGTCATACCTATCTTGAGGAAACCTCTCCTTTGCATAGGCTTTTAGCTCCGCACCTTTTGACTTTTTCTCCTCCTCTGCATATTCTTCTATCCTTATAAATACCCTTTCCGAAGGCACAACCAAGATCTCTTTTCCCTTCTTTGAAGTTAGCTTCCACTCTTTTGAAAGGAGGTTATACTCCACGCTTAAAACCTTATTACCCTCTCTTGCACTTATAACTCTCTTCCACATCACTTTAGCCCAAATATGGTCTTTACTATCTCAAAAAAGGTAGGGTTTAGCAGTGTAAGCCCCAAAAGCACAAGCACCAAAAGCACCTTCATATACAACTCAAGCCTATCAAAACGCTTTTCAAGGATAAAAAGTCTTTCCTTTATAGCTTCTATTTCAACCCTTAGCTCTGTTTCCACTCTTCTAATTTCTTGCATAAGCCTCTTTTCCAACTCTGCCATTTCTTTTCTTAGAGTTTCTCCAAGTTTTACATTGTCCTCCTTGGCTTCAATTCTTATCCTCTCCGCCTCTTGTCTAAGCTCGCTTCTTACACTTTCTATGCCCTGTCTTGCTTCATTCCTAACCTTCTCTATTTCTTGCATTAGCAGGGCAAACTTGGTATCCACATAACGCAGTATCTCTTCTTTAACCCTCTCAATGTGTTCGTATAGGACTTCTATCTTTCCATAAAACTCCTCTTTTGTGATAAGCTCTTTGGTAAGCTCATCTTTGAGTTGGGCTTTTAGGGTGTGTTTTTGGTTTTTTATTTCCTCTTCAATCTCTGTTAGTGCCTTTTCTACTGCTTTTACAAAAAGCTCCCCTGCATCTTTTCCAAGCACCTGCACTATGGCTTGATAGACATCTCTTCCAAGCACCATCTTAGTCCTCCGTTTTAACTGCTCTTAGGACCTCCTCCGAGGTGGTTATGCCCGCAAGGGCTTTTCTTATGCCATCCTCAAGCATGCTTTTGAAGCCTTTGCTTTTTGCAAAGTTTCTAAGATCCACCGCATCCTGTGTCTTTAATATATGCTTTTTAACCTCCTCATCCACTTCCAAAACTTCGTATATACCTGTCCTCCCTCTGTAGCCTGTTCCCATGCAGTGTTCACAACCTCTCCCACGATAAAAGGTGTATTCTCCAGAAAGACCAAGCTCTGAAAGTTCCTCTTCTGTAGGTTTGTAGGGCTCTTTGCAATGAGGACATACCTTTCTTACAAGCCTTTGGGCTATAACCCCTTCAAGGGCAGAAGCTATAAGAAAGGGTTCTATTCCAAGGTCAAAAAGCCTTGTAATAGCAGAGGGTGCATCGTTTGTGTGCAAGGTGGAAAGCACGAGATGTCCCGTTAATGCGGACTGCACCGCTATCTCTGCAGTTTCCGAGTCCCTTATCTCTCCTACCATTATCACGTCTGGGTCTTGTCTCAAGATGGCTCTAAGACCTACCGCAAAGGTTAATCCCACCTTTGGGTTTACCTGTATCTGGCTTACACCCTCTATTTGGTATTCTGGCGGGTCTTCTATGGTGATTATGTTTCTCTTTGGACTTTTTATCTCAAGTATCATGGCGTATAGGGTGGTGCTTTTTCCTGCACCAGTTGGTCCTGTGGCAAGCACTATGCCATAGGGCTTTTGTGCCAACCTCCGCAGTTTTATGAGGTCTTCTTCCCAAAGCCCAAGGTCTTCAAGTCTTAGGAGTTTGCCTCCCTTTTCAAGAAGCCTAAGAACCACCCTCTCACCAAAAACCGTTGGCACTACAGAAACCCTTATATCTAAGTGCCTTTTTCCCACCCTTACCGCAATCTTGCCATCCTGTGGAACTCTCCTTTCCGCCACGTTTAGGTTTGCCAAAACCTTTATGCGAGAAACCACCTGCTCGTGAAGGGACAAGGGTATGCGAGTATACTCGTGGAGAATTCCATCAAGCCTAAGCCTTACAATGGAAGTGTTTTCATAAGGCTCTATATGTATGTCCGAAGCGGATAGGTTTACCGCCTTTATGAGGGTCTGGTTTACAAAGCTGACCGCTGGGCTTGTCTCCTCTTCGTAGAGGATATCTCTTATCTGAGTTTCTTCTCCTTCCTCTCCTTCAATACGCACCTCCTCTTGGGCAAGCACTTCCTGAAGCCTCTGGCTAAACTCCTCCTCAGGCAAAAAGGTAGGAATTATCTCCTTTCCCAAAGAAAAGCGAAGCTCTTCCAAAACAATTGGGTCAACACCTCTGGGTGCTAACACCTTTATAAAGCCTTCACCCTCTTCAACGGGAACAAGTCTGTAGCTTTTTACGATTTCTACCATCCTATGCTAAGATTTTAACCTACCATGTGGCTTTTAATACTTCTTTTCTTTGCCTTTGCTCTGGGAGGAGAGGTAAAGGTTCTCTATCAAGATGGTAGGGTAGGAGTTGTTTCTGAACAAGCTCTCAAAACTCTCAAGTCTCAGGTCCTATACACAGAAAAGCCCAAAAGGCTTTGGCTAAAGGACGAGGTCTTGAGAAGCTCTTCCATAGGCGTGTGGATAAAAGGTCAAAGTAGCTACTCCTTGCCTGTAAAGGCAGGTCAGACTATAGGCTTTTCCTCCATAAATACCCAAGTTAGCTTTTCTGGTCCATGCACGCAGGCTGGAAATCTCCTTAGCTGTATATCTGATGGAACTCTCAGCATTAGTGCTAACTCTCAAAATGGCAGGCTCATACTTTGGAGCGAAACTCACCCTCTTAGCCTTCTTCCCAACTCCTACTGGTCAGAGGAGAGGAGAAGGCTCTAAGAGAGCTTATAAGACTTATGCAGGGCAGAGTTTATGCTTATTGCTACTCCCTTCTGGGTCAGGAAGAGGATGAGAAAGAGATTACCTCGGAGGTCTTCTTTTAGGTATGGAGGTCTGCAAAAAAGTTTAGAGGGGGCTCAAAGGCGACCACATGGATATTTGGTATAGCCAGAAACCTATGTCTAAATCACCTAAGGAGGAAAAAACTCCGCACTCTTTGGTCTTAACCTTTTTCTTATTACCCTCTTCCTCACAAAGCAGGCAGAAAGTGAATACAAAACCATGTCCGGTGGCTACGAGGTGCATATAAGAGAGGATGTTAGCTTTTCTCAGATAGACCATTTTCTCAAAAAACACAACCTCTTTATAAAGGGATCCACAATAGAAAATTCAGACCTTTTTAAGCTAAAGGATTAAAATTTAATAGCATGGATGCCATAAACTACCAGTTTTATAAGGTAATGGAGCAAAAGTTTGGGAAGGAGGCTGCGGATGAAATAATGCACTTCTTGGAGGAGCTTATAAACAGCCTGTTTTCTCAGATTGACTCAAAGAGGGAAGAGCTAAAAAGAGAGATAAAGGAGGAGCTTTTGAGAGAACTCGTCAGCAGGGCGGAGTTTTACCAAGAAGTGAATAGTCTAAAGACCAGCATAGCCCATATATTGGAGTTTCTCTCTTCCTTTAAGAGCATAACAGAGGCTAACTTTGAAAATCTGCGGTCTGAGATGGATTACAGACTAAAGGGCATAGAGGAGCGTTTTGAAAACAAGATAAACACAGAGTCCGAAAGACTTCACATTAAAATAGACACAGAGGTGCTAAAGCTACACCAAAGAATAGATACAGAAGTGCTAAAACTATATCAAAAAATAGACACAGAGACAGCGAATTTAAGGGGAGATATAAAGGCTTTGGATAGCAAAATAGACACAGAAACTGCAAAGCTAAGAGCGGATATAAAAGCTCTGGATAACAAAATAGATACAGAGATTGCAAATCTGAGAGCGGATATAAAGGCTTTAGAAAGCAAAATAGATAAAGAGGATAGCAAAATAGACACAGAAACTGCAAAACTAAGAGCGGATATAAAAGCTCTGGATAACAAAATAGACACAGAAACTGCAAAACTAAGGGCAGATATAAAGGCTCTGGATAACAAGATAGACACGGAGATATCCAAGATAAGGTCTGTGCTTTGGGTCATAATAGTTATACTTATCGTTGGCTTTACGATAACAAACCCTAACTTTCTTGAATTGATAAAATTTCTGGTGAGCCTTCTGAAATGAAAAGGTGGGCTTTGGCTCTTTTTGCCTTTTCCTGTAGTGGCACAGATGGGTCAGGGGTAGTGTGCAGGGTCATATAACTTTGAATATAAAGGGAGATATATGCTTTGTCTAATATTTTTAGCCCTTGCCTTAAGATTATTGAAGGACAACAGCTCAACAACCATGATTTATATCATAAAAATTCTCCAGATGACTGCTCTGTCCAACAATGCAAATTTTAAACCTCTGTCAAAATTCCACCCCCTGTTTATACTATACCACATACGCCTCAACTCCCCAAACCGAGAAATAGATTTATTATCCATACCTTAAACATAACCTCCT
>JAXSOH010000007.1:0-36480 GCA_037925805.1 Aquificaceae bacterium
CTTTTAAAGGAGGTGGTAGTATGGCAGCAAAGAAGGTTATCTACGGAGAAGACGCAAGGGCAAGACTTAAGGCAGGCGTTGACAGGCTTGCCAACGCAGTTAAAGTTACCCTTGGACCAAGGGGTAGAGAGGTAATAATTGAGAAAAAGTGGGGCACACCTCTAGTCACTAAGGACGGAGTGACCGTAGCAAAGGAGATAGAACTTAAAGACCCCTATGAAAACATGGGAGCCCAGCTTGTCAAGGAAGTAGCCTCCAAGACCGCAGACGTGGCCGGTGATGGAACTACCACTGCAACGGTGCTGGCACAGGCTATATTCACAGAGGGTCTAAAGGCAATAGCCTCTGGTGCTAACCCTATGGACCTTAAAAGAGGCATAGACAGAGCAGTAGAGAAGGTGGTTGAGGAGATAAAGGCTCAGTCCATACAGGTGGGCGGAAGGAAGGAGATAGAACAGGTAGCCACCATATCCGCCAACAATGACCCCGAGATAGGAAGGATAATCGCAGACGCCATGGAAGCGGTTGGCAAGGATGGGGTTATAACTGTTGAAGAGTCCAAGTCCGCACAGACCACCCTTGAGACAGTCCAAGGTATGCAGTTTGACAGGGGATACCTATCCCCCTACTTTGTGACCAACCCAGACAAGATGGAGGCGGTTCTGGAAGAGCCATTCATACTCATATATGAAAAGAAGATTTCCAACGTAAAAGACCTCTTACCTGTGCTTGAGCAAGTTGTTAGGGCAGGAAGACCCATCCTCATAATAGCGGAGGATGTGGAGGCGGAAGCACTTGCAACCCTTGTGGTTAACCATATAAAGGGAGTCATTAGAGCATGTGCGGTAAAGGCACCTGGCTTTGGTCAAAGGAGAAAGGATTACCTGCAAGACATAGCCATACTTACTGGTGGCACTGCTATAACTGAAGAGCTGGGCATTAAGTTGGAAAGCGTCACCCTTGATATGCTCGGAAGAGCGGACAAGGTCATAGTGGACAAGGATAACACCACCATAGTGGGCGGTAAGGGCTCAAAGGACAATATAAACGCAAGGATAGAGCAGATAAAGAAGCAGATAGTGGAAACCACCTCTGACTACGACAGAGAAAAGCTCCAAGAAAGGCTTGCCAAGTTGGCAGGTGGTGTGGCTATCATAAGGGTTGGTGCGGCTACAGAAGCTGAGCTCAAAGAAAAGAAGGCAAGGGTTGAGGATGCGGTGCATGCCACAAAGGCGGCAGTGGAAGAGGGTATAGTCCCCGGTGGTGGTGTGGCATTGGTTAGGGCTTCTGAAGCCCTTGAAAACCTCAAGGTAGAAAACCCAGACCAGCAGGTGGGTGTGGATATAGTAAAGAAGGCATGTAGGACACCTCTCAGGCAGATAGCTTTCAACGCAGGATTTGAGGGTTATGTGGTGCTCGAAAAGGTTCTACAGCTTGGCAAGGAAAAAGGCAAGAGCTGGGGCTTTGATGCGTCAGTGGGCGACTACAAGGATATGGTAGAGGCTGGAATTATAGACCCCACCAAGGTGGTAAGGACTGCCATACAGAACGCCGCTTCTGTGGCGGGAACCATGCTCACTGCAGAAGCTCTCGTGGCAGAAATACCCGAAGAGAAGAAGGAAAAGGCACCAGCACCTGAAATGCCAGAGCTTGACTAAAGAACCGCCCCCGCAAGGGGGCTTTTTTTATTTTAGAATGCCTAAGAGCTTTTCCACTATCTCTTTTGTATCCTTTCCAAGATAAACAAAGCCGTTCTTCATCTCACAACCCTTTTTGTTACACAGCTCGCCAAAAGAAACAATCTCACCATCATGCTTCATAAACTTCGTAGAAGGCACATATATACCCTTTCCATCCGTGTAGAAATCTTCCTCTCTGAGTTCTATCTCCTTTCCATCCGACTTAAGGAGAAGGTTCTTGTATGCTCTTCCCGCATAAACCTCTATATCTTCGTAATTAGAGAAGGCCTCGTATATATCCCTTATGGGGTTTTTAGCAGGCTCAAACTTCACATATTCCTTAACCGTATAGCATTCGTTAAAAACCGCATGGGGACATACCTTTGCACAGTATCCATGGTCTATACTCTTGAAAAGTTCACCAACCGCATATCCCTTGGAGGGCATAAGGTTTTTCTTGCCAAGCTTCTCAAGGAAGCCTGAACGCCTCATGACCTCTTCAACGGGTGCCTTTGCATTCACAAAAACTAAGTTCACTCCCTTCTTTTTCATCTCTTCAAGAAAGTCGCTTAGAGCGTCAAGGGCTGTTCCATCCATGTAGTTTACTGACTCACAGTCTATAACCAAGTGTTTGAGTGCGGGCTTTTGCTCTATTATCTCCTTTATTTCCTCAAGGATGTTCTCTGTATTGGCATAGTAGAAGGATGCCTCGGGTCTTACCATCTCAATCTGTGGACAAACGGGTAGGCTGTTGGTTTCTGCGTTCACAAAGGTTTTGCTAACTGGGTCTCTGGACATTCTAACGATTCTTGGGTATAGGCTTCTCCAAAGGAAAAGGGAAAGAGACAGAAACACGCCTATAAAGATGGCATAGTCTGGCTTCATGATAAAGGATAGAGCAAAGGTGGAAACTGCGGATATACCATCATATCTGTTTGTTTTCCAAAGATGCACAAAGTATTTTGGCTTTATAAGGTTTACTACCGCAGTTATAACCACTGCAGAAAGCACTGCTCTTGGAAGATAATAGAGAAGGGGTGCAACAAAGAATATGGTAGCTAACACAAAGCTGGCACTTATGATGTTTGCCATACCAGTTTTTGCACCTGCTTGGAAGTTTACCGCAGAGCGAGAAAAAGAACCGCTCACGGGAAAACTCTTAAAGAAAGAACCCACAAGGTTTGCAAGACCCTGACCTATCAGCTCTTGGTTTACGTCTATCTTCTGCTTTGTTTGGCTTGCTATAAACTTGGCTATAGCATAGGCTTCCATAAAACCTACAAGGGCTATGATAAAAGCCTTGCCTAATATCCTGTCCAAAAGGTCAAGGTCTATAGAGGGCAAAGAGGGTAGAGGAAGACCCCTAGGTATATCACCCACCACCCTTATGCCATAGCTTTCAAAGGCAAGAAGGTATGAGAGAGTGGTAAATAAAGCCACAGTAAGCAGTGCGGAGGGAAAGTTTTTGTTTATCTTCCTTAACCCTACTATCAAAGCTATGGAGACTATGCCCACTATAAGAGTGTAAGGGTTCGTTTGTGGAATTGCCTTTGCTATCTCGTATATATTTTGGAATATAAGCTCCTTTTGTTCCACCTTTATGCCTAAGATTGCAGGTATTTGTGTGCTGATTATTATTATCGCCGCTGCGTTGGTAAAGCCTATTATCACCGAGTGTGATACAAAGTTCACCAAAAATCCAAGCCTGAAGACGCCTATAAGTAGCTGTATCATACCCACGAGGAAAGCCATAAGAATGGCAAGTCCTATGAATTTCTCTTCGCCGGGCTTTGCGTAGCTTGTAAGAGAGACAAAGGTCAAGAAGGCCACTATAGCAACTGGACCTGTAGCAAGCTGGGCGGAGCTTCCAAAAAGTGCAGCAACTATTACAGGTATGGACGCAGCGTATAGTCCATAAACGGGTGGAAGACCAGCTATGAGTGCATAAGCCATGGACTGTGGCACAAGAACAACCGCCACCGTAAGACCAGCCATTAAGTCAGAAGTAAAGGTTTTTCTGTCATAACCCTTTAGCCATCTGAGGAAGGGAAAGAACCTATTCATATTAATAAATGCTAACATAAATCATAGAAGCCTGCTTATAAGTTATGCTTATAATTCTATACGCTATGCTTAACCTTGCGGTCCTGCAGTTTAGACCTTTTTTTGGAAGGGTGGAAGAAAATCTCAAAAAAGTCTTGGAAATGCTCAGTTATGTAAAAGATGGGTCTTTTGTGCTTTTGCCTGAGATGTGGCAGTGTGGCTTTGACTACCAAAATCTAAAAAAGCATGCGGATGCAACTCAGGAAGTCCTGCAGGAAGTCATAAGGGTCTCAGAAGAGAAAAAGCTGACAGTGATAGGAACTTATCCCTTAAGTGCTAAGGAGGGCATATACAACTCTGCCATCTTGGTAGACAAGGGAAATATAGCAGGAGTAAGGCATAAGATAAAGCTTTTCCCTCTTTATGAAGAGCAAAAGCACTTTTTACCCGGTAGTGAAAACCCACTTTTTGAGGTTTCTGGTGTAAAGCTGGGTATTCTCATATGCTTTGAGCTTAGGTTTCCAGAGCTTTCATGGAGCTTGAGGGAGGCTAAGTTGCTACTTGTGCCAGCCATGTGGGGAGGCAAAAGGAAAGAGCATTTAAAAATCCTTTCAAGGGCAAGGGCTATAGAGAATCAATGTTTCCTTATGCTTTCTAACGCATGGGGTGAGGTGGGAGGTGAAGAATATGGTGGGTCTTCCGCCATATATAACCCATGGGGTGAGGTGCTTGCCTTTTCAGAAAGGGGAGACAGCCTTCTTCAGGTAGAAGTAGACCTTGAGGATGCACAAAGGGTGAGAAATCTTATCCCTCTATTGTAAAATATCCATACATGGCATATTACATCTTTGTCACTGGTGGCGTCCTTTCGTCCTTAGGCAAAGGAGTAGCCTCCGCTTCCATAGCCTCTCTTCTTGAGGAGCAAGGTCTTAGGGTAAACATCCAAAAACTTGACCCTTACCTTAATGTAGACCCTGGGACTATGAGCCCATACCAACATGGAGAGGTCTATGTAACAGAAGACGGTGCGGAAACGGACCTGGACCTGGGACATTACGAGAGGTTCACAGAGACAAAAATGAGCAGGAAAAACAACATAACCGCAGGGAAGGTTTACTACAATGTCATACAAAGGGAAAGAGAGGGGGGATATCTCGGTGCAACCGTTCAAGTTATACCTCACATAACCGACGAGATAAAAAGGCTAATAAGGGAGGTGGAAGATGGGTATGATGTGGTGATAGTGGAGGTGGGTGGGACTGTGGGAGATATAGAGGGTCTTCCTTTTCTTGAGGCGGTTCGTCAACTATCCGTAGAGTTAGGTAGGGAAAAGGTTCTTTTCATACACATCACCTATGTTCCCTACGTAAAAAGTGCAGGTGAATTAAAGACAAAACCCACACAGCACTCAGTCAAGGAATTAAGAGCCATAGGCATTCAGCCAGACATAATCCTATGTAGGTCTGAGGTGGAAATTCCAGAAAGCATAAAAGAAAAGATAGCCCTCTTTACCAACGTGAAAAAGTCTGCGGTCATATCCGCACAAGACGTAGAGTATATATACCAAGTGCCTTTGATACTCAAAAGCCAAGGTATAGACAGGCTCATTCTTGAACAATTTGGTTTTACCTATAAGGAAACAAGGAGCAAATGGGAGGACATAGTCCAAGTTTTAAAATCCGCAGAGAGGAAGGTAAGGATTGCTATCGTAGGAAAGTATGTCTCTTTAAAGGACTCCTACAAAAGCATAATTGAGTCTCTTACGCACGGTGGAATAGCCAATAGGTCAAAGGTGGATATAATCTGGGTAAACTCGGAGGACTATCAAGAGGATATTTTAGAGCAAGCGGATGGCATACTTATTCCAGGAGGCTTTGGAGAGAGAGGAATAGAAGGCAAGGTTAGGGCTTTGAGGTATGGAAGAGAGAGGAAAAAACCCACCTTTGGTATATGTCTTGGCATGCAACTTATGTGTGTGGAGTTTGCAAGGAATGTGCTTGGTCTAAGAGATGCCAACTCCACCGAGTTTGACCCCTTTACGCCTCATCCTGTAATAGACATAATGGAAGAGCAGAAAAATATAAGGCATCTTGGTGGAACTATGAGGCTTGGGTCATACCCCTGCAAGTTAGTGGAAGGGACAGGGGCAAGGGAAATATATGGGCAAGAAGTGGTCTACGAGCGACACAGACATAGATATGAGTTTAATAACCGCTACAGAGAGCTTTTTGAGTCCGCAGGCATGGTTTTCTCTGGGCTTTCGCCTGACGGGAAACTTGTGGAGATAATTGAGCTAAGAGACCATCCTTGGTATATAGGCTGTCAGTTCCATCCAGAGTTTAAAAGCAAGCCACACAGACCACATCCACTCTTTGTGTCCTTTATCTCCGCCTGTTTACAATCTCAATAACTGCCACATCTGGTGGAGAAAAGAGCCTCATGGGTGGTCCGCCAGTCCCCACACCTTTGCTTATGTAAATGTAAGAATCTCCCAGCCTATGAAAGCCTCTATCACTTATAAAGAGCCTTGTGAGTATGAGTTTCCCCACAGGGTAATACACACCACCATGCGTGTGTCCCGAGAGCATAAGGTCAAAGAGCTTTTCCGCACCCTCTTGTAGGCGCGGTTTGTGTTTGAGATATAGGATAAAGCTGTTAGGATTTGCCTTTTCTAATAGTTCTCTGTCAGAAAGAGTGCCTTGGCACTTTTTGAAAAAACTACAGTCATCATCGTCAATTCCAACCAAAGTTAAGTTTACTTCACTTATCTGTGCCAAATCTCCTCTTAAGAGCCTAAAGCCAGCCCTTTGGGTAAAGTCTATAGCCTGTTCCAGACCTCTATAGTATTCATGGTTTCCCAAAACCGCATACTTTCCCAAGGGTGGTTTCATTTCAGACAAAGCGTCAGCCAAGTGGAGCTTGTCCCTCATATTCCCATCCACTAAATCTCCCGTAGAAACCACAAGGTCTGGCTTTTCCCTTTCATACACATCAAGCACAAGCCTTATTTTATCCATCCCCATTACAGGACCAAGATGTATATCCGATATTTGGAGAACCTTTAGCCTTTGGATGTTTTCTGGAAGTTTATCGGTGTATAGAGTATATCTTTCCACTTTGAGATTGAGGGTTTCGTAATAGCTATATGCGGACAAAGTTGTGGCAAATAGCAGAATGGTTATGGTTGTGGCTTTTGCGGGTGGCACAGGCAAGGGGTTTATCTTAAAAACCTTCTTAGAAATATAAACCACGCCTTTGTATAGTTCCAAAGTCAAGCCTAACACCACCAAATACAGAAGAAAACCCATCCAAATTAGACCACCTAAGGCAGTTATATAGGCAACCTGAGGACTCATATTAGCATCCGCATAACGCCATATAAAGGGTGAGAAAAATCCAAAAGAAAGCAGCAAGGCAATGACCCATCTACTCCTTTTTCCAAGTGCAGGTTTAAAAACCCTTGAGTAAGCATAAAGATGCATGAGGGCAAAAAGGGTTAGAAAGACCGGTATAAACCACCTCATAGTCCCAGCTTGTATCCAAAGCCCCTCACTGTCTGAATAGCTTTTCCCTCTTCACCGAGTTTTTCCCTTAGCTTCTTTATATGCACATCCACTGTCCTATCGTATACATCTCTCTTTAGCACCCTTTCTATAAGGTATTCCCTGCTCACGGGCTTGCCATAATTTTCAAGCAAGGCGGACAGTATTAGAAACTCCGTAGGTGTAAGTTCAATGACTTCTTCGCCCCTTTTAACCTCCTTTTTTTCCAAGTCTATATGAATACCTCCGAGCTTGAATTGGGTTTGTTTTTTCTCCTTCCCTACCCTCCTTAGCACCGCCTTTACCCTTGCAAGGAGTTCCTTTAAAGAAAAGGGCTTGGTTATGTAGTCGTCCGCACCGAGGGAAAAGCCCTTTAGCTTATCCTGTTCCATGTCCCGTGCGGTTACGAATATTATGGGTATATCCTTAAGACTTTCTTTTCCTCTCACATACTGAGCTATCCTAAAGCCATCATAGTCTGGAAGCATCACATCAAGGAGCAAAAGGTCTGGTGGGTTTTCCTCAAGGTATTTTATGGCATCTTTACCTCTAAGACAAACAAGGGCTTCGTAGCCTTCTTTCCTTAGATTGTAAGCTATCAGCTCCGCAAGGTCATTCTCATCTTCTACCACAAGTATCTTCAAACTCATATCTTTATGGGTTTTATCTTTACCGCCACCTCATCTGGATTTATTACATCACCCACAGATATAAGCACTTCCTCCACAATACCTTCCACAGGACTGTGAACCTCATTTTCCATCTTCATGGCTTCCACCACAAAGAGCACATCACCCTCTTTCACAGTCTGTCCTATACTTACCTTCACGTTTACCACCTTGCCGGAAATGGGTGAGGTTATGTCCCCAACACCAACAGGTTTTGGTCTTTTTGGCTTTACCTCCACTGCAGAGGTTATCTCACCATAGGGTGATGGTATGTTTTCCAATTCTTTGAGGGGTCTAAGAATAACCTCCTCTAACTTTCCATCAAGCCTAATAAAGAAAGGTCTTCCCTCCGCAGTAGGCTCTCCCCTTCCCGCTATCTGAACATGATACTGCTCCCCATGGACGGTCACTATAAACTCCACAGGTATGTTTTCTCTCTTTTCGTCAATAAGCTCTTCTGGAGGGAGCTTTTCTCCTCTTTCCCTGAATTCAAAAAACTCTTTGGCAACAAGAGGAAAGAGAGCGTAAGAGATAATATCCTCCTCGCTCTTTGCACCAGCCTTTATGGATTCTTCTCTGACCTTTGGTAGCTCTGGCTCAAGCAAGTCCGCAGGTCTTATATGATATATGGGCTCTTCCTCTCCGAGGATTTTCTTTATGAGCTCCACGCTGATGGGTGCTGGTGGTCTGCCATATAGCCCCTTTACATAGTCCTTTGTTTCCTTTGTAACCACCTTGTATCTTTCTCCATGTAGCACATTAAGAAAAGCCTGAGAGCCTACTATTTGGCTTGTGGGCGTAACAAGAGGTGGATATCCAAGGTCTTGACGGACCCTGACAACCTCCTCAAGCACCTCTGGTAGCTTTTCCTCCATACCCTGCTCTCTTAATTGGCTTATAAAGTTGGATATCATACCGCCGGGAACTTGATGCAAAAGAACCCCTACGTCTGGATAAGGTGGCAAAACATCGTATTTCTTATACTTTGTCCTTACACCTGTAAAGAGGTCTCCAGCCTTTTGATAGAGCTTTTCGTCCACTTTAACCTCATAGCCAAACTCTCTTAGCACATAGATCATGGTCTCGCCGGGTGGGTGAGAGGTTTGACAAGAAAGGCTATAAAAGACCGTATCTATCATATCCGCACCCGCTTCTATACCCTTGAGCTGTGCCATCTCTGCAAGGTCCGCAGTGGTTTGAGTATGGAGATGAACTGGATAGTTTGGAAACTCTGACTTGAGAGCTTTTACCAATTCGTAGGCTACCTTTGGAGACAGCAGTCCTGCCTGGTCTTTTATAGAAATAATGTCTATTCCCATATCTACCAGTTCTTTTGCAACATTAACGTAATACTCCACCGTATGCACTGGGCTTATGGTATAAGAGAGCACTCCTTTAACTATTGCCCCCACTCTCTTGGCGGTTTCTATGGATTTTCTCATATTTCTTGTATCGTTAAGAGCGTCAAAGATCCTAAAGACTTCTATACCTTTATCGTATGCTCTTTTTACAAATTCCTCCACCACATCGTCCGCATAGTGCCTATAGCCAACTACATTTTGCCCTCTTAGGAGCATTTCAAGTTTTGTATTTGGAGCATGTTTTTTGAAAAGCCTTAGCCTTTCCCAAGGGTCTTCCTTTAGATACCTAAGACAAACATCAAAGGTTGCCCCACCCCATACCTCAAGAGACCAAAAGCCACATTTGTCAAGAACCTCCACTGTCTCAAGCATATCCTCCGTTCTTACCCTTGTGGCAAGCAAAGACTGGATACCATCCCTGAGAGAAACGTCTGTTATAAAAATCTCTCGCATAGGAAAATTATACCACCCCAAAGTGGTCAAAACCCGTAGGCTTTAAAGGTTTACCGTCAAGAAAAACACCCTCTCCCTCTTCCACAAAACCTATCTGCACCATACTTAGAAAGGGGTTCAACCTTTCAGGAGGATGAGTAAACAAAAGCTCATAGTCCTCTCCACCAGAGAGTGCATACTCAAGCGGGTCTTTGCCATGTCTTTTGCAAAAGCTAACAAGTTCTTGAGATATGGGTATCTTATCAGAAAAAAGACTAATCTTTACTTGGCTTGCCTTTGAGAGCTTTTCCACATCCGAGGAGAGCCCATCGCTTATATCCATGCTGGCATTGGCATACTTGGATATGTGTCTTATGAAGTCTATCCTTGCGGTAGGTCTTAGATGTTTTTCTATGAGCCTTAGTTCAAAATCTTCGTAGTGTTTTTTTTCCATCTGGAGAAGTTCAAGCCCAGCCCTTGAGTCACCCAAAGTTCCAGAGACAAAAACTCCATCTCCCACCTTTGCACCACCTCTTCCCACAAACCTATCCGCCTTGCCGACCATGAAAATATCCAAACCGAGCTTATCACCCTTGCTTATGTTTCCACCCACTACCTGACAGGAATAAAACTCACAAGCCTTCTTTATGCCCAAGTATATCTCCTCCACATATCTTACCTCTAAGTCTGGAAGGATTAGAGAAACAAGACAGTAAAGTGGCTCTCCACCATTTGCAACCACATCGCTCACATTCACCGATATAGCCTTCCAGCCTATGGCAGAGGGTGGATAGTGAATTCTAAAATGTCTATCCTGAAGAAGCAGGTCGCAGGTTAAAAGTAAGGTATGCTCTTGGAGTTTTACAGGTGCAGTGTCATCTCCTATAATGTGGCTATTCAGTAATCCCTTGAGCCTTTCTATGAGACCAAACTCGCCTATTTCAGATATCTTCATTCTGTAAATATCTGCCCTTCTATAGGCTGAACTATAACACCTCTGTCCTCTATGAACTTCACAGCCCTTTCTATCTCTTCCGCCTCCCCATCTATTTCAATGGTGAGTATGCCCGTATCTTTGGTTACCTTTGCGGTTCTTATGTTAACAACCACGTTAAAACTTTTGCAAACCATACATAGGATAGGCTCTTTTACTTTGTCCTCTGGATATATGAGCTGAAGCCTTATCAGGTTCATGACAAAATTATATCAGACTTTGAGAATATTATCAGCCATCTCAAAAGAAGACTTTGCTATGTGGAATAATGTATATCTATCTATACCTGTTAAATTTTCCAAGTTTGCAACCGCTTTTTCTTGAGGATATTCCTGCGTATCTGATGGGCTTGAAAATTCTTGTTCCAAGGCGATGGAGTAATCTAATATGCTTCTCAGGTGTGGATTTTTACCTGTGTAGCCATCAATGATATTTTGCTCCATCCTAACCTCTTTGAGAAATGCTATTTTGTCCACGTTTAGAATCTCGTCTATAAGAGAAAAAAGTCCTAATATATAGGCTTTTAATGTGTTCTGTGGACTTATTATTTCTGCGATTTTCTGGGCAATTATTGCTCTCGCAAGTGATTTTTTCCATAACTCTGGATTTTCTATAGAAACATAATCATTCATAGCTAATGCAAGCAAGAGGTTCTTTAAATTCTTAAGACCTATAATAGCACAGGCCTGTTCTATACTTTTTATTTCCTTTATGGGAGAGTAATATGCGGAGTTAACTATTCTAAGAATCTTGGCAGTCATGCCAACGTCTGTAATTATAATATCCGCGATTTCTTTTGGGCTTTGTGCGGAATGGGCTAACGCTATTAGCCTAATTAGGGTATTTTTGAGGTAAGGTGTGCTTTGAAATTCTTTGAGTATTATGGGACTTTCTAAATATCTACCCTGAAATAGGTCACCGAAACTAACAACTCTGTTATAATCCTTATCGTTTTCTATTTTTGAAATTAACAAACTTTTTGATTTAGATCTTGCAAAATCAACAATCTTCTTATTGAACCTGTTTATGTCTACTGAGATAATCTGAACTTTGTCAACGAGCCTTGACATTTTCTCATTTTCAAGGTGCTTTTCATCCAAACTAAACAAAACACCCTGATTTAGGTATTTATCTATAGTGTTAAGTATCTGATTGTAAACAACCTCGCCCACAGGTATCTGAGGCTCTATTATCTCTATTATTAGCTTTTTAGGGTTAAGAGACTCTATAGCTTTATTTATAATGGAATCAAGAGAAACATTTATCATTACCTTCTCTCCCTCCCCTACCTTATCCATACCAAGCTCCAGTATTATGTCTATTATTATGTAAGTTGCTCTGCTGTAGGGAACTTCTTTAGGATATTCATACATTCTCTCTCTCTTTCTGAGAAAGACTTCAAAGACAACCCTTTTACCTTCTCTGTTAAATATGGGTTGCTTTGCTATAAGAAAGCTCATCTACTACCTCTTTGAGTTCAGGGTATAGAGGAAAATGCTGGCAGAGTTTTATAACTTCCTTGCCAACCTTCTCTATGGTATTGCTGTCCTCTATGTTCTGTATAACCTGTGCTATGAGCCTGGCTATATGTTTCATTTCTTCTTCTTTCATGCCTCTTGTAGTCATGGCGGGTGTTCCTATTCTTATACCGCTTGTCTTTGTAGGTGGTAGTGGGTCAAAGGGCACTGCGTTCTTGTTCACAGTTATGTTTGCTTTGCCAAGGGCGTCTTCCGCCTGCTTGCCGGTGATACCCTTGTTTCTGAGGTCAAGAAGCACTATGTGGCTATCCGTTCCGTTAGAAACCACTTTGAAGCCAAGCCTGATGAACTCCTCCGCCATAGCCTGAGCGTTTTTGACTATCTGTCTGGCGTACTCCTTGAACTCTTCTGTCATAGCTTCCCTAAAGGCTACCGCTTTTGCTGCGATTACGTGCATAAGTGGTCCGCCTTGTATCCCGGGAAAGACGCTCTTGTCTATATCCTTGGCAAACTCTGACTTACAAAGGATAAAGCCTCCCCTTGGACCTCTGAGTGTCTTGTGGGTTGTGGAAGTTACAAAGTGAGAGTAAGGCACGGGGTTCGGATATACACCACCTGCTATTAGACCTGAGTAGTGTGCCATGTCTACCATGAGGTATGCACCCACCTCCTGGGCTATATGGGCAAACCTCTCCCAGTCTATGACCCTCGGATATGCGGACGCACCTGCCACTATGAGCTTTGGCTTGTGTTCTTTTGCCAGTCTGTAAACTTGGTCATAGTCTATAAGCTCTGTATCTGGATTTAGTCCATAGTAGACCACGTTATATATCTTTCCAGAGAAGTTTACCTTTGCACCGTGAGAGAGGTGTCCTCCATGAGCAAGGTCCATACCCAGTATGGTATCTCCCGGCTTTAGGACAGTCATATATACCGCCATGTTTGCCTGAGAGCCAGAATGAGGCTGGACGTTGGCATGCTCCGCTCCATAGAGTTCTTTTACTCTCTTTATGGCAAGGTCTTCTGCAATATCCACAAACTCACAACCACCGTAATATCTCTTGTGTGGCAATCCCTCCGCATACTTGTTGGTAAGCACCGAGCCTTGTGCTTCCATAACCGCAAGAGAAGTGAAGTTCTCTGAGGCTATAAGCTCAAGGTGGTAAAACTGCCTTTCGTATTCCTTTACTATGGCTTCGTATATCTCTGGGTCTGTTTGCTTAAGGTATCTCATGCTTAATATTTTACTCCCATTCTATGGTTGCTGGTGGTTTTGAAGATACGTCATAGACCACCCTGTTTATTCCCTTTACCTCGTTTATTATCCTCCTCATTACATGGTCTAAAAACTCATAAGGAAGCCTTGACCAGTCTGCTGTCATACCGTCTGAGCTGTCTACCGCCCTTAGTCCTACTACCCTCTCGTAAGTTCTCACATCTCCCATAACACCCACGCTCTTGACAGGAAGAAGCACTGCAAAAGCTTGCCAAACCTTGTTATAAAGCCCCCATCTCTTTAGCTCCTGTATGAATATATAGTCCGCTTCTCGGAGAATTTCTAAGTCCTCTTCCTTTACCTCACCTAATATCCTTATAGCAAGACCTGGACCCGGAAAGGGATGACGCATAAGCACTTCTTCTGGCACTCCCAAAAGCCTTCCTACCTCACGCACCTCGTCCTTAAAAAGTTCCCGTAGAGGTTCAACAAGTTTTAGGTTCATCCTCTCTGGGAGACCGCCCACGTTGTGGTGAGTCTTTATCACCTTTGCACCGGGAATGCCAGCACTTTCCACCACGTCAGGGTATAGAGTGCCTTGCAAAAGAAACTCTGCACCAAAGCTCTTTGCCTCCCTTTCAAAGACCTCTATGAAGGTATGTCCTATTAGCTTTCTCTTTTCTTCTGGGTCTTCTACGCCCTTTAGCCTTTGCAAAAACACTTCCTTGGCGTCCACGCGACGGAAGGGTAAGCCCATTCTTTTGAAGTAGCCTTCCACCTCTTCCGCTTCACCCTTTCTCAAAAGTCCATGGTCTACAAAAATACAGTGCAGTTGTTCACCTATAGCCTTGTATGTCAAAAGTGCAGAGACAGTTGAGTCCACACCACCAGATAATGCACATATCACTTTTCCTTTTCCCACCTCCTGCCTTATCTCTTCTGATTTTTCCTCTATAAAATTGCCCATCTCCCAGTTTTTCTCCCCATTGCTTACACGAAAGAGTAAATTCGCAAGGAGTTCCTTTCCATATTGGGTATGTGCTACCTCTGGATGAAACTGCACGCCGTAAATGGGCTTGCTTTTGTGTTTTATAACCGCATAGGGAGAGTTCTCTGAACTGGCAAGGCTCTGAAAATCCTCTGGCAACTTCACCGCCTTGTCCGCATGGCTCATCCACACATCAAATTCCTTTGGCAGACCTTCAAAAATTTGGTCTTCCTTTAGAACCCTTAGCCTTGCTCTTCCGTATTCTTGCTTTTGAGACCTTTCCACAATACCACCTAATTGATGAACTATGGTCTGAAGTCCATAACATATACCCAGTATTGGTATGTCAAGCTCATAAAGCCTCTTGTCCGGAAGAGGTGCATTCTCTTCGTATACGGATGCAGGACCACCAGAGAATATCAGACAATAGGGACTTCTCTCCCTTACCTCTTCATAGGTTATGTTATAGGGCACAATTTCGCTGTATACACCCAGTTCCCTTATCCTTCTCGCAATAAGCTGGACATACTGGGAGCCAAAGTTAAAGATTAGGGCTGACCTTTTTACCACCTTATTAATTATAACCCGACCTGTAGGTATTAGGAACTAGGGACTGTTTCAAAATTTGTGTAAATTCTGCTATACTTCATAACATACCCTCAAAAAGAATTATTAGCTAGAACCATATCCCCTTGCCCATTCAACTCCTAACACCTTACAATGGCTTGAGGCATAAGGTCTTTGAGTAGCTCACTGAACTCCCTACGGTATTGCTCTTCTTTCTCCTTGCTTGGCTGTTTCATGTTAACACCTCCTTACTTTATTTTTACATAATGGATGAAACACTCCCAGGAACTAATTACCAAGTGTTTATAAGTTCACCTCTTGCCAAGGGAGAAATCTTGTGGTATATTTCGCACTGAAACCTTAGGAGGACGCTCCTCCCGGGGCTAAACCTACTACTGTGAAAAATAAACCCTTAAGGTGTTGGTAAAAAGACACCTTGAGAGGTTGTAAAGGCTGTAATAGTTTTGCTTTGGAGGTCTAAAGTTATAGTGGAGCCTCCTAAACCCCTGCAGTGGTAGGAATAAATTTCTATGAAAGGAAGAACTATTCCTTTGCTCTTTACTTACACTCCGCCAGTGGATAACTGAAAGGTGGCAAGTTCACCTCTCCATAGGGTGTCCTAATAGGGTTTTCAAGTAGCCTCTCTATGAGGTTTAGCTTTTCCTCAAGGCTTTCAATAGGCATGCCATATATCTTTGCCAACTCCTCAAGCTCTGGTGCTTTTCCAATTCTTTTGGCTATCTCCCTTGCGATAACATAGGCTTTTTGGTCTATCTCTGGATAGATGTCCTTTATGTAGGTTAGCAGGTCAGAGGAGTAGACCACCACTCTGTGAACCCTTGCCATTGTTTGAACCATCTGCTCCACAGTGGTCTGCTCGTAAGTGCTCGTTTGTCCCTCTAACCTTAGACCTGCTATGAGTTTACCATTAATCTCTTGGGCGTGGTATATGCAATAGGTTTGTGGGACTTCTTCCCAGCCATGCTCCATGGCTACACTAAGGAACGCTCCCATAGCCTCTTCTCTGCTTTGGAATATATGCAGGAGTTTGTCAAAGTCCTTGTCCTCTATGGTTGCCACAAGGAGGGTGCATTCCTCTAAGGGGTGCTTTTCAAAGGTTGGGGATAACTCCTGCCAGTCTGGAAAAGGCTCAAGGCTTGCTGGGTTTTTGGGTAAGTTTCTAAAGAGTTTTTGCACTTTCATAATAGCCTCCGTGTTGTGGTATAATTATATAGCTTAAACTCTTGGAATGGAGGTGGTATATTGAGCGTCCTTGTGGAACTTGCCAGTAGGGCAAGGGAATTGGGTGGTGTTAGGGTTTACAAAAAGAACATAGAGCGTGTGCTTTCCGCACTTCTCAAAAGTGGAGACTTTTGGGAAATTGTGGATATGTCCGACCTGCCTGTGCCTGCTGCCTCTGGCATAATAAAGACCTTGGTGGAAAGGGGTATAGCCTTTATAGATGACGAGGAAAACATAAGGCTCACTCAAAAGGGTTTTGACTTGGTCAGAGACCTTGGCATAGAGCCATATGTGGAATATGTGTGCCAAGCCTGTGAGGGCAGAGGTATTCCCTTTTATGTGGATATAGATTTTTATAGGGAGTTTCTTCAAATTACAAAGGACAGACCCAAAGCCATTAGGGACTACGACCAAGGCTCTGTCACACCCGAGACCACGGTGGCAAGGGTGCTTTTTATGGACTCCAGAGGAGACCTAAGAAACAAGGATATTCTTGTCTTGGGTGCGGAGGATGACCTTACTGGTCTGGCGGTAGCCCTCTCAAGGAAGGCTCGCAGTGTTCTGGTTATAGACATAGACAAAAGATTAATTGACTTTGACAACAGGATTTTCAAAGAGCTTGGCATAGATAACGCAGAGGCAAGGGTTTGGGACTTGAGAAACCCATTCCCTCAAGAAATATTGGGACACTATGATGTATTTGTTTCAGACCCACCAGAGACCTTGCCTGCCTTTAGAGCTTTTATAGGTAGAGGCATAGCAACCCTTAGAGAAGATGGTGGTGTAGGCTATTTTGGTCTAACCCTTAGAGACTCCTCCGTTTTTCGCTGGAGAGACTTTCAGGTGTCTCTGACCACAGAGTTTGGCGTAGCCATAACGGACATAGTCCAAGACTTTAACGCCTACATAACTTGGGACTACCATGCGGAGACAAAGGCAGCAGAAGTTGCTCCAGTAAAAAGACAGCCTAAGGGAGTATGGTATAGGTCTGCGTGGTATAGAGTGGAGGCACTTCCCGGCTTCAAAAGGTGGAACGAGCCCATATCTGACGATGTCTTTTACCTTGATGAGGAAGGGTCAACCACTTGACATGAGACCTATACTTTGCTATAATCTATAAAGGTTTAGCCCCCATCGTCTAGCCCGGTCTAGGACACCGCCCTTTCAAGGCGGAGATCGCGGGTTCGAATCCCGCTGGGGGTGCTTTTAAAAACATGGACAAGAAAAGAGAAGAAAACCTTCAGACGGACTATCAGGCAACAGACATAAAAGCAGTCACTGGTCTTGAGCATGTTCGCTTAAGACCCTCTATGTATATAGGAGACATAGGCGAGAGGGGGCTTCATCATCTCATATGGGAGATACTTGACAATGCGGTGGACGAGCATATGGCTGGTTATGCCAGCCATATAAGCCTTATAATCCATGCGGACGGTTCTATAGCAGTAGAGGACGACGGAAGGGGTATACCCGTAGACATTCATCCAGATACTGGTCTTCCTGCGGTTCAGATGGTCTTTACCATGCTTGGTGCAGGAGGAAAGTTTGACAAAAAGGTCTACAGATACTCTGGAGGTTTGCATGGCGTGGGTGCTTCGGTGGTAAACGCTCTCTCTGAGTGGCTCATGGTGGAGGTCTACAGGGACGGGAAGATACACAAGCAGGAATACAAAAGGGGAGAGCCACTGCATGAAGTAAAGGTGGTAGGCAATACCACAAAGCGCGGGACAAAGGTGGTCTTTAAGCCAGACCCAGAGATATTTGAGACCACAAAGATAAAGTTTGACATCGTAGAAAGACGCATAAGGGAGCTGGCTTATTTAAACCCTGAGTGCACCTTTAGGCTTGTTGACGAAAGAGCTGGAAAAGACTTAACCTACAAGTTTGACAAAGGCATAGAGGATTTGGTGAAGTTTCTCTGCGGTGGCAAAGAGCAATTGTTTGACCAAGTGATAAGGATAAGGGGTGAGAAAGATGGCGTGGATGTGGATATAGCCTTTACCTATACAAAGGACTACAGAGAGTCTGTGGAAACCTTTGTCAATAACATAAAGACCCTTGAGGGTGGAACGCATCTGACAGGCTTTAGGTCTGGTCTTACAAAGGCGGTTATGAAGGTTTTACCTAATATTAAGCTCCAGAAGGAGCTAAAGGAAACCATAACAGGTGAAGACCTAAGGGAGGGGCTTGTGGCGGTCATATCTTGCAAAGTGCCGGAGCCTCAGTTTGAGGGACAGACAAAGACAAAACTTGGAAACCAAAATGTAAAGAATATAGTGGAGTCCATAACCTACGAATACCTCTCAGAATACTTTGACAACAACAGAGACATATTTAGGCTTATAGTAGAAAAGGCGGTAGAGGCTGCACTGGCAAGAGAGGCAGCTAAAAAGGCAAAGGAATTGGTGCGTAGAAAGTCTCCTCTCGAGGACTCTTCTCTCCCGGGCAAGTTGGCGGACTGCTCTGAAAAAGACCCAAGCAAGTGCGAGATATTCATAGTAGAGGGTGAGTCCGCAGGAGGTTCTGCCAAGCAGGGAAGAGACAGAAGGACTCAGGCAATCCTGCCACTAAGAGGAAAAATACTCAACGTGGAAAAGGCAAGGCTTGACAAGGTCTTTGCTAACGAAGAGGTAAAGACCATAGTTAGCTCTCTTGGTTGTGGCATAGGTGAGGACTTAGACCCTTCAAAGCTCAGGTATCACAAAATAATCCTAATGACAGACGCAGACGTGGACGGCTCACACATAAGGACTCTACTTCTTACCTTTTTCTACAGGTATATGCCAAAGTTAATAGAAGCAGGGCATCTCTACATAGCACAGCCACCACTTTACAGGATAAAGAAGGGCAAAAGGGTTGAGTATGTAAAGGATGACAGAGAGCTTGAAGGTATTCTCCTCAAAACTCTTGAAGAAGAGGCAGTCCTCATAGACCAAGGTGGGACAGAATACAGAGGAGAAAACCTCTCACAGGTCCTAAAGCAGGTAAAGGAAATTGAGGAAGGCTATAGGGCTATGGCAAGGCTAAAGGGAGAAGAAGTCCTCAAGGCTCTTCTTGTTGCAGGTATTACGGAAGAAGTCCTAAGGGATTCTTCCCTTCTTGCTGAAAAGATAAAGGAGCTTGAGAAACTGCTTCCCGACATGGCTATAGATACCCACTACGATAGGCTTGAGGATGCCTACGAGATAGTTTTCAAAGACAAGATTACTAATAGAAAGGTTATCGTGGATGTGGACTTTCTCTCTTCACTCTCCTACAAGTCTCTTCTTGAGGGTTCAAGGGTGAGGTTTCCTGTGAAGATAGTCTACGAAAAGAAGTCTGTGGAGGTGGAAAGCCCGCAGGACCTATACTCAAAGGCTATGGAGTTGGTAAAGGAGTCCTTTGAAATACAAAGATATAAGGGTCTTGGGGAGATGAACCCAGAACAGCTTTGGGAGACCACCATGAACCCTGCCACAAGAAGGCTCCTTAGAGTTACCATAGAGGATGCAGCAGAGGCAGACAGGATATTCTCCATACTTTTGGGAGAAGAGGTAGAGCCAAGACGAGAGTTTATAGAAGCCTATGCAAGAGAGGTGAGAAACCTTGATATTTAAGAGGATAGTGGTAGGTATTGATGGCTCAAAACCCGGCTGGATCGCAAAGGACTATGCCTTTGAGCTTGGAGAAAGGCTTCAAGTTCCTGTGGTGGGAGTTCACATAATAGACAACAGACTGCTTGAGGAGAGCTTTTTAGAGGACTTGGCGGGAGTGCTTGGCTTTACCTATTATCTTGGCATATCTCAGAAAGTAAAAGATTTTTTGGAGGAGCAGGCTAACACCCTTATAGAGGAGTTTCTCGCAGAGGGTAGACAAAGGGGTGTAAGGGTTTCCTCCTTTCAAACCATAGGCATACCCTACGAAGAGCTTGTCAAACAGGCAGACCCAGAGGACTTACTAATTATTGGAAGAAGAGGCAAGCGTCCTGTAAAGGGCTTTCTCCTTAGCTCCACTGCAGAGGTGGTCTCAAGGAGAAGCAAGGCTCCAGTTATGCTTGTTCCTGAGGAGAAAAGACCTGTAAGAAATATATGCGTTGCCTATGATGGAGGAGACATCTCAAAAAAAGCCCTTGAGCTTGCAAAGGAGCTCTCTAAGCTCTATAATGCCAGGCTTTACGCACTTTATGTGGGTGATACACCCCCAGAAGAACCCGAAGGTGTTGAGTTGGAGGTCTTGCAGGGTATACCAGAGGAAAAGATATTAAGCCATTGCAACGAGGGAGATGTGGACCTACTGCTTATGGGAGCTTATTCAAAGGGGAAGGTGAGAGAGCTATTTCTTGGAAGTATAACAAGTTTTGTCCTGCACCATATAAACATACCTCTTCTTTTGGTGAAGTAAGATGGGAAAGCTCTATGTGGTTGCCACACCCATAGGAAACTTGAAGGACATTACCATAAGGGCCCTTGAGGTGCTCCAAAGCGTTAACTTCATAGCCTGCGAAGACACGCGCAGGACTTTGATACTTCTTAACCACTACAACATAAAGGACAAAAAACTCATATCCTACTACGAGCCAAAGGAAAGCGTGCAAGTTCCAAAGGTTCTAAAGCTCCTTGAAAAGGAAGACGTTGCCCTTGTGTCAGACTCTGGCATGCCATCCATCTCAGACCCGGGATACAAACTAATAAGGGCATGCGTGGAAAAGGGTATACCAGTAGAGGTAATCCCTGGACCCAGTGCGGTCCTTACTGCCCTTGTAGGCTCTGGTCTTCCAACAGACAGGTTTACCTTTGTAGGCTTTCTGCCAAGGAAAGGACTTGAAAAGTTCTTTGAAGAGTTAAAGGCTTACAAGGATAGCACCATAATAGCCTTTGAATCACCCAACAGAGTGATAAAAAGTCTACAGGTTATGGAGAAGATATATGGCTCGGAAGTTCCTCTTTGTGTGGCGCGTGAGCTTACAAAGATACACGAGGAGTATATAAGGGGCAAGCTCTCTGAGGTCTTAAAGGATTTGGAAAGTAGGGGAGAAATAAAGGGAGAGCTGGTAGTGGTGTGGAGGCTCTAAACTGAGTTTAATTTAGAGAAGTATTCATCAATCTCTGGTCTTAGTTCTATTCCAACTCTTTCAAAACAATTCAGCAGTTCTGAATAAGCTCCTTCACCTCCTAAAAAGTCCCAAAACTCCTCTGCAACTTTCAATTCATTTTCTAGGTCTAGCATTCCTCTTAATGTCCACCTTTCATAAGGACGTGGCTCATATGGATTATATGGAATAGCAATGTAGGAGTTAATATTTGCATCAGGATGTTCATATAGATAGATTGCTATCCATTCAAGTAGTGTTCTTTTAAAATCCTTAAAGTTGCTAATATTCGGTTTTGCAGTCTTTATATCAAATAAATGGATGGCACCACTATAACTCTGGACAAATAAGTCTACTTTAACTGTTTTTAATGTATTAGTTTTACCCTCCCTGCATACTTTTCTGATTCTCTCTATTTCTCTTGCTTTATCTGGATTGCCATTTATTGTCAGATCATTTATAATGTTCTGAATCTCTATTTGAGCCTTTTCAGTTATAGTATTACCTACTACAAATTGCTTTCGTGCAATAGGAAAGTTCAAACTTGCCAAAGCTTCTGCCACAGGTTCAAAAATAGAAGTACCAAAGGTAGTATTCAAAGAATGAATAAAAGAAAATAAGGCCATCCTGTCTTTACCAAGTAAACGATAATGAAAAGGCATATTAATTGTTTCTGGTTTGTATGTTAAGAGTTTTTTCCTTAAACTCTGTTTAATAGTGTCTTCAATTCTCTTTATTTGCTCTTGTGATAAGGGCATTTTTATTTTGCCTTGAGATGAAATATTGTTTCTACATACAAACTATTTCTGTTTTTCTCGACTCTATTAAGAACAGGTCTATTAAATTGATTAACTATTTTCATTCCAGCTAGTTCTGCAATCTTGGGATATAGATTAAATTTATCGTTAGCAACTAAAAAAACATTGTAATCTTCTTGAAGATATCTTTTACAATTTATGAGAACTTCAGCTATGTCTTTAACATAAGCATCCAATTGTTCTTTTCCTTGACCTTTTGATAACGAACCTATCTCCAACTCATCATTCCGTTCCAATCCAAATAATTCATAGGCATAGACATGTTGCTCGTGATAATCAATAAGCCCAACGTACGGTGGACTTGTGAATATTCCCTTTATTTTTTGTTTTTCCATTAAATTCGCAAACTCTGGATTTATTCTTTTGAGTTCTTCGTAGATATCTATTCTTTTTGAATCTCCTACCAAACAAATTTGAAAAGTGTCAGTTCTAATTTTGCTAAATTCACTGAGTCTTTTAAGTGTATCTTTTGCGTAAAATTCCCACCATTTTGTTATAGTAAAAATGGGTTTACATATCTTTCCATGTTTCTTGCAGTAATACGGTTTAGTAACAGGATCTTTCAGAGTAGCTAAATCTTCATGTGTTGTTGCTCTACAAGAACGGACAGTTCTACTTAAAATGATCATTAAAACTTCTCTAACTTCAATGTTATCTATATTTTTTATTTCTTGAGCGAGGAAATCTATTTCCTTCCTTACGGGTTCTAGGAACCATTTATCTAAAAAGGTTTCATTATTGTCTTGCTGAACTTTAATTCCGTATTTTTGAACCAACTTGTTATATATATGCAGAAATTCCTCTTCTTTTGTTTTTGAATAATCATATTCATCAATTATACCTTTAGCAATTTTTCTTTTGTATTCTGGCGAAGGAAAGTATTTTGTATTAAACTTTGCAAGCTCCAGACGCAATATTTCGTCGAAACTAGTATTATTGTTTGTTTTTTGAAATTCTTTAAGCTTTAAAGTTAGCTTGTGGATTGTATTTTTGATTATATTTAGGTTATATTTTCTTATCTTCACATTGGAAATCAAAGCATTAAAAGGAGAAACATCTATTCCAATACAATGAATGCCTAATTCGTTAGCCTGAACTAAAGTTGTTCCACTGCCACAGAAAGGATCTAACACTATATCATCCTTATGAAAATAAACCTCTCTTTTGAGCCCATCTGTATGAGAATCAAGGAAATATTCCACTAATTGAGGTATAAACTTTCCTTTATATGGGTGTAATCTATGAACATGCTTTGTTCTTTCTGCTTCAGTGTATTGAACAAAAGAAAGTGACCAGTTGATATTTTCCTTAAGTTGGCTTTCAGCATTTTTTTCTCTAAAAATAGAGTCATAGTAAGATTTTAGTTCATCTAAACTGACAAATGTTTGGTTTCCTATCCTATACTTTCGTATTTTACCATATTGTATTAAATAGGATATGTTTGAGATGGTCACTTTACGGTTCATATACTTAGTTGCCCACAGGCTTGCATCTTTCAGAGTTACCAAATTGGAAGGAGACTTGTATAGCATAATTAATATTATAATTAATATCGTGGTTAACTATCTTGAGAATTGGGACAAGGAATACTTTTGGCATCCCTTTACACAGATGAAGGTCTACAGAGAGGAGGAAAACCTCATCTTTGAAAGGGGAGATGGTGTGTATCTTTATGATATAAAGGGTAGAAGGTTCATAGATGCCATATCCTCCCTATGGTGCAACTTGCACGGACACAACCATCCAAAGCTAAACAAGGCGTTAATTGACCAACTTCAGAAGGTGGCACACACCACAACACTTGGAAGCTCCAACGTGCCAGCTATCCTTTTGGCTAAAAGGCTCGTGGAAATAGCACCAAAGGGGCTTACAAAGGTCTTTTATTCGGAGGATGGTGCGGAAGCGGTGGAAATTGCCATAAAACTGGCATACCAATACTGGAGGAATAAAGGAGAGAAAAGAAAAGTCTTTATTACCCTATCAGAAGCCTATCACGGAGACACTCTGGGTGCGGTTAGTCTTGGGGGCATAGACCTCTTTCATGGAACATACAAAGACTTACTCTTTGAAAGCATTAAACTTCCATCACCCTACCTCTTTTGCAAAGAAAAATACGGAAGGCTTTGCGATGAGTGTAAGCAAGAGCTTTTGAATATGCTTGAGGAAATCCTCAAGAGCAGAGAAGATATAGTGGCGGTGAGCTTGGAAGCAGGCATTCAAGGTGCAGCGGGCATGCTACCCTTTCCAAAAGGTTTTCTAAGAGGTGTTAGAGAGCTCACAAGGAAATACAACACTTTGCTTATAGTGGATGAGGTGGCAACAGGTTTTGGAAGAACTGGCACTATGTTTTACTGCGAGCAGGAGGAGGTAAGTCCAGACTTTATGTGCCTTGGCAAGGGAATAACGGGTGGATATCTGCCTCTGGCAGCAACCTTAACCACCGAAGAGGTCTTTAATGCCTTTCTTGGAGAGTTTGGAGAGCTAAAACACTTTTATCATGGACACACCTACACGGGCAACAACCTTGCCTGTGCGGTAGCTCTGGCAAACTTAGAGGTCTTTGAGGAAGAGAGAACCCTTGAAAAGCTCAAGCCAAAGATAGAACATCTCAGAAAGAGGCTTGAAGAGTTTTGGGAACTTAAGCATGTAGGAGACGTGCGTCAGCTTGGCTTTATGGCAGGTATAGAGTTGGTAAAAGATAAAAAAACTGGTGAAAGGTTTCCTTATGGGGAGAGAACAGGCTTTAAAGTGGCTTATAAGTGCAGAGAAAGAGGCGTATTCTTGAGACCTTTGGGGGATGTTATGGTCTTGATGATGCCTTTAGTGATTAGTATTGAGGAAATAGACTACGTTTTGGACACATTGAAGTGGGCTATTGGAAGTTTGTAGTGGTTTAGCCTATGGCTTTCAGTTTTATTTCTAAAGTTTCCACTTCTAAGAATAGCCTCTTTGAAAAACTCACTACATTTTCAAAAATCTCTGCTAACTCCTCTGGAATGTAGGCGTGGGCTATCTTGTTCCTCAAAAGTCTTGCAGATATCCATAGCTCCACATCTTGAAGGTATCCAGCTCTTTGGAGTTTCAAAAGCCTATCTCTCAAAGTGGCAGACTTCTCGCCGTGAAGATACAGCTCAAGAGATACAAAAAAGCTCAAAGCGGTCTCCACGAACTTTTCAAACCTAAAGCTCATAGCATCATAACTTTCAAGCTCTTCTGGCTCATAGCTTTTATTTGGGTCGTAGGGCACATAGCCTTTCACAGAAAACTCCAAGAGTCTTTTGGCTTTAAGTAAGTCCTCAAAGCTCTTCAAGAGAAATTCTTTTTGCATTCTTCAAAACCTCTCTATAAAACTCCGTGTCTCTGTAGACCAACACATCAATACTCTGGTCGCATTCCAAAAGAAACTTGGTTTGAACCCTTAGTGCAAGCTCCACTGGGTTTTCAGAGTTTTTTGGAATTAGCAAAATATCTATATCTCCACCCTTCAGGTCTTCTTTCAGCCTTGAGCCAAATATATAAACCTCTCCTTCAAAGCCTTCCAAAGCCTTTTTAAGGGCTCTTTTTTCTTGCTCTGTCAAACGCATAATGTTAAATATTCTACTCTTTAGCCTCTTCGCAAAGTTTTAAAACTCTTACCCTCTTGCCTTCGCTTGTCTCACACTGTGTCCAAAAACCTTTTTCAGGAACACATTCCTGACTTCCCTTTAGGTTTTTCTGAGGCTTTTGTTCTTCTTGGGAAAGGAATAGGTCAATTGCCCTCCATGTCTATCGTTTTATCAGTAGTGTTCTTGGACAGAGCATTGGCATAACACTTTTGGGTTTAAGTTTACTCTACAGTAACCGTCTTTGCGAGATTTCTTGGTTGGTCTACGTCAAGACCAAGATGGTCCGCTATGTAGTATGCAAAGAGCTGTAGAGGAATAATGGTCAAGAAAGGCGTAAGGTCTTCTTCTATCTGGGGAACTTCAAGGAGGTTTTCGCAAAGGTCTTTTAGTTTTTTATCTTTTCTAAAGCCTACACCTATAACCTTTCCTTTTCTTGCAAGAACCTCTTCTATGTTGGAGAGGGTTTTCTCATAAACTTTATCTCTTGGGGCTATAGCTATCACAGGCGTATGCTCATCTATAAGGGCTATAGGTCCGTGTTTCATCTCTCCTGCGGGATAGCCTTCTGCGTGTATGTAAGATATTTCCTTAAGCTTTAGTGAACCCTCAAGGGCTATAGGGTAGCTTAGATACCTGCCAAGGTATATAGCATTCTTGAACTCCGCATACTTGAGAGCGACTTCCTTTACCTTTTCTGCCTCCGAGAGAACCTCTTCCACAAGATGTGGAACTTTAAGGAGGTTTTCCATAAGATGTTCCCTTTCCTCCAAATGGCTGACCGCAAGAGCATACAGAGCTGAAAGCTGTGCGGTAAAGGTCTTAGTAGCAGCAACACCTATCTCTGGCCCAGCATGAGTGTATAGACTATAGTCGGATTCTCTATCTAAGGCACTACCTATTACGTTTACTATGGAAAGGAGCGTTGCCCCCTTTTCTTTCATAGCAAGGGAAGCAAACCTGGTGTCTGCGGTTTCACCAGATTGGGATATAGCTATTATTAGGTCTCCCTCTCCTACTGGGCTGTCTGAGTATCTAAGCTCTGAGGCGTATACAAGCTCTACAGGAACTCTCGCATACTTTTCTATCCAATACTTACCCACAAGACCTGCATGATAAGAAGTCCCGCAGGCAACCACCAATACCCTGCGAAAGTCTCTTAGGTTTATTGGTATATCATAGCTTCTTGATATGTAGCCTCTTATGGTATCTCCAAGAGTTCTTGGCTGTTCAAATATCTCCTTTAGCATAAAGTGCTTAAAGCCACCCTTCTCCGCAGAAAGTGTGTCCCAGGGCACGTGCATTATTTCCTTTGTAAGTAGGTTGCTTTCAAAGTCGTATATGAAAAAGCCGTCAGGTCTTAGATCTACTACCTCTCCATCGTTAAGAGGTATCACATCCCTTGTAAAAGGCAAAAGGGCTGGTATGTCAGAGGCGATAAAGTTCTCTCCCTTGCCTATACCTACCACGAGGGGGCTTCCGTATCGCACCGCCACTATTCTGTTTGGTTCTTTCGTGGTTATCACAGCAAAAGCATAGGCTCCTTTTAGCTTTTTTATAGCTTTAAGGATAGCTTTGAGAAGGTCTCCTTCGTAGTTAAGAGAGATAAGGTGAGCTATGGCTTCGGTATCTGTCTGAGACCTATACTCTACCCCGTGCCTTTGAAGCTCTTCCTTTAGTTCTCTGTAGTTTTCTATAATGCCATTGTGGACCACCGCAAACTCGCCCTTGCTGTCTACATGAGGGTGTGCGTTTAGTTCACAAACCTCTCCGTGAGTTGCCCATCGTGTGTGTCCTATGCCTGCGGTAGCCTTTAGCTCCTTTCCCCATAGGCTTCTTATAAGCTCCCTTATCTTGCCTACCTTTTTCTCCACATAGAGCTTTCCATCTTCTATTAGGGAGACACCAGCAGAGTCATAACCTCTATACTCAAGCCTTTCAAGCCCCTGTAGTAAAACCAGAAGTGCAGGATTTGTTCCTGCATAGCCTACTATTCCACACATACCTAAAATTATAACGCTATGGAAGAGGTTACTGTAATAGGTGGAGGTCTTGCAGGTGCAGAAGCCAGCTATAGACTGGCAAACATGGGTCTTAGTGTATTACTTTATGAGATGAGACCCAGTCAATACACCCCAGCCCACAGGACTGATAAACTGGCTGAGCTCGTATGCAGTAATACCCTCGGTAGCGTGGAGCTTACCTCTGGTGCTGGACTTTTAAAGGCAGAGATGGAAGTGCTTAACTCTTTGGTAGTAGAGGCTGGTAAATATGCCTACGTGCCAGCAGGCACAGCTCTTGCGGTAGACAGGGGGCTTTTTTCTGAATACATAACTCGCAAGATAACAGAGCATCCCAATATAAGGGTAATAAGAGAAGAGGTAAAGAAAGTTCCAAGAGATAGGGTAGTTATTATTGCTTCTGGACCCTTGACCTCTCAAAGCCTTGCAGAAGATATAAGAGAGCTTATAGGCTTTGATTACCTTTACTTTTACGATGCCATATCCCCTATCGTTGAAGCGGATAGCGTGGATTTTTCAAAAGGCTTTTGGGCTTCTCGCTACGGAAAGGGAGGGGATGACTACTTTAACTGCACCCTTACGGAAGAGGAATACAAAGTCTTTTATGAGGAGCTTCTTAAGGCGGAAAAGGTAAAATCAAAAGACTTTGAAAACCTCGTTTACTTTGAAGGTTGTATGCCAATAGAAGAGCTCGCAGGAAGAGGATACAAAACACTGCTCTTTGGACCTATGAAGCCAGTAGGTCTAAAAGACCCAAGCACTGGAAGGGAACCCTTTGCGGTAGTCCAGCTAAGAAAAGAAAACAAGGAGGGCACACTGCTCTCCCTTGTAGGCTTTCAAACACGCATGACCTATTCAGAACAAAAAAGAGTTCTTAGGCTAATACCATGTCTTAGAGATGCGGTCTTTGTAAAACTTGGCTCTATGCACAGAAATACCTTTATACAGTCAAACCGAATTCTCACATCCTTTTTGAATATGAGAAGGTATGAAAATATCTTTTTTGCAGGACAGATAACAGGCGTGGAAGGATACTCAGCATCCGCAAGCACTGGTCTGTTAGCTGGTATAAACGCAGGAAGGCTCATAAAGGGTAAACCCTTACTTGTCCCACCAGAGGAGACCATGTTGGGTTCTCTTGTAAGGTATATAACCAGTAAGGAAGGAACGCTCCAGCCTATGTCCCCCGTGCTTGGACTTTTGCCATCTCTGGAGAGAAAGCTAAAGGATAAGCAGGAAAGGAAAAGGTTCTTGGCGGAGAGGGCTATAAAGGCTATGCAGGAATGGATAGTTGAGTTGACATAAAGTGCAGGGTTGATATAATTGAATATTATCAAGGGATAAGCTATGGAGGAGAGAATAGTTATATATGACATAGTGCGAAGTAATCTTGCAGGCTCAAGATACTACGCTGAGATAATAAGAGAAACCATCTATCAACACATTCAGATGGGTAAAAAGATTGTCTTAGATTTTGAGAATATTGATTTAATAACTCAAAGTTTTGCAGATGAATTAATAGGTATCTTAGTGAGGGCTTTTGGAGTAGATTTTGTCAAGGCAAACATATCTGTTATAAACGCAAATAAAACTATAAGAAAGATTTTAAACGTGGTAGTATCCTATAGTAGACAACTTCAAACCACTTAAAAAATATCTTCTTCCTCCTCCTCTGGTAGTAGCTTCATGCTTATATAAAGTTCTATACCATAGTCCGAAACTCTCCTTTTAAATTCGCCTCTTCTTAATCTTATGTAAACTATACTACCATCCCAATTAAAATCACATTCTAATGCTTTGTCTGATACTATTTCATACAAGGCGTTTCCTGAGATTATATACATTAAACCCTTACAGTCCTTTAATATTTCTGAGATTATATATAAGCCCATACCTGCGTGTTTGATAACAGATGAGTATACCATTTTAGCATATCCAGAAACTCCTTTCTTTATGGCTTCTTTTAAAGCATCTTTATAGGTTTCCACCTTTCTTACCCTCGAAATCGTATTCAAAAAACCTAAACCTCTATCAACAACACCTATTTCTATTTCATCAATGTTAGGATAAACTTGACAATATACAATGGCTGGGCTTTGTCCATGAGTTAGAGAATTTATTACCAACTCACTTAGTATATAAAAGAGTTCCTCTTCATAGTCTCGTGAACCCGCCAATCTTTGAATTATTTCTTTCACTATATAATCGGACTGAGCTTGTGTTTGTATTTTCTTAATGGGAACAATTGTATCAGATATTTCGTCTTCTTGAAGTATCCTATTGACGTAACTTTCTATGTTAGGATTGAGTTTAACATTACGCTTATCCATGGCTTTAAGAATAGCCACAAAAATAGGTTCTACAAAGTCAACATTAGAGAGGTTTAGACTTGGAGTAGATGTAACTTCCTTTAAGAAATTACAGGCAACTTTTATATCCCTAAATGTTAGGAACATGCTTTATAATTATAAACAGCCCCGCAACGGGACAGGGTTGAACCCCGCCAGGCCCGAAAGGGAGCAACGGTAGACCTGCAGTCTCGGGTGCGGGGTTTTATACGCTATGAAGCATAAAAAAAAGAGATATAGAGCAATCCTCTTTACTCTTCTCGCAATTTTTTCTGCACTTATCCCTTTACCTCTAAAAATCTCAGGCTTAATTGGTCGTTGGGAGGGTATAACCTACGACTATAGGATGAGGCTTGCCTTTGGTGGTCAAAAGGCTTCAGAGGAGGTGGTCGTCATCCTAATAGATGAGGCTTCTCTCAAGGCTATGGACCCTTTGGTAGGTAGATGGCCATGGCCAAGGTCAGTGCATGGTGACGTAATAGAATTTTTGACCATAGGTGGTGCAAAGCTGATAATTTACGATATTTTATTTACAGAAAAATCGCAAGCAGACCAAGATATCTACCTTGCCAACGCAACCCTTGAGTCTAATAGAGTAATACACGCACTCAACCTAATTAAAGAACAGGAAAAAGGGACATCTAAGGATATGCCGGCAGACCTTTCTGATAAACATAGCCTAAAAAATGTGCGTATGCTCAAACCTGACAAATATAACGACTATGTTATACCCTACAGGGAACTCTACATTGCATCCAGTGGTCTGGGTGTGGTGGAGTTTGAGCCAGATATGGATGGCGTCTATAGAAGGACATCTCTCATAAAAAGCTATGGAGATATACATTTTCCCAGCCTTTCTCTTGCTGGCTTTCTTAAAAACCTAAAAGACTACAATATAATTCAAGGAAGGAATACTCTCACTATACAATCCAAGGATTACACTGCTCATATACCCTATTACCATGGCAAGTATATGGTTAAGTTCTACGGTCAGATAAACACATACTCCATGAGTGGAATTCTTGCCTCTATACAGGCAATAAAGAGGGGTGAATTGGAAAATATGCTAATAAGCCCAGAAGAGTTCAAGGGAAAGGTGGTTTTTATAGGTGCCAGTGCGGTAGGCTTGGAAGACCTAAAGCCCACACCAATGGGTCCTACAACCCCCGGTGTCTTCATTCACGCCTTTGCATACTCAAACCTAATACAGAAAGACTTTCTAAGACCATTACCCTCCTACGCTACCTATCTTATAGCTCTTGTTTTATCGCTTTTTGTTTCTCTTTTTATGTCTTTTGGTATAAAAAGGGGAGCTTTTCTGTCTGCCTTCTTTATCTTTGCATATGTCCCAATTGCTCTTTTCCTCTTTTGGCAGAATGTGGTTGCAGAGGTGGTGTATCCTGTTCTGAGCGGTGTTTCTAACTTCGTTCTCACTCTGTCCTTCTTGGCATTAAAGGAAGAGAGGGAAAAGCTCATTCTTAGAAAAACCTTTGAGAGATATGTTTCTCCTGCTATTCTGTCAGAGCTTGAGAAGGGTCTGGACGAAGCCCTTTCTGGTAGGACAGGTTCAAGAGTAGAGCTTACTATACTATTTTCAGATATAAGAGGCTTTACAGATATCTCTGAAAAACTTCCACCAGAGAAGGTTGTAGAGTTGCTAAACATCTACTTTGACCATATAGTTGAGGTTATCTTCCAAAAAGGGGGAACTATCGACAAGTTCATAGGGGATGCCATACTTGCCTTCTGGGGTGCACCTGTAAGGATGCAAGACCATGCCAAAAGAGCGGTAGAGTGTGCCCTCCAGATAAGGAGGTCCATAAAGCAGTTAAACACAAAGCTCTCCAATTTAGGATTACCTCAGATACAAAGTGGTATAGGAATAAACACTGCGGAGGTGGTTCTTGGTAACGTTGGCTCAAAAAAGAGGATGGACTATACCATTATAGGTGATGGTGTGAACCTTGCCTCTAGGCTTGAAGGTCTCACAAAGTTTTATGGTGCTGAGATAATAATCTCTGAAAGCACTGCAGAAAGGTTGGAAGGTGGGTTTATCCTCAGACCCCTTGACTTAGTGAGAGTAAAGGGAAAAAGGAAACCTATAAGAATATATCAAGTTATGGAAGATGACCGCACGCTTGCAGATATACACACAAAAGCCTTTGAGCTTTACCTGGCAAAAGACTGGAGCGGAGCAAAAAAGCTCTTTCAAGAGGTGCTCAAACTAAAACCACAGGACAAGGTGGCACTTATCTTTATACAGAGGTGCGAAACCTTTATGCAGAACCCACCACCAGAAGATTGGGACGGCGTTTGGGAGTTTAAGGAAAAATAGGCTTGAATTTTAGGCACAGAGTGTTATATTATAAAGGTAATGAAATGGCTCCTTTTGAACCTAACCCTTAGCCTCTCCTTTGCCTCAGAGATCCTCTATGTCCAAAGCCTAAAAGCTCCACTACTCTCGGAGCCAAAACTTGGTTCTAAGGAGCTCGCATCCATCAGGAAGGGTGAAAGCCTTAAGGTTATTGAAAAAAGAGAAGGCTGGTTCAAGGTTGAATACAAAAACACACAGGGTTGGGTGTCTTCTTTACTACTCTCTAATCAAGAACCCATGGGGAAGGTTTCTGTTTTTGAGGAGGATAAAAGCCTTAAGGAAACTGCAAGAAGAAGAGCATCCAGCTATACCACTGCAGCGGCGGCAAGGGGTCTATTAGAAGATAGAGCCAGGGTAAGCCAGAAATACATGCTTGACCTATCATCCATTAAATGGCTCGAAGGTATTAAAATAGAGGAAGAGGAGGTATTAAAATTCTTGGAGGAAGGGCGTTAAAAATAGCTATATTTGTGCTTTTGTTTCTTTCCTTGTCTTTGGCTCAGAACTACAGAAAAAGAGCTAACCAGCTTGAGGCTCAGGGATATACAAAAACCGATGTGGAGGCGGAGGTTCTATTTGGTAGAGAGCTTGCGGTAAAGATAGTGGGAGCTTATCCTCTGCTTAAGGACCAAGACCTTACACGCTATATAAACCTTGTTGGAAAGGCGGTAGCCATGTATTCAAACAGACCAGAATTGGAATTCAGGTTTGGAGTGCTTGATACGGATGATGTAAACGCCTTTTCTGCACCCGGCGGATATATCTTTATTACAAAAGGTTGTCTAAGATTGGCAAAGGATGAAGCTGAGCTTGCAGGTATTCTGGCTCACGAAATAGCCCATGTATCAGAAAGGCACATAGTTAAAGAGATAAACATAAGAGGCTCTGAAGACAGTCCTGTGTCTGGTTTTTCTGCGGTTATAAGCGGGCCCTCCGCAGTGGTGGAGAAAACGGTAAGTGCACTTCTTGACCAGGCTTACGCAATACTCTTTGAAAGAGGATACAAGATACAGCAGGAATATGAAGCAGACAGGATAGGCACTCAAATGATTTACATGGCTGGATATGACCCAGAAGCACTCCAGAGGTTCTTGCAAAGGGTTTTGGAGTCGGGTTATGCATACCAGATGCAAAAAACCCATCCGAATATCCAAGAAAGAATAAAAGTGCTCCAGAACTTTCTTGAGGAGAACGATATGAAAAACAAAGCCAATAGGAAAAACGAGGTGAGATATGAGGAAAAGACAAGAAAAATTAAGTAAGCTACTTTTGGGTCTGCTCTTTTCCTTTGGTGTTGCCTCTGCGGACGAGTTTCATTATAGGAACTTTCTTCCAGGAGACAGGGCTGGGAGCATGGGCGGAGCTTATACTGCCATATCTGACGATCCAGCTGGTGCTTTTTATAACCCAGCAGGGTTAGCTCTCACAATAGGCAACAAGCTGAGCATAAACGTAAACGCTTTTCACCTTTCGGAGAAGTCTTACTTAAAGGTGCTTCCGAAGACCACTGGTGGTACAGAAGACTGGACGCTGAGGTCTTCTGGCTTAATTCCCAACTTCTTTGGTCTAACACAGAAGTTTGGTCCGGGGGTTGCGGGCTTTTCTTATGGCGTAACAGACTCCATAAGTAGGCGTCAGGAACAGGTTTTCTACAACATAGTAAGTGCAATACCGGGTGTATATATTCAAAGATATGTGATAAACATAAACGATGAGGACAAAACCTATAATATAGGACCATCTTACGCTATAGAAATCAACGATAGACTTGCCTTTGGCGCTACTTTATACTTTCATTACAGGAATGGAAGGATAATAAGGAATCAGCTCCTTAATCTTAGCAACGGGGAATTTGAGTGGAGTAATGGTTATGTTTCTTTTGATGAATATGGCATAAAGCCCATACTGGGAACTATGATTACACCAGTGGACAAGGTCTCTTTGGGCTTAACCCTTTCAAAAACCTATCTCTTACATTCAAAAAGAAGAACACAGGTTACATATAGAGGAATAAGCAGTAACAATTATGGTGTTAATGATGTAGATTTTAACTTGACCGAGGATAATAAAAAGCGTGAACTGCCTTATGAAGTAAAATTTGGTATGGCATACTTTCCAACTCCAACTTTCTTGATAGCTGGTGATGTCCTATACTACACAAAGACGGATGATTACGAAAGCGTGATAAACTGGTCTTTGGGAACGGAATACTATCCCACCTCAAAGATAGCCTTGAGGGCAGGCTTTTATACGGATTTTGCCAACACACCATCAATAAAAGCAGGTGGAAAAGACCAGAGGGAAAATATAGATAGATACGGGGCTACTTTTGGTATTTCCTACTTTACAAAGAACTCAGCCATAACCCTTGGAGCAGTATACGCCTACGGCACAGGAAAGGCTCAGATAATTCCCGGAAGAACAGCGGTTCAAAAGGTAAGAGAAGACACTATAACCCTATTTTTGGGAGCGAGCTACAGCTACTGAAAACAGGCTTGAAAATTTAGGAATATGATATAAGATTATATTTTAAAAAGGAGGTGAAGCATGTATACTTCTTACCCCAAAAACATTAAATCCTTGGTGGCTTCTTTCTTTGTGGGGCTTGGTCTTTTGGCAGCCTCTTGTGGTGGTGGAGGAGGTGGAGGAGGCGGAGGAGGAAGTGCACCACCCCCACCACCTGCACCACAAGCTACCGAGAGAACAGTTTCTGGTTCAGTGCTGGGGCTTTCTACTCTTGTGGGAACTTCACAGAAAGCACAAGAACAGACAAAACGAGACCCTCTTAAGGATGCGGTGGTTGAGATAGTAGCCTACAAGAAAAATTGCACACAGGACTGTGAAACTGGCCGATTAACTCTGAATACCACAGAGTTTGGTTCTTTCGCTGGAACATTGAAACTATGGAGCGATGGTGGTTATGTTGTGATAAATGTCAAAAAGCAGGGTTTTGTGGAGTGGTCCAGAAGAATAGACTTTGACAAACCGGCGGACATAAACATAACTGCAGAGCTTGAAAAGACCATAGTAGCTGTGGCAAGAAGAGATAATGCTGTATTTACATCTTCTACTGGTGAAAGGGTATTCAAGTTTGCGGTCTTTAAGGACATAAACGGGCGAAAGATGGTAAAAGCCAACAGAGATGTAGAGATAGCTAAACAAAATGGACAGAACCCAGTATTGGAAATTAAAATTCCTGAAACTTCAATTCCTCAGGATGTTACTTCCTTGGTTGCTTCTTTGCAAACTTTTGACCCTATTACTCAAGGTGATAGATTCCCTGGACAATATAGAGATAACAGAGGTAGGACTATAGTATCTGCTGGTTTTGACTACATTAACATAATGGATGACAACGGTAGAAATTTAGGAGATGTAGTAAAACAGGCGATAGCACAGGGTAAACTTACAAAGGCTCAAACAGAAGGGACGCGTATAACAAGATGGATAAGTGGGAACGCATGTGAGAACATTCTCTATGACTTTTGTGATAATAGCAAAAAAGCACGCACTGGCCTTGCTGAGGATAATGAACTTTGTGGAAAGCTATCTGACGAGGAAGCTAGTTATGTTAATGTCCCTATATACACCTACAATCCATACAGTGGAAATTGGGAGATGTTGGGCATAGGGACTATTACAGGATTTAGCAGTGTTGACGAAGCAAAAAGCACATGTAGAAATGGCAGTGTTTCTGTGAGTATCGTTATAACCAATGAAGACTTCTCAAAATACTGGTGGAACTTGGACTATCCTCTTCTCACTCAGCAACCTAAGGAAATCTGTATAGACCTAACTTTCAAATCTAACAATGGTCAGCCTTTGCAAAGTGTGTATGTCTATCTAAGTGATGAAGATAGTCCTACGTCCTTTAGCAGTGCGTGGGGAAATACTGGCTCAGATGGCAAAGTAAGGCTAAAGACAACCTTGTTTAACAACAACGACGCAGATAGAAATGCCACTCTGTATTACTATGACCCAGTTACCTACAAATCCGAACAAAAAAGTGTAAGCCTTGGAGACTCTCCTAACTGTGCTC
>JAXSOH010000008.1:0-35041 GCA_037925805.1 Aquificaceae bacterium
CACAAAAAGAGGCAAACACATAAAGAAGGCCCAAGAAGGCTATGCAAACATCACAGATAGGCTTTTTAGCTCCTTCTTGGGTTTTGATAGTATAAGGAGCTTTAAGGCTCAGTCCATGTTTGAGGGTCTTTTCCAAAAGCTCAATAGCCTTCTTTTTAGGTCCAGCTTCAAGTCGGAGCTATACTTTGCCATGAATTCTGTTTTTAACTACACCTTTGGCTACTTTGTGGTTGCTATGGTGATACTCTACGGTGGATATAGAATTGTGGAAGGTAGCTTAACCCCTGGGGATTTCATATCCTACATTACCGCCCTGGTCTTCTTACAAAACCCTCTTATGGAGGCTCAAAAGGGTGTGATGGAGGTGAGGTCCTCCCTTCCAGTTATACAGAGAATTAGAGAAGTCCTTAGCCTAAAGGAGGAAGAGGAGGGAAGTCTACCCCTTAGGAGCTTAAGTCAAGGCATACGGGTAGAGAGGCTCAAGGTAAAACTTGGCAGTGTTGAGCTTCTAAAAGACATAAACCTTTCTATTAAAAAAGGAGAGAAGATAGGCATAATGGGAGATACGGGCTCTGGAAAAAGCACCTTCTTGCGTGTTTTGGCAGGTTTTGTGCCATACGAGGGAAGTGTAAAAGTAGACGAGCTTGAGTTAAAGCATATAAAGAAGGAGGAGCTAAGAGACCTCTTTCTGTTTCTGTCTCAAGACAGCTTTGTCTTTCCTGGCACGGTTAGAGAAAACCTCCTTATGGCAGGGGACAGGGACGAGACAGAGCTTTGGGAAGCCCTTAGGCTTGCGGGTTGTGATTTTGTAGAGGACCTTGACCAACAGGTAAGTCCAAAGAGCCTATCAGGTGGAGAAAGGCAAAGGCTCGCTCTTGCAAGGCTTTTCTTGAGGTCTCCAGAGGTTCTTTTGCTTGACGAGGTTACCTCCGCCCTTGATGCCAAGAAGGAAGAAGAGGTTCTAAACAACCTGTTTGAAAGATTCAAGGACAAGACCATGGTGCTCGTTGCACACCGGTTTTCCAACATACTAAGGTGCGATAGGGTTTTTGTTTTCAAAGAGGGTAGGGTAGTATTTCAAGGTGAGCCAAAAACCGCCATAGAGTTTTTCCTTCAAAGCCCATAGACCGCTATACCATACTTGTCTGCAAGTTTTATGAGCTTTTCTTTTTCCAAAAGGTATACCTTTCCAGCCTCTACAAAAAGCGTATCTCCTTTTATCTTCCTTATCGCTTCAATAGTCTTTGGACCTACCGTAGGCACGTCTATGCGAAAGTCTTGGCTCTTTCTTGCCACCTTTATAACCCTACAGCCCTTTCCAGCAAGCTCACCAGCCCTTTCTATAGCCCTTTGAGTGCCCTCCATAGCCTCCACGCTTACCACTGCCTTATCCTTTACCACAATAGTTTGTCCCACGTCAAGGTCTGCTATTTGTCTTGCTATAGGAAAGCCCCAAAGACCATCTTCCATGGCTTCTTCAGAAGGCTCTTTGGAAGATATCTTATCTGCAGGTGCAAGAAGTTCTTCAAGATAAGGCTTTGGGTCTGGAAACTCAAAACCAAGAGCCTCAAGCTCCTCCATGAGCGTTTTTATAAGGGTCTGAGGCTTTTTATCCTTGGCTTTCCTTAGTATCTTTATGGCAAGCTCATCAAGGGTCAAAAGGTGAGAAAATATGAGACTATGCTCAAACTTTCCTAACATTACTATATCTTTTATCCCTTTTTTCTCAAGGGTTTTGAGTAGTCTTTCTATCTTGCCTAAAGGAAAGTATTCGTCCGCTTGCAGGTCCGTTATACCCTTAACCCCCGCCACAAAGACCTCAACACCCTTCTCCTTTGCACTTTTTAGAAAGACCCTTGGCAGTTCTCCAGAGCCAGCTATCAGACACAGCCTCATAGAGCCTTTTTGCCTACGAGCTTTAGAAACTCTTCCCTTGTCCTTATATCGCTAAGGAATAAGCCTCTAAGTGCAGACGTGACGGTAAGATGTCCCGGAGACATTACACCCCTCATGGACATGCAAAGATGCTCCATCTCAAGCACCACAGCCACACCCTTTGGCTTTAGCTGTTCCATTAAAAAGTCCGCTATCTGGTTTGTGAGCCTTTCTTGCACCTGAGGTCGCAGAGCAAAAGCTCGCACGGTTCTGACCAACTTGGAAAGACCGCATACTATTCCATCTGGTATATAGGCTATGTGGGCTTTCCCAAAAAAGGGCAATAGGTGGTGTTCACAAAAGGAATATATGGCTATATCCTTCACAAGCACCATCTCATTGTAAGAGCCAAACTCCTCAAAGAGCTTGAAGTTAAACTCCCTTTGCCTTTCAAACTCTTCCCACATACGGGCAACCCTGTCTGGAGTTTCTAAAAGACCCTCTCTGTCTGGGTCTTCTCCTATACCCTCAAGAAAGAGCCTTATAGCCTGCTTAATTTTTTCTTTGTCTATAGCCATAGGCATTAATTATAAAACCTCAGTCGGGAGTGTTTCATCCATTGTGTAAAAATAAAGTAAGGAGGTGTTAACATGAAACAGCCAAGCAAGGAGAAAGTAGAACAATACCGTAGGGAGTTCAGTTAGCTACTCAAAGACCTTATGTCTCAAGCCATTGTAAGGTGTTAGGATTTGAATGGGCAAGAGGATATAGTCCCAGCTAATAATTCTTTTTGAGGGTATGTTATCAAGTATGGCAGAATTTACACAAATTTTGAAACAGCCCCCCTCAGTCCTTTAGCCTTTATGATATTTACCAATGGAAGAGTTAAAAAGGTGGACAGTAGCATGAGTTATAATCTTTCTAAGGAGGTTATGATGTTTGAAGGTTTTGAGGAGCTTACAGATAGAGATTTTTACGAAAAGGCAATGGCTGGAGAAAAGCCGGCGGTTGTGCTCCTAACTATGCCAGGTAATTCACAAAATCAAATCTTCTATGATAGACTAATAAGATTTCAGAGGCTTTATGGAGACAAGATAAACTTCTACTGGCTTGATGTAAGCAAACATACAAGTGCGGAAGACCTCGGAGTATTTAGCTTTCCTGCGGTTCTATACTTTAGGGATACTATGGAGCTGGAAAGACATGACTATACTCCAGAGGAAGAGGATGTGGAAAGGGCTATAAGGAGGCTTTTGAGACTATGAAGCTCCTTTGGGCACCTTGGAGAAGCCAATATGTGGAAAAGGTAAACGAGCAAGAGGGATGCTTTCTATGCGAGGCTGTGTCTCAACCAGAAGAAAAGCTCAGAGACTACCTTATCCTACACCGTGGTAAAAGGGCTTTTGTCATATTTAACAAATTTCCCTACAACCCCGGACATCTAATGGTAGCACCCATAGACCACATAGGAGATTATCTGCTTCTTGACCAAGAAACCGCACTTGAGATACACAGGCTAACGAGGGTTTGCATACAGCTTATAAGGGAAGTTATGAAATCCCATGGCATAAATGTGGGCTACAACCTCGGTAGGGCAGCGGGGGCTGGGTTAGAAAGCCACATACACCTTCATCTAGTTCCCAGATGGTTTGGAGATACCAACTTTATGCAAACCCTTGCGGACATAAAGGTTATATCTCAAGACCTATATGAGCTGTATGATAGGATGAAGCCCGTATTCAAAAGGTTGTTTGATGCTTCTTGAAGTAAGAAACTTAAACCTCTACTATGGCAATAATCGCATTCTGAAGGGTATAAGCTTTGACCTTGAAGAAGGTGAAGTGCTCTGCATAGTAGGCGAGTCAGGCTCTGGAAAAACCTCAATACTATACTCCATAATAGGACTTCTTCCAGAGAATGCCAGGCTTGAAGGCTCTATAAGGTTTAAAGGGCAGGAACTACTTGGCACGCCAGAGAAGGAATACAAAAAGATAAGGGGAAGGCATATCTCTATAGTCTTTCAAGAGCCTTCTGTATATCTTGACCCACTATATAAAGTTGGGCTTCAGGTTGAAGAAACCTATAAAACCCACTTTGGAAAAGTGGAAGCAAGGGAGAATGTCCTTGAGGCTTTGAAAAAAGCAGGTATAAAAGAGACGGAGAGAATTTATAACAGTTACCCCCATCATCTCTCTGGTGGTCTAAAGCAGAGAGTTTGCATTGCAATAGCTACAGTATGCAACCCACAGCTGGTGCTTGCGGATGAACCAACTACCGCCTTAGACGCTTCTATCCAAAATAGGATACTTAAACTTTTTAGGGATATGAAGGGGGAAAACAGAAGTGTTATTCTTGTTACCCACGACTTTGGTGTTGTAGCGGAGGTGGCAGACAGAGTAATGGTTTTAAAAGATGGCATTATTGTAGAAGAAGGAGATGTATGGACCGTCTTTGACAGCCCAAGACACCCCTACACTCAGGAGCTCTTGAAAGCTATTTAGAGGAGAGGAACTTTTCCAAGCCTTGTAGTATCTTCTCTGGAGAGATCTCGTAGGCGTTTTTACGCAGTTGAGCCCTTATGTTCTCCACCTTTTTGCTGAGGTCCTCGTAGTTTACAGGACCACCGCTTGTAATTCTCCGAGAAAGCTCAACACTCACGCCTTGACCTTCTCCCTTTTCCTGAAACTGCTTCTTCTTCCTCTCCTCTGGCTCCGTTATGTTACCTATCATTCTCTGTGAATCTATCCTTTCAATCATGAATATATTATCGGCTATAACTGTATTTTTTTCAAGTCCACCTTCTCTCCAATCTTAACATTAAATCTTTCTCTAAAGTTGTCTAACGGTAGAAATATCTCCATAAGACCAAAACTACCGCATACAAAGGCAGGCTTATTCCTTTCCGCCTCAAGGAAGTAAGAGACTACCCTTAGCTTCTCACCTCTAAAGTAACCTTCCTCATATCTTTTGCAAGGAATGTTAGTTATACCATTACCAAATTGGTCAAAGTAAACTATTTTCCCCACGACTATGTCCCCTCTATCCTCTGGCTCTTCCCATAGGAGTTTAAACTTATAGTCTATGCGTCTTCCAACATCTTGAGGGTTTATACCCTTGCTTAGCCATCCTGCTACGGGTGCAAACACATCCCTGCCGTGAAAGGTTTCGTTTATTCTCGGAAGTGTAAACTTTTCTATTTCATAAGCTTTTGGGACTTCTTTTATATCTCTTAGGACAAGGTCAAAAAGTCCGTTGTAAGGTCCTACAAAGGTATACCCTCCAGCGGTAACTACAATAGGAAGTCTTTCTGAACCTACACCTGGGTCTACCACACATAGGAATACGGTTCCCTTTGGAAAATAAGAAAAATGAGCTTTCAGAAGTAGTGCACCGTGAAGTATGTTAAAAGGCTCCACTTCATGGCTTATGTCAACGATTTGAACTTCTGGGTTTATACTAAGTATTACACCCTTCATAGCCCCAACAAATCCGTCTTTCAGTCCAAAGTCGGTAAGTACTGCTACCAGACCCTTCATAGTCTATTATGTTAAAATTATCCCCAAAGGAGGTGCAAACCGTGGAAAAAAACATGGCAGTTTGGGACAGAGCTATAAGGATATTCCTGGGGCTTGTGTTTCTTTATTTGGCCTTTACCAAGGGTGGTATCTTTTGGATACTAGGACTTGTTGGAATAGTGTTTATAGGAACTTCCGCCATAGCCTATTGTCCGCTATATAAGGTGATTGGTTTCAAGACAGGTTGAAGATCCTTGCAATAGATTATGGTAGTAAACGCATAGGCTTGGCTCTTGGCGATACAAAGCTTGGTGTAGTTATACCTATAGAAGGTATTGAAAACAAAGGCGAACAGACCCTTTTGGCAATAGTGGATAAGGTAGTGGAGCTTAACATCCATATCCTTGTTATAGGACTTCCCCTTACACCGAGGGGGAAAGAGGGTCAAAGGGCAAAGGAAGTAATAAGCTTTTCGGAGAAACTCAAAGAGTTATTGCCTGAAGACGTTGAGGTTCTTTTTTGGGACGAAAGGTATACCACAAAAGAAGCATATAGTATAATGCAAGAGATGGGCTCAAAAAAGAAGAAAAAACTAAAAGACAGCCTGTCCGCTTACTTAATACTTTTGGAGTATATGGATACCCTATGAAATATCTGAAGTTTTTACTTCCAGTTTTTGTATTAGCCCTTTTTATCCTTTATTCCCTCTTACCAGTAAAAACTGAGGGGAAAATTGTGGAAATAGCCTATGGCACTCCAACAACAAATATAGCCCTCCAGTTTTACAGAGAAGGACTTTTGAGAAATCCGCTTAGCTTTTTATTACTTCATATCGTGCACAAGAAAAAACTTGAAGCTGGAGAATATGAGTTTGTGGGTATTGTATTTCCTTGGGACATATACGAAAAGCTCAGCAAAGGTATTAAGAAGGTCTATAGCATAACCATTCCAGAGGGTTCAGATCTTTATGATATAGCAAGGATTCTGGAGGAGAACAATATATGTTCGGGAGAAGACTTTCTCAGACATGCTAACTCCGAGGAGACCATTAGGAGATATGGACTTAAGGTGAGTAGTATTGAGGGTTTTCTCTTTCCAGACACATACTTCTTTTCAAAGAATACCCATCCTCTGAGGGTTATTGACGTGATGCATAATAACTTTCTAAAAAAAACCAAGGAATATAGGAAAAGGCTTGCAGAGAGCGGACTAAGCCTTGAAGAGTGGGTTACCATAGCTTCTATGATAGAAAAAGAAACCGCAAAACCGGAAGAAAGACCTCTTGTGTCTGCAGTTATACACAACAGACTAAAAAAGGGTATGAAACTGCAGATAGACCCCACCGTTATATATGCCTTGAAAAGAAGAAGCCTTTGGGAAGGACGTTTGACATTGAACCACCTCAAGTTTGAAGACCCCTACAATACCTATGTATATTTTGGTCTTCCACCCTCTCCCATATGCAACCCTGGACTTGAATCTTTGAAGGCTTCTCTTGAGCCTGCGGAGGTTGATTATCTATACTTTGTGGCTGATGGGAAAGGAGGACACTACTTTAGCGTTAATTATCATGACCACGTGCGTTATAATAGATTAAGGAGGAGGTAAAGAAGAACTGTTTCAAAAATTTGTGTAAATTCTGCCATACCTTATAACTGCCCTCAAGAGGAATTATCAGCTGTATCCTCTTGCCCATCCAACTGGCAGAAACTTGATAAGGGTTTGAGCTATAAGGTCTTTGAGTAACTTACTGAACTCCTTACGATACTGCTCTACTTTTTCCTTGTTCGGTTGCTTCATGTTAACACTTCCTTACTTTATTTTTACACAATGGATTAAACGCTCCTTAAGAATAGGTTATGTATTCGTAACCCTCTCTACGCCTTATAACCCTGTATTTACCCTTCTCCACAAGCACCTCGCAGGCTCTTGGTCTTACATTGTAATGGGAAGACATGGCAAAGCCATAAGCCCCTGCAGAAAGAACTGCCAAATACTCACCTCTTTCCACAGCTTGGAGTTCTCTGTCTAAAGCAAGAAAGTCTCCCGTTTCGCAGATGGGACCCACTACGTCGGTCTTTGTGTATGGTCTATCTTTTCTTTCCACTGGAACTATGTGATGGTAGGCTTCGTACATGGCTGGTCTTACAAGGTCGTTCATACCAGCATCCACTATTACAAAATGTTTATGCCCTTTGTCTTTGACAAACTGAACCTGTGTTAGAAGAATTCCAGCGTTTCCTACCACAGACCTTCCTGGTTCAAGGATCAACTTAGCCTTTACATCCTTAACTACTTGAAGCATAGCTTCCGCAAGGTCAGAAGGCTCTGGGTTTGACTGCTCTGGCTTATACTTTATTCCAAGCCCACCACCAAGGTCAAGATATTGAATATCAAAGCCTTCCTTAACAAGGTCGTAATATAGCTCCAAAACCTTTTGAGAGGCTTCGATGTATGGAGATACATCCAATATCTGGGAACCTATATGGCAGTGAATACCTACCACCTGCAAGTTTTTCAATTTTCTGGCATATTCATATTCCTTCTTTGCGGTCTTTATATCCACTCCGAACTTGCTTTTTTTCATACCTGTAGATATGTAGGGGTGTGTCTTTGGGTCTACGTCTGGGTTTACTCTTATGGCTATACGAGCCTTCTTACCCAGTTTCCCAGCCAGTTCATTAAGCACATCAAGCTCCATAAAAGATTCCACATTAAACATGAGAATATCTGAATTTATGGCATACTCAAGCTCCTTGATAGTTTTACCCACACCTGCATACACTATTCTTGAAGGCTCTACTCCAGCTTTTAAGCTTACAAAAAGCTCACCACCAGAAACTATATCCGCACCAGCACCCTCTTCTTTGGCTAACTCAACTATGTGAGGGTTAAAGTTGGCTTTTACCGCATAGCATATAAGAGCTTTAGGGAAGGCTTCTCTGTATGCTCTTATTCTCTCTCTGATATAGCTACCGCTATAGACATAAAGGGGCGTGCCGAATTCTTCCGCAAGGGCTTTGAGTGAAACACCTTCCAAATAAAGGTCTTGACCTCTGTATTCAAGATAGTGATTGTATTCTTTTACCATAAGGAACTATTATAGCTCTTATTCTATCAGTCAGAACCTCTATTTTAACCAGTTCATTGTTATAACTATTGGTTAACTGGTTTGTAATGGGTTAACCGGCGTGTTAACTGAGAAGATTGCTAAAGCTCGGTATATTAGTAGAATAGGAGGATTATGCTGAGTCCTAATCTAAAGAAAACAGAGACTGCCCGAAACTATTGATACACAAGCCTTTGAAGTGTTAACCATAGGTTAACTTTTGGGCGTAATTTTCTGTGTTTTCCTGTAATTTTCTGTGATGCCAGACCATTGATACACAAGGCTTTGAAAACATTCCCATTGAAAGACAAGGTTTTTAAGAGTGGCTTTTTTCAAAGTTTTGAGTGCTAAGGCTTTCACAAGCGGGCGATGGGATTTGAACCCACGACCTTCTGCTTGGGAAGCAGACGCTCTACCCCTGAGCTACGCCCGCTTAGGTATATATTATATTCCATGGAGTTTCCAAAGCTAAGACCAAGGAGATTGAGAAGGAAGGAAAACATCCGTAGGCTTGTGAGAGAAACCAAGCCAAACCTTGACGACCTTATATACCCCATCTTTGTGCGATATGGTCAAGGCATTGTGGAAGAAGTCCCAAGCATGCCCGGGGTTTATCGCTACAGCCTTGACAAGGTAGTGGATGCAGTAAAAGAGGTAAGAGACCTTGGTATACCTGCCATAATACTCTTTGGCATACCAGAGCACAAGGATGAGGTAGGCTCAGACACTTGGAGTGATGAAGGTATTATACAAAGGGCTCTAAGGCTCATAAAGAAGGAAGTGCCAGATATGTATCTTATAACGGATGTATGCTTTTGTGAGTATACAACGCATGGGCATTGTGGAGTGTTGTGTGATGGAGATGTTCATAACGACCTGACCCTTGAAAACCTCAAGAAGCAAGCTATATCGCATGCCAAAAATGGTGCGGACATGCTTGCACCTTCTGGTATGATGGATGGTATGGTAAGGGCTATAAGGGAAGCATTGGATTCCTCGGGCTTTGAAAACATTCCCATAATGGCATATTCCGCCAAGTATGCCTCTGCCTTTTATGGACCCTTTAGAGATATAGCTGAATCTGCACCAGCTTTTGGAGATAGAAGAAGCTATCAGATGGACCCAGCAAACTCAAGAGAAGCTATTAAAGAGATTCTTCTGGATATGCAAGAAGGTGCGGACATTGTGATGGTAAAGCCCGCACTCGCTTACCTTGACATAATATCAAAGGTAAAAGAGCTTACACTTTTGCCCGTCTGTGCCTACAATGTGAGCGGTGAATATGCTATGATAAAGGCAGGGGGTAGGCTTGGCTGGATAGACGAAAAGAAGGTAATGATAGAAACCTTGCTCTCCATAAAACGTGCGGGTGCGGACATGATAATCACCTACTTTGCAAAAGATATAGCACAACTCATAAACAAGGGTGAGCTATAATGGGTTTAGCTGAGAAATATCCGGTAAGATACACCATAGAAGATTGGAAGCACTGGCAGGGAGACTGGGAGTTGGTGGAAGGCATCCCTTATGCTATAGCTTTGCCAAGACCTATTAATCAAATTACACTCATAAAACTCGGACACCTACTATATAGCACTTTAGAGGATTGCAAAGACTGTAAAGTAGCGGGAGAACTTGACTGGTATATATCTTATGACACGGTAATAAGACTAGGCTTGATGGTTTTATGTGGAGAAATTCCAGAAAGGGTAGAAAGTCCGCCACAGATGGTTATTGAGATAGTTTCATCCTCCAGTAGGCGTATGGATGAAGGGCTTAAGTTTGAACTGTGTGAAAGAGAAAAGGTGAAATATTTTGTGCTTGTTTATCCTGATGAGAGGAGTGTGAAAGTCTTTGAACTATTTGATGGAAGATACAGAGAAAAGTTTGATGGTGCATTTGACTTTAACGATTGCAATGTGGAGATAAACTTTGAGGAGGTTCTGCTTTGAGATTCTACGGCATACCCTCAGAGGATAGAATGTATGAAATCGTAGAAAGGATACAAGAAGGGCAATGGATTTACGAAGAAAATGGAAAAAAACAAGAGCTTGACACACAAAGAGCAAAGGAAAAGCTCCTTGAATTGACCACTATGGTAAAAAAATGGAAAGAGGAAGCCAGAAGCATACCCGCAGGCACAACTTTCTTTTTTGTAAGCACTCCTGACAACCCTCAAGCTATAAAGGTCTATGACCTATCTTCTCTTGGATGTTCCTCAAGTCTTAGCCCCGCAAGGTGGAAGGTCTACAAAAAGGAGCTTGAAGGTCAGCTTTGATGGTATATTTCCTCAAGTATCTCTTTGCCACCCTCTTCTAAGAGCCTTCTGGCAAGTTTTTTGCCTACTTGCTCCGCTTGATACGGGTCTCCTTCTTCTATCCCCTCTAAAAACTTCCTTCCTTCAAGGTCAGAAATAAAGGCTTTTAGCTTTAATTTCTCGCCTTCAATCCACGCATATGCACCTATGGGCACTTGGCAACCACCTTGAAGTTCTCTCAGAAAAGCCCTTTCACACTCCGCCCTAATACGACTTTCTCTATGGTCAAGAAAGGCTATAGCCTCATACACCCTCTGGTCTTCTTGTCTTATCTCTATGGCGAGACTTCCTTGACCCACTGCAGGAATAAAGTCTTCCAATACTTGGCTTACCCTTTCCTCAAAACCCATTCTTTTAACACCTGCGTAAGCAAGCACTATGGCGTCATAAAGTCCTTCCTCCAGTTTTCTGAGCCTCGTATCCACATTTCCGCGAAGGATCTCCACCCTCAAGTCTGGTCTTTTTCTTTTTATCTGAACCTGTCTCCTCAGAGAGGAAGTGCCTACCTTTGCACCCTCTGGAAGCTCTTGAAGTCCTCTCCCATCCCTTGATATGAGCACATCAAAAGGCTCTTCCCTCTCCGTTATAGCTCCAAGAGTGAGACCCTCTGGCAGAACCATTGGCACATCCTTTAAAGAGTGAACCGCAAGGTCTATATCTCCCCTCAGAAGTGCCTCTTCTATCTCTTTTACAAAAAGTCCTTTGCCTCCTATTTTTGCCAAAGGTGCGTCAAGGATTTTATCCCCTGTAGTAGTGATAAGCACTAGCTCAACCCCGTAGCCCCTGCTCTCAAGTTTCTCCTTTACATAGTTTGCCTGCCAAAGAGCTAACTTGCTCTTTCGTGTGCCTATGCGAAGTGTATTCTTACTCATCCTTGTCAACCCTACCAAGTTTTTCTATTATCCTTCTAAACTTTTCAAAAGGCATGACTTTCTCACTTTCTTCAATCCGCTCTGTCTCTATGTCTCTTAGTCTTACATTTTCTATAGCTTTCAATTTCAATGTTTCAAGGAAAGTCTTTTTACTATCTTTCATAGAAATTCCACCTTATTTTCGCTTCTTTTCTTTTAACATTTTCCTCTTTTTTAACTATTATGAGGTATTTAAAACCCCTTAGATAGAAGTTATGCTGTAAAGCCTTGCTATTCCAAAAGGGAGTATTTGAGGCTTGATTTCTGCGGACAACAGAAATTACATCAACAGGGGAAAAATATTTTGTAAGTCTTTCGTATATCTTAAAGCCCACTGGAATATATTCTCCCTTTGCCCATTGGTCGCCTATTAACCAAGCCAATACTTTACCCTTTTTGAGTATTCTATGACATTCCTGCATTACCTTTTCAAGCTCCTCGTAAAACTCTTCAGAACTTGCAGGTATATGACCTATATTTAAGGGATGGTCGTTATATTTGATGTTGTCTCCGTAAGGCGAGTCTATAAACACTAAATCCACCGTTTCATCCTTCAGAGGTATGTTTCTGGCATCCGCCTGTATTATATCTTTTCTCGTTGGCACTATATCAAAGGCTACAACCCTTCTCCTCTCTTCAAGGCACACATCTACCGTAGTCCCAGAACCTGCCATAGGGTCGCATACTATCTCACCGGGTTCAGTGTATCTCCATATGAGGTTATAAATAATAAAGGCTGGAGTAACGCCGGGGTATTTATTATTACCCTTTTTGGTGTATCCGTAGCTCTGGTATGGATAGTCCCACAAGGTGGTTGTCATCATTGTGGGTATGTATTTATCATCTATTACATCTTCCCTGCGAAGCTTATTTATTGCTCTTCCCTCAAGGATATTCTTTATCAGAAGTGCCCCCTTCTCTGTCAGTATATCTCTCCACGAGATGTTAAGACTTCTAAAGATTGAACTCGCCTTTTCAACTTTTTTTATGGTTTGTGTTGTTTCAAAGCGTATATAGTAAGGGTATCTACCTTCAAAGATTGGAATACCTTTATCATATCCAGGTTCGCCTTTTGCAGTAAAAGTGCCATAAAGAACATCTCTGTCAAGATTATACAGAAAAATAAAGTCGCCTTCTTTAACTGCGAATAACTTATTTGCGTAGTTTTTTCCAGTCAAGATTATCCTATTAGACAATAGTGTTTCCTCGCTCTTGTCAGTGCAAGCAAAGATAAAACCATGTCTAACAAAATGCTTTTTAACTTCACTTTTTTCTACTCCCACCAAGCTTAGGAAAACCATTTTCTCTAACCTTCCACCACCCTTATATGAAGCTCCTTGAGCTGTTTTGGCTCCACATAGTCTGGTGCACCAGTGAGAGGACATATACCCTTTTGGGTCTTGGGAAAGGCTATCACATCCCTTATAGAGTCCAAGCCTCTCATTATGGCAATTAGCCTGTCCAGTCCAAAAGCAAGTCCACCATGTGGTGGTGCTCCAAAGCGTAGTGCGTCAAGTAGAAAACCAAACTTCTCCCTTGCCTCCATCTCTGGTATCTCAAGAAGCTTAAAGACAAACTCCTGAAGGTCTTTTCTATGTATACGAATAGAACCTCCTCCCACTTCGTATCCATTTATCACAAGGTCGTAAGCCCTTGCCCTTACAGAGTGGACGAGCCTTTTTTTCTCCCCTAAGTCCTGCGTTTGCAGAGCCCTTTCAAGAATCGGAATGTCCTCCTCTCTCGGTGATGTGAAGGGGTGGTGCAAAGAGACAAACCTTTTCTCTTCTTCATCCCATTCCATAAGAGGAAAGTCCACCACCCAAAATATGTCAAACTTGCTCGTGTCGATAAGATTGTATTTCTTGCCTATATGGAGTCTTAGGCTTCCAAGGATGCGGTAAACTACTTCCCTTTTGTCTGCGGAGAAAAATATTGCATCACCAGGCTCAGCCCTTAGTCTCTGCAAGAGCTCTCTGGTCTCCTCCTCAGAGAAAAACTTTACTATGGGTGAGTTTAGTTTGTCTTCTTCTACCTTTATCCAAGCAAGACCCTTTGCCCCAAGGCTTTGCACAAACTGGGTAAGCTCGTCTATCTCTTTCCTTGAGAGGTTTGAGCCTCTGAAGTTTATAGCCTTTACCACTCCACCAGATTCTATGGCTTGACGAAACACTTTAAACTCCGTATTTTTAAAGACCTGTGTGAGGTCCACAAGCTCAAGCCCAAACCTACGGTCTGGTTTGTCCGAGCCATAAGTTTCCATAGCATACTCATAGGAAATACGGTCAAAGGGAAGTTTTAGCTCAACACCAAGAAGCTCCTTAAAGAGGCTATATATAAGCCTTTCGCTAAAAGCCATAACATCCTCTTCCTCTACAAAGGACATTTCAAAGTCTATCTGGGTAAATTCAGGCTGACGGTCCGCACGCAGGTCTTCGTCCCTTAGACATTTAACTATCTGGAAATATCTATCAAAGCCTGCAACCATAAGGACTTGCTTAAAGAGCTGTGGAGACTGAGGGAGAGCATAAAACTTGCCCGGATGTAGCCTTGATGGGACAAGAAAGTCCCTTGCACCCTCTGGAGTGGACTTGGTAAGAAAGGGTGTCTCTATTTCCACAAAACCCTCTTCAACAAAAACCTTTCTTACTATCTGATAGGCTCTATGCCTAAACAGAAGATTTTCCCTCATGCTCTCCCTTCTTAGGTCAAGGTAGCGGTATTTGAGTTTTGTCTCCTCTGAAAGGTGTGTCTCTTCGTCAATAGGGAAAGGCAAAGCTTCTGAAGTGTTGAGAATGTCAAGCTCTTCAATTACCACTTCGTAGTTTCCCGTCTTTAACCTTGGATTTTCTGTGCCGGGTGGTCTTTTCCTAACAGTGCCACGCAAGGCAACCACATACTCTGCTCTGAGCTTGTCCGCAAGTTCATAAACCTCTGGGTTTGTTTTTTCTTCTACCACACACTGGACTATACCCTCTCTGTCTCTTAGGTCTATAAAGATTACTCCTCCGTGGTTTCTTATGCGATGAACCCAGCCGTTTAGGATAACCTCCTTTCCAAGGTCTTGCTCGCCAATGTGTCCGCAGTATCTGGTTCTTTTCAGCATAGTGGAATATTTTAACCTTAGAATGCCCTCCGAATTGAGGGGGATTTAAGATTATCTAAAAAACAAAGTAAAATAAACCTCTTGAAATTAACAGGTTTGGGATAACATACTTAAACTTATGCGGGTTAGTCTTAAAGTTTCTGGAATGACCTGTGTAAACTGTGCAAGGGCTATAGAGATAAGTCTTAAAAAACTCAAAGGTGTTCGTAGGGTTGATGTTTCCTTTGAACTTGGAAGGGTGTTGGTAGACCTTGACGAGGAACTCTTGAGTATTGAACAAATAGGAAGGGTTATAGAGTCTCTGGGTTACAAGGTTGAAAGGATAGAGGGTAAAAAAAGGTCTCTTGAAATACTTCTTTTTTGTTGGTTTGTAAGCCTTGCAATAATGGCTCTTATGTTCTTGCACATTCCCCTTAGCCTTTATACACAGGCTCTACTTGCATCTGCAGTTCAGCTTATAGGCGGTTACAGTTTTTATAAAGGGGCTATTAACTCCATTAGGGTAAGAGTAGGCAATATGGACTTGCTCGTGGTATTAGGAAGCACATCCGCCCTTTTGTATAGTTTTCTTTCCCTTTTTGGTTTTCTTCCCGGAGAGCCTTTTTTTGAAACATCCGCCTTTCTAATAACCTTTGTAAAAACTGGCAAGTTTCTTGAAGAGTGGGTAAAGTCCAAAGCCCTAAAAGGACTAAGAGACCTCTTTTCTTTGCAAACAATAAGGCTAAAGGTTCTCAAAGATGGAAAGGAGATGGAAAAGTCTCCCTTGGAGGTTTTTGTAGGCGATACGCTACTTTTGAGGAGTGGTGACATGGTAGCTGTAGACTGCAGGGTTTTGGAAGGCTCTCTTGAGGTGGACGAGTCCCTTATAAGCGGAGAAAGTCTTCCTGTTAGAAAATCCGTTGGTGATAAGCTCATATCTGGCAGTGTGGTCATCTCCGGCTTCGTAAAGGCAAGGGTGGAAAAAACTTTCTCCAGCAGTTATGCAAACCTGCTCGTGAGACTTGTGGAAGAAACTCTTAGCAAAAAGCCAAGAGTTCATCGCCTTGCGGACAGGTTCTCTCACTATTTTGTTCAGTTCGTGCTCTTGCTCTCTGTTTTTACCTTTCTCTTCTGGTATGCGTCTACCGGGGACCTACAAAAAGCGGTCAATTTTTCCCTTGCGGTGCTTGTAATTTCTTGCCCTTGTGCCTTTGGCATTGCAGTTCCTCTTGCACTTACAGTGGGGCTTTTAAAAGCCTACAAAAGGGGCGTTCTCATAAAAGACCCATCCGCCCTTGAAAAGGAAATAGACATCTTGCTACTTGATAAAACTGGCACTCTCACAGAAGGAAAACCAAAGCTCATTGACCTTAAGCTTTACGACAGCTCAGCCCTTTCTGTAGCCTGCGGTCTGGCAGGGGCTTCCAACCATCCATACTCTCAATCCATAAGGGATTTTTGCAGGTCAAAGGGCTTACAAGGAGAAAACTTTGAAAACTGCAAAGAAGAAGCTGGCGTAGGTGTAATATGTGGAGATTATATGCTTGGAAGGTCAGAGGAAGGCGTAGCACTCTACAGGAATGGCACAAAGCTGGCAGAGTTCTACTTTGAAGACAGCATAAGACCAGAAGCAAAAAAGGTGGTGGATTTTCTCCTCTCAAAAGGCATAAGGGTTTATATGCTAACAGGAGACAAAGAGGACAAGGCAGGGATGGTAGCTAAAGAGTTAGGCATAGAGCGTTTTTTTGCCAAGGCAAAACCCGAAGACAAGCTAAGGAGGGTAGAGGAGCTAAAAGGGGAGGGCTACAAGGTTGGGCTTGTGGGCGATGGGATAAACGACGCTCCTGCCATGGCTCAGGCAGACCTCTCTTTTGCTATTGGGTCTGGTGCAGATATGGCAAAGAGGACAGGAGACGTAGTTTTGCTCAAAGGGCTTGAGGGATTGAAGGAGTTTTTTAACATAAAAAGGAGCACCATGCGAAGGATAAGAGAAAACCTTTTCTGGGCTTTCCTTTATAACTTCATGTTCATCCCAATAGCTGGTGGACTATTATACTCAAAGGGCATATACCTAAAACCCGAGTATGCGGGGCTTATGATGGCACTTTCTTCTCTCAGTGTGGTCTTGAATTCTATAAGGAAATAGTGTATAATATAAAGACTGTTCTGAGGAGGCAAAAATGGCTTTAAGGATAAGAGTATCAAGATACGGAAGAAGGCATCACCCCATATACAGGCTTGTAGTGGCGGATGCAAAGGCTCCAAGAGATGGTAAAGTGGTGGATGTGATAGCCACCTACGACCCTGTAAACAAAACACTTATAGAAGTAAAGGAAGAAAAGCTAAAGGATTGGCTCCAAAAAGGGGCTGAGATAACAGACAGAGCAAAAGCCATACTCAAAAACGCAAAAATACTCTAATAGGAGGTAAAGCATGAGCCAGCTAAGAGACATCGTAGAGATAACCGCCAAATCACTTGTGGACAACCCTGAGAAGGTAAACGTTCAGGAAATCGAAGGAGAGAAAACCGTAGTCATCGAACTCAGGGTTGACAAGAGTGACCTTGGAAAGGTCATAGGAAGAGGTGGGCGTATAGCCAGGTCCTTGAGGACCATTCTTGCTTCCATGGGTAGAAAGATAAACAAAAGAGTAGTTCTTGAAATACTTGAGTAGTTTATAATAAACCTCCATGGGTAGAACTATAAAGATGGCAGAGTCCCCCATGGAGGGGCATCCAGATAAACTTGCAGACCTTATAGCAGACGCCCTCTTGGATGAGTTTATACGCAAGGACCCATACAGCAGGGTGTCAATAGAGATACTACTACTTTCGGGTATGACCTTTGTTGCAGGGCATGTTTCCACAGAAAGCTATGTGGATATCCCTGGTGTGGTCAGAAGAACCATAAAGGAAGTAGGGTATAACAGACCAGAGCACGGCTTTGATGCGGATTCCTCTGCTGTTATAACTTCCATAGAGGAGCAAAGCCCAGAGATTGTCCTTGGGCTCTCTTCAGAGGGTGCAGGAGATACCGCAACGGTTGTTGGATACGCTTGCAAAGAGACTGAAAATCTTATGCCCATGCCTATAAGCCTTGCCCACGGGCTTTCTAAAAAAATATCAGACCTGAGGAAGTCCGGCAAAGCACCTTTTTTGAGACCTGATGGTAAGGTTCTTATAACGGTGCTCTATGAGAAAGACAAACCTCTTTTTGTAAAAGATATCATAGTCTTCTGTCAGCATGACCCAGACACTCAGATAGAAAAGCTCAGAGATTTTATAATGGAAGAGGCAGTAAAAAAGGTAGTGCCTGAAAATTTTATAGTCAAGGACACGCGCATATTGATAAACCCTTCGGGTAGGTTCGTTCTTGGAGGTCCCGCAGCGGACGCAGGGCAGACTGGTAGAAAGATAGTTTCAGATGCTTACGGAGATGTTGCCTACTCTGGTGGCAGTGCATTTTCCGGGAAAGACCCCAGCAAAACAGACAGAACAGCATCTTACATGGCACGCATGATGGCAAAGCACGTAGTTGCAAGTGGGCTTGCAGATAGGTGTATGGTGCAAATGGCTTACGCCTTTGGTATGAACGAAGTTATAGCCTTTGATATAGAAACCTATGGCACAGAAAAGGTAAATAGGGAAAACATAAAACAAAGACTCTTGGAGGTCTTTCCTACAAGCCCCAAAAAGATGATAGACTTTCTTGAGTTGAGAAAGCCACTATACAAACAAACAGCTTGCTACGGACACTTTGGAAAGGAAAATCTACCTTGGGAAAGGCTCACAAGGCTTGAAGAGTTTTTAGACCTCAAGGAGAAGGTCTAAGTATACCGCACCTCCTACAGCACACAGGTCTTTTCCAAGAGTGCTATAAAGCCCGTCATACCTTCCACCTCCTGCAACAGGATAACCCAAGGAAGAGTAGAAAAACTCAAAAACAATCCCAGTATAGTAGTCTTTAGGTCTTAAGTCAGAGAGGTCAAATATGACCCTAAAACCCTCAAGGGACTCATAAACTTGCATAAGCCTTTCACACTCCTTCTGAAACTCGGGATTTCTTCTTGCAAACTCCTCTAAAACTTCAGGTCCTCCTTGTTTTATGAGAAGTTCCTTCAAAGGTTCTACCTGAGAAAGTTCTGAAAAATTCTTTTTAAGAAGTGCGTGTCTGTGTTCCTCTCCATATTTTTTCAAAAGCCCCATTGCTATACCCACATGACCAAGGCTGAGGGTAAGCTCGGACAGTCCACAGGATTTTAAATATTCTCCAATTCTCTGAAGGACTTCTACCTCAGCATATACAGAGGCATCCCCCAATAGCTCTAAACCTACCTGATAACTTTCCAGCTCGGCACCTATGGAGAAGGTATTTCCAAAGTAAAAAACTCTAAGAGGAAGCTCCAACTCTTTTTGAATACTAAGGAATCTTGCGAGACTTACAGTCCAGTCCTTTCTAAGGCAAAGAAGGCTTCCGTCCTCAAGTCCTCCCAGCACCAAAGCCCTCTCCCCGTATAGAACAGGGTTGTATATCTCTATAGAAGGAAGTATTATGTATCTATAATCCTTGAAGGTTTCACAGGCTTTTAGGAAAAAAGCCTTTAGTTTTTCTGACTCTTCAAAGTTATAGAAACGTTCTTGTGGTGGAAACTTCACAGAAAGTTATTATACCTCAGGTTGTATAACTCAAAAACCTTCTATCTACAATAAGGCAACAGCCCTACGGATAATTTGACCTATGGCATTGCCACTTGAGGTTTTTGTGTTCCTCTGTATAGTAGGGTTTTGGAAAAGAGCTTCATCCTCCCATTATCTCCTTCTCCTTAGCCTCTGCAATGGCGTTTATCTCCTCTATGTATTTGTCCGTGAGTTTTTGAAGCCTTTCTAAAGCCCTCTTTATCTCATCTTCAGAAACTCCCTCAAGGTCTTCAAGCATTTCCTTTGCGTCTCTCCTTATGTTTCTAACCGCCACCCTTGCCTCCTCTGCCATTTTATGGAGCATCCTTACAAGCTCCTTTCTTCTCTCTTGTGTGAGAGGTGGTAGGGTTATCCTTATTACATTACCCTGTCTTTGAGGTGTAAGGTTTAGGCTTTCCATTATTGCCTTTTCCACGCTTGAGACTGCATTTGCATCCCAAAGCTGGATGGTTAGCTGGTTTACATCGCTTACGCTAATGCTTCCAAGCTGTTTAAGGGGAACCTTTGAACCGTAATATTCTACCTTTAGCTCCTCAACAAGAGAGGTGCTTGCCCTACCTGTCCTTAGCCCTGCGATTTCGTTCTTAAAGTAGTTTACCGCCTTTTTCATATCTTCTTCCGCACTTTTAAAAATATCCTCTATCATGGCTGTCCTCCTTGTGTGTATGTTTGTATTCTTTTGTTTGCAAGCTCCACATATTCAGGGTTTATCTCGTAACCAATATAATGCCTATCGCACATCAAACTTGCTATAGCGGTTTGACCACTACCCATAAAGGGGTCAAGCACTACATCGTGTTTAAAGGTATACAACTTAATTAGCCTATAGGGAAGCTCTATAGGGAAAACTGCAGGGTGTCCTACCTTTTTGGCACTTTCGCTCTTCATATACCACACGCTTTTCGTAAAGGTTAGGAACTCCTCTCTGCTTATAGTGCTTTGTCCCGTGCTTTTTCTTTCAAAACTGCCCTTTGAGAAGACAAGAATGTATTCGTGCTCGTCCCTTATCACTGGATTCTTTGCACTAAGCCAAGTGCCCCATGCGGTTGATGGTGCACCACCACCAGATTTTACCCATATTATCTCACCTCTCATTAAAAAACCCAACTCAAGCATGTCCTGAGTTATATAGGCATGAAGCGGAATGTAAGGCTTTCTGCCGAGATTAGCCACATTTATGCATGCCCTCCCGCCGGGAACAAGAACTCTATAAACCTCTTTCCAAACCCTCTTAAGAAATTCTCTGTATTCTGTAAAACTCATATCCATATCGTATTCTTTGCCCACGTTGTATGGAGGCGAAGTTATCATAAGATGAAGGCTATTGTCGGGAATTTCTGACATACCTTCTGAAGATTTGCAAAGGATAGTATTCTTGAGGTTGTCAGGAAATGGGACTTCCTTCTGGTCTCTTTGAGCCTCTACTGGCATAAATTCAGAGTATAGCCTTCTGCGATAAAAATCCGAGGAGTCATGAGCTATCCTTCCATTGCTTCCAAACCTGCTTGTTTTTGTTTTCATACTACCTCACCAAAGACCCAACCCTTTCACCCATCACAGCCCTTAGCAGATTTCCTGGCTTTTTTATGTTAAGCACCAATATGGGTAGCTTGTTTTCCTTACAGAGGGTCATAGCGGTGTAGTCCATAACCCTAAGACCCCTATTTATGGCTTCAAGATAGGCTATTTCTTGGATAAATTCAGCCTTTGGGTTTTTAAGTGGGTCATCGGTGTATATGCCGTCCACCTTTGTAGCCTTTATAAGGAGGTCAGCACCTATCTCTATGGCTCTGAGAGCACCCGCTGTGTCTGTGGAGAAAAAGGGATTGCCCGTCCCTGCAGCGAATATCACCACACGACCCTTTTCTAAATGCCTTATCGCTCTTCTTCTTATGTAAGGCTCTGCAATTTGCCTCATCTCTATAGCGGACAAGACCCTCGTAGGAATTTGTGCTATCCTCTCAAGTGCAGACTGCAAGGCAAGGGCGTTTATAACCGTTGCCAACATACCCATATAATCACCTGTCGCCCTATCTATACCTATCTCAAGTCCTTCTATACCTCTAAAGATATTGCCCCCTCCTATCACCACCGCTGTTTGGACTCCTACTTCCACAAGGCTTTTTATCTCAAGGCTTATGTATTCAAGAAACTTTGGGTCTATACCAAAATCCTGCTCACCAGCAAAGGCTTCTCCAGAGAGCTTTAAGAGCACCCTCTTGTATACAGGTGCTTCCTCCATCAGACACCACCTACTTCAAACCTTACAAACCTCTTAATCTGCACACCCGTTTGGCTTTCCTTTATGTATTGTCCCACAGTTTTCTTCTCTTCCTTTATGAAAGCCTGTTCTAAGAGCACCTTTTCCTGATAGAACTTTCTGAGCCTACCTTCCACTACCTTCTCTATGATGTTCTCTGGCTTACCCTCTTGTCTTGCCTGCTCTGTGAGTATTCTCCTCTCTCTCTCAAGGGCTTCAGGGTCAACGCTTTCTATACTTACAAACTCAGGTTTCATGGCAGCTATCTGAAGTGCCACATCTTGCACAACCCTAAGGCTCTGCTCATTAAGCTCTGGAGCAAAGTAGTCTATAAGCACACCTACCTTTCCTATACCATGCACATAGGCATGCACAAAACCCTCGGTATCGTATCTTACAAACCTTCTCAGCTGTATGTTCTCTCCTATCTTGGCTATAGCGGACTTTATGAGGTCTCCTACGCTTATGCTTGTGTCCTGTGCATAGGCTTGGCCTGTAATATCCTCACCAGTGCCTGCCCTGTCTTTGTTCTCTGGAACGCTCGCTATGTGCTTGGCGATGTTTAGGGCGAGCTCCACAAAGTTTTCATTCTTTGCCACAAAGTCTGTCTCGCAGTTTAGTTCTATAAGCACTCCTGTTTTTCTATCTTCTGACACATAGGCGTAGATTATGCCCTCTTTTGTTTCCCTTCCTGCCTTTTTGTCCGCCTTGGCAAGCCCTCTTATCCTGAGTATTTCCTTAGCCTTTTCCATATCACCGCCCGCTTCTTCCAGAGCCTTCTTGCACTCCAACATACCTGCACCAGTCATCTCTCTTAAGGTCTTTACCATCTCCGCACTTATCATGCTTACTCCTCCTCTGCACCTTTGTCAATGTATTCGTATTTCTCAGACATCTCCATAGCCTTCTCAAAGAGCACCTTTTCTTCTTCCTCAACCGCAATGACCCTTCTCCTTGGCACTTCAACCACTGCCTCTCCAAGGCTTTCCCTTCTCTGCTTGCCTTCAAGCACTGCATCCGCAATCTTTGAAGTAAGGAGCTTTATAGACTTTATGGCATCGTCGTTTCCTGGCACGGGGTAATCTATCACATCCGGGTCGCAGTTGGAGTCCGCAATGGCTACCACCGTTATGCCCAGCTTTTTAGCCTCTTGGACTGCTATGGCTTCCCTAACTGTGTCTACAACCCATAGGATAGTGGGAAGTCTTTCCATGTTTACTATACCGCCGTAGAGCTTCCTAAGCCTTTCCATTTTCCTTTTTAGTTCTCTTACCTCCTTCTTAGGAAGCACATCAAAGACACCCTCCGATTCCATCCTCTCAAGGGTATGGAGCTTAAGGATGCTTTTACGCACAGTCCTAAAGTTGGTAAGAAGCCCACCTACCCATCTTTCATTTACATATGCTACCCCAGCCCTTTCCGCTTCTTCCTTTATCACATCCTTTGCCTGCTTTTTTGTGCCCACAAAGAGCACCTCCGCACCTTGTGCCACACTGTCCGCTATAAAGTGATAGGCTTGCTCAAGGAAAACCACTGTTTTGTTGAGGTCTACGATGTGTATACCGTTACGCACGCCGTATAGATAGGGTGCCATCTTGGGGTTCCACCTGCCCTTTGAGTGTCCAAAGTGGACACCAGCCTCCAAAAGGTCTCTCATAGAAACTACTGCCATGTTTTCCTCCTTGGGTTTTGCCACCCTTTCCCAAAACCCTTTCGGGTCAACCCAGTCGGGAAAGGTGCGGTCTTGGAAAAATTATAGCATAAGCTGTTCCCTGCTAAAGCGATAAACCCTCTTGCAGAACTTACAAACTACTTCTGCAGGACCCTCGCTTAGTATATCTTGGAGCTCATCTTCCTGCAGGAGCATTAGGCTTGAGCGAGCTATTTCCTCACTGCAAGGACAGTAGTATTCTATTTCCTTAAGACCTATAAGCCTTGGTTCCATACCCTTTAGTATGTCAAGAGCTATGTCTTCTGGCCTCTTTTCAAAAAAGGAGAGGTTTCTTAGGTTTTCCTCTATGAGATCAATGCTTCTTTGAGAAACTCCAGAAAGCACTTGCACAAGATAAGCTTTTGCCTGAGTTCCTGCTGGGGTAAACTCCAAGTGCATATCCAAATAGGTTTTTGTTTGTTCTGATTGCTCAAAGTAAAAGGAAAGTGCTTCCTTTAGGTTTCTACCCACCACTGGGACTATGCTCGTGTAAGGCACGCCAAGCCTTAGCTCTTTTACTACGGTTAAAGCTCCAGAAGCCCAACCTTCTTGTGGGTCGCCTTCTATAAAGCCTCTCACCCTTCCCTTTCCATCCGCCTCTGATACTACAACTCCAAAGTCTGTCTGCACCTTAAAAAGCACTTTTTGTTCTGTTGCGTGTTTTACGAGAGAGCTCAAAAGTAAAGCGGACAATATGGCATAGCCCATAAGCTCCGCCCTTTGACCTTCCAGGTCATGTATTCTCTTGGCAACCGTCACTGTATGGTTTGCCTGCAGGGTATAAACCCTTATAAGCTCATCCCTTGGCACAGAGACCACCATATAGTCCCTGTCTTGAAAATAGAGCCTTAGGTCTTCTCTTGTTTGTGCGTCAAGGTCTCTATACATGGGTTTAAAATATAAGCCTGTGGGTGTGAAAATACTAACATATCATAATGTGGGCAAGCCTCCAAAAGAGGCAAGGCTAAAGACTCTTTTTGTAAACAAAGAACAATTGAGTAGACAGGTGCGTTTGCTTAAGCTCTTAGGCTTTAGCTTTTTAAGGACTCAAGACCTAATACTCAATAGAAGCACTTCAAGAGGCGTTTTGCTTACCTTTGATGATGCCTATATGGACTTTTGGTATTTAGCCTTGCCTATTTTCATAGAACATTACCTCAGATGCCTTATCTTTGTCCCTGTTGGGCTTGTGGGCGAATATAACCGCTGGGACTACGAAAAGCTAAGAATAAAAAAGCCTATAATGGACTGGGGTAAGATAAAGGAGCTTTATCATCTTGGCTTTGAAATAGGCTCTCATAGCTTGACCCATCCCTATCTTTCCAAGATAGACCCAAAACAAGCATGGGAAGAGATATACACCTCAAAGGCTATCTTAGAAGACAAGCTCGGCTCAGAGATAAAGGCTTTTTGTTACCCTTATGGGGATTACGATGAAAGGATAAGAGACTTAGTTCAAAAGGCTGGCTATAAGTTAGCCTTTACCACAAAGCATGGCAGGTTTGAAGACAGTGAAAACCTTTTTGAGCTAAGACGCATAACTGTCTTTGGCAACGATTTTCTACCAAAGTTTTTGCTAAAGATACTATGAAAATAGCATGGCTTAACGGCAACCCAAACCCAAACTTTGGAGGCACAGAGATACATACTGTTGAGATGGTTAAGGAACTGCTAAGAAGGGATGTGGATTTATTCCTTGTATGTGCAAAAGATTCCTTTGTGGACAAACATCTAAGGGAAGTCAGAAAATATTACATCTCCTTTCCCAATAGCCTCGCAGTAATTAACACCATAAGATTAGCAAGGGTCCTAAAAAAAGAAAAGGTTGACGTAATAATAGCAAACAATGGAAGGGAATACCCAAATGCGTTGTATGCTGGTAAATATGCAGGAGCAAAGGTTGTCTTCTTTAGACATATGGAAAGAATGAAACAGTGGATGGTAAGGAAGTTTGTTTTTCCTTATGTGGACATGTTTTTTGCAGTAAGTGAACGCGTTAAAAGTAATCTCATATCAGAGGGCGTGAGAAGGGAAAGGATAAAAGTTATCTACAATTTAGTGGATGAGGAAAGGTTTACATATGCAAAAAAAGGTGAAAAACCCATAAACCTTCTTTTTGTGGGGAAGTTAGATGAGGGTAAGGGAGTTTTTGACTTTGTTAAAGCCTTTCTTGAATTGACAAAGGAAAGAGAGGACCTACATGCCTATGTGGTTGGTGATGGTTCTGCAAGGACAGAGCTTGAGAGGTTCATTCAGCTAAACAATCTATCAGAAAAACTCTTTTTAGTAGGATACACCGCTGAAGTTGAAAAGTATTATAAGCTAGCCCATATATGTGTAATACCCTCAAAATACACAGAAGCCTTCTCAAGAGTTGCGGCAGAAGCACTTGCCTGCGGTTGTGCCTTGGTAGTTTCCCATGTAGGAGGTATAAAGGAAGCAGTTCAAGAAGGCGTAAATGGATATGTTTTTAAAGCAGGTGATATTCAAGACCTCGTTTATAAAATTAAAGCTACTTTGGAAAAATGGCAGAGCTTTTCTTTTCAATCCCTCAGGATATACAGAGAAAAGTTCTCTCGATCAAAGATCATGGAACAGTTCTTAAAAGCCTTGGAGGAGCTTACTACACATTAAACCTAAAATAGATAATGTCGCCATCTTTAACTTCATACTCTTTCCCTTCAAGCCTTACAAGACCAAGCTCTTTAGCCTTAGTCATAGAGCCAACCTTTACATAGTCCTCGTAGTTTATCACCTCTGCAGCGATAAAGCCTCTTTCAAAGTCTGAATGTATTTTGCCTGCAGCTTGTGGTGCCTTTGTGCCTCTTTTTACAGTCCACGCCCTTGTTTCCTTTTCTCCTGCAGTGAAAAAGGTTATAAGCTCAAGGAGTGAGTAAGCAGACCTTATAAGTTTGTTTAGCCCCGGCTCTTCAAGCCCATAAGACCTAAGAAGTTCCTCCTTCTCTTCCTTTTCAAGACCAATAAGCTCCTCTTCAAGTTTAGCACATATCAATACCGCAGGAGAACCCTCCTCTTGTGCGTATTGAAAAACCCTCTCGCTTAGCTGATTACCCTCTGGCAGGTCTGCCTCGCTCACGTTTGCCACATACATAAGAGGCTTAGTTGTGAGAAGAAAAAGGTTCCTTTTGGCATACTCAAAGACCTCTGAGCCAAGCTCCTTTATGTGTTTTCTAAGAGGCTCCATGTTTTCCAAAACTGACTTTATGGCTTTTAGCATTTCCAACTCTTCCTTTGACTTTTTGTCTCCAAGCCTTGCCATCTTTTCCACCTTCTCAAGCCTTTTGTCTACTGTCTCTATGTCCTTGGCTATAAGCTCAAGGTCTATTATCTGAGCGTCCCTTATGGGGTCAACACTGCCTTCTACATGAACCACGTCAGGATTTTCAAAGCACCTTAGCACCATAGCAATTGCGTCCACTTCCCTTATATGGGCAAGGAACTGATTTCCAAGACCTTCTCCCTTGCTGGCGTTTCTAACAAGTCCAGCAATATCCACAAACTCTATAAAGGTGGGCGTTATTTTCCTTGACCTTTCAAGCTCTGCAATATGGTAGAGCCTTTTGTCTGGCACTTCCACCGTGCCCACGTTTGGCTCTATAGTGCAAAAGGGGTAGTTTGCTGCGGCCGCCTTTGCGGACTGTATTAAAGCGTTAAACAAGGTGGATTTTCCTACATTAGGAAGTCCTACAATTCCTACGCTTAAAGCCATAGGTTGTTAATTATAAGCCCTTATAAACCCTTAATCAACTCACCCATCTTGAATATGGGCATGTATAGGGCTATGAGTATTGCTCCCACTACACCACCTATAAACACCATAAGCATTGGCTCTATTAGCTTTATCATTCCCTCCACAGCCTTGTCAAACTCATCTTCATAAAACCTCGCTACAGTATCTAACATATCATCAAGTCTACCCGTATCTTCACCTACCCTCACCATAGCTATTATGAGTTTTGGAAACATGCCAGTTTTTTCAAGAGCCTTGTGCATGGGTTCGCCCTCCATCACTCCCTTCTTCGCAGACTCAAGAGCTTCCCTTATCACCACGTTTCCCGTTACTTGACCTGCTATCTCAAAAGCCCTCTCTAAAGCAACACCACTTGAAAAGAGAGTTGCCATAGTTCTGGCAAACTTTGCCATGGTGCTTTTCGTTACAAGCTCACCCATCTTTGGAGCTTTTATCATAAGTGCATGCACTGTCTTTCTAAATTGGTAGCTCTTTTTCATCAGAATTCTAAAGATTACAGAAGAAGCCACTATAAAAGCCAATAGTGGAAGCATACCAGACCTCAGAGTGTTAGAAGCTGCTATCAAAAGCTGAGTAGGTGCTGGAAGTTCTCCACCAAGAGAAGAATAAATATCCGCAAAGGTAGGAACAAGAAAATACAATATCCCACTCACTATAACCGTTGCCACTATAACCACAAAGGTAGGGTAGAAGGAAGCACTCTTTATTTTGCTTTTTATCATTGCAATTTTTTCATAGTAGTCCGCTGCCCTAATTAATGCAGCGTCAAGAGTGCCTGTCTCCTCGCCTACCTTAACCAAATTTACCACAAACTCGGGAAAGACCGCAGGAAACTCCGCCATAGAGTCGGATATTGGTTTTCCTTCGCTTACAAACTGGGCAACCTTTATGCTGGTATCAGCAAGCTTTTTGTTAGGCAACTGTTCTCCTAAAATGTTTAGTGCATCTATGAGGTTCAGTCCTGCGTTTATCATAGTTCCAAGTTGTCTGCAAAATATGGAAAGGTCTCTATCACCTACCCTTTCACCAAAGGAAATATTAAACCCTCTTTTACTTTCCCCTTCTTTTCCTTCACCTTCGAGGCTTACTATCTCTATAGGGCTTAATCCTTTTCCTTGAAGATCCAAAAGAAGGGTATCTTGATTTGGGTAATTGGCTTCCCCCTCAAACAATTTTCCTGTTTCATCAAAAGCCTTATATTTATACCTTGGCATATCTAAACGCTCCTACCTGTCAGTCTTTCAAGTTCCTTAGTGTCTGGTGAATACTTGAAGGCATCTTCAAGGGTTATAAGCCCTGCTCTGTAATGAGCATACAAAGATTGGTTCATAGTTTGCATGCCTGTTTGGGCTTGCCCGCTCTGCATTATAGAGTAGATTTGCTGAAGCTTGTTCTCTCTTATGAGGTTTCTTATGGCAGTATTGGGTATCATAAGTTCATAGGCAAGGATCCTTCCACCCCCTATTTTTGGCACAAGCCTCTGGGATATAACACCTTGAAGCACAAAGGAGAGCTGAATTCTTATTTGTTCTTGTTGCTCGGGAGGAAATACGTCTATTATTCTCGTAATCGTAGATATGGCGGTGTTTGTATGAAGTGTTCCAAAAACAAGGTGACCAGTCTCTGCAGCCCGAAGGGCTATTTCTATGGTTTCAAGGTCCCTCATCTCACCTACCAGAATAACATCTGGGTCTTCTCTCAAGGCTGACCTCAAGGCGTCTGCAAAACTTCGGACATCTTCTCCTACTTCTCTTTGATTTACAATACTCCTTCTATGGTAAAAAACGTATTCTATGGGATCCTCCACGGTTATTATATGATGAGGAAAGTTCTCGTTTATGTAGTTTATGAGTGCAGCAAGAGTTGATGTTTTCCCTGAGCCCGTTGGACCCGTTACAAGGACAAGCCCCATGCTTTTGTGACAAAGCTCAAGAACCTTCTCCGTAATACCAAGCTCCTTTACAGTCATTACCTTATTTGGGAGCTTTCTGAGAACCATAGCGATGCTTCCCCTTTGAAAGAAAACATTTGCCCTGAACCTTGCCAGATCCTTTACACCAAAGGAAAAGTCCACCTGCCCCTTTTCTTCAAGTGCTTTTCTGTGCTTTTCTGACATAACCGAATATGCCAGTTTTTGAGTCATATCTGGTGTCAGAACAGGATATTCTGTAAAGGGGGTTATTTTACCATCAACCCTTATGGATGGCTTTGCCCCTGCGGTTATGTGTATGTCCGAAGCGTTGGACCTAACAGCCTTATGCAATATATCCGCCAGTTTTATCTCAGAAATTGCCTGCGTTGTTTCTGTTGCAAAAGACATTTTTGCCTCCATCCGTTTATAATAATTATATGAAAATCCTTTACGAAGGCAAGGCTAAAATAGTTTACGAGATAGAAGGTGAGCATAAAAAATACATTATATTTTTTAAAGATACAGCTACAGCCTTTGATGCCACCAAAAGTGCTAAAATTGAGGGAAAAGGAGTCCTAAACAATACCATCTCAAGCCTCCTTTTTGAGCTCCTTGAAAAAAATGGAATAAAAACTCACTTCGTGCAGAAAATCTCAGATAGAGAGATGCTCGTTTGGAAGGCAAAAAGATTTGACTTAGAAGTAGTAGTGAGGAACATAACCGCAGGAAGTATATGCAAAAGGCTTGGGTTAAAAGAAGGAGAAAGGTTAAAAAAGCCTATTGTAGAGTTTTTCTACAAGAACGACAAACTTCATGACCCACTTATATGTATCGACCATGCCCTTCTCCTTGGCATAGCAGACAAAAAGGCTTTAAAAGATACAGTGAAAATAGCCCTTAAGGTAAACACTATACTGAAAAGGTTTTTTGAGTCTCACGGTCTTTTACTTGTGGATTTTAAATTAGAGTTTGGAAGACTTGTTGATGGCACTCTTGCGGTCATAGATGAGATATCCCCAGATACCTGCAGGCTCTGGGATGCAAAAACTGGAGAAAAGTTAGACAAGGATAGGTTTAGGTTTGACTTAGGAGACCTAATTGAAGGCTACAAAAAAGTGCTTGAAAAGGTTCAAGGGGGATAAACTATCAAAGCAGTCCTTCCCATCTTTGACCAAATCCTATCAAGCTCTCTGGCTTTAACTGGCTTCCTCTCTTCATATCCGGTGTGGAGATAGAAAACATCTCCATCGTATCCAACCACCACCACATAATGAGGCACGCTTACCCACAACCTACCAAGGTCTACGAGCAGTATGGGTGGTATACCCTGGTCTATATAACTTTTTACTTCTTCAAGGTTTAAAACTTTTGTTTCAGACCTAAAGCCCTTCCTTCTTGCATAATTTTCAAGGTCTGTTATAAGCGCGCCTTTTAGCTTAGGGTTGTATACCTCCTTTCCTATCTCTTCTTGGGATAGTTCTATGTGGTAGTAAGAAAGCACAGAACTCAAAGAGGCAGGACCACAGAACTGGTCCCGCTGTTTGACAAAAGGAACATCAAGGCTTTTGGAGCACAGTAGAAGAGGAAAAAGAAGCAAGAGAAGGAACATCCCTCACCTTATTATTATCTCCTTGTTTAGAAGTTTGAGAAGTATTACAAGAAGGATGGCTATTATAAGGATACCTATGGCAATACCAATAGCATCACCACCAGCAAGGACTCTTTCAGAAGCTTTTGCCAATGTATGTATCTGCTCATCACTGAGCTCTGAAAGCTTGCTCTCCACTTCTTCCTTGGTAAGACCGTATGCCCTTAGCTTTTCTTGGAGCTGTTTACTTTCCAAAGCTCGCTGGATTTTAGCTATGTCCTCCTCTCTTTTCAGGCTAAAGGATTCAGAGGTAGGTTTTGAACCTACAAGCCCAGCAATAGCTGGAGCGGAGTTAAAGGCAAAAAACCACCCAGCTACTCCAAGTGCAAGCAGAGGTTTTCTAAAGAATCCCAACATTTTCCACCTCCTTATCAGTTTTCTCTTAATTATATCAAAAATCCTCAAGTTCAGGGTTAAAGGGAAGCGTTCCATACCTTGCCTTTTCCACCACCACCTTTCTGCCCACAACCCTAACCCTTCCCTCTGAGATCCATCTTATTACCTGTGGCAGTATCCTATGTTCATGGTGGAGTATCCTCTCAGATAAGCTCTCTTCTATGTCTTCCGCAAGAACTGGCACGCATGCCTGAGCTATTACAGGACCGTTATCTAACTCTTCGGTAACAAAATGAACGGTGCAACCCGTTATCTTTACACCATACTCTATAGCCTGCCTTTGGGCATGCATTCCTTGAAAAGCCGGTGTAAGAGAGGGATGTATGTTTATAACCTTCATGGGAAAATGGCTAAGAAAGGTGGGAGAAAGGATACGCATAAAACCTGCAAGAACAACCAAGTCTACTTCTGCCTCCTTTAGAGCCTCCACAATAGCCTTCTCAAACTCTTCTTTACTGTGAAAGTCCTTTCTCTTTATAACTTTGTATGGAATACTATGCTTTAGACATCTATCTATGGCTCTAACACCTTCCTTATCAGATATAACCAGGGATATCCTATCCTTCAATTTTCCACTCTCAATGGCATCTATGATAGCTTGCAGGTTAGAACCACGCCCTGATACAAGAACTCCCAAATTCATGATATCATATTCTACTCCATAAAAGGTTAGAGGAGGTCAGAGAATGAACGTAGAGTTTATAGGTAAGGGCATTGACTGGACAGACTCAATGAAAGCCTTTGTAGAAGGTAAGGTTGAAAGATTTAACAGATTTTTGAGGGAGGCCGAGGAGGACCAGGTAGAGGTGGTTGTGACTTTATCTACATCAAGGGCGAAGCAGAAGGACTTTGCAGGCGAAAGCAGACCAACCCTATACAGAGTTGACATGGACATATACCTTAAGACTTGGGGTGGCGGTGCTTTGCATGCTTGGGACGAAGACATTGACCCCTTTTCAGCTCTTGATAGGGTTATGGATGAAATAGAAAGGCAGCTCATAAAGCTAAAGCAAAGAAGACATGAACTAAGACGCAAGGGGCATAAGATAAAGGAAGAGCTCATTAGGGAAGAGATAAAAGTCCATGAAGAAAAGGAAAGACCTCTCATAGTAGAGGAGGAACTCGTAATAGAAAAGCCTATGAGCATGGAAGATGCTATATTTGAACTTCAGGACTCTGGAGTTTATTTCCTCCCCTTTATAGACGCGGAAAAGGGCACGCTTAGAATAGTATACAGAAAAAGAGGCGGAAACTACGGCGTTATAAACACAAAGTGTAAGGTTTTATAAGGGGTAGAGTATTGCTTAACATGGAGAAATATCACTCTTAAGGATACTTGAACCCATTTTACTCAAGCCTATAGTTCACTGGCACTTTAACTACCACCTCCACAGGTGGCTTTGGAAATAGCCCCGCTACTCTTCTTACCGTATCCACCGCATTCCTATCAAGCACCTCATAGCCTGAGCTCTCAAGAACCTTTATCTCTTTAACAGTCCCATCGGTGCAAAGCCTTATGGAGAGCACCACTCTGCCTTCCCATCCCATCCTTCTCGCTATAGGCGGATAGCTTATGTTTTTTTGAATAATCTGAGATATCACAGATAGCTTTTCCTTGAGGTATAGCTGTCTCTGTTCTTCTTCAGAGGAAGTGTAAGAAGTTTCTATAGCCTTAGAAGCCCTTCCACTTCCCTCTTGGTTTGCACTGGTTTGAGCTCCTGCCTCCTTAGACCCTCTTGTGCCTGCTGGCTCAGAAGCTACTGCTTGAGACTTTTCACCTTGTGCTACTGTGGATGTGAAGCTTTGCTCATGAGCGACCTTAGGTTTTTCTATAGCTTGCTCATGGCGGGTTTTAGGCTTTTCTGTAGCTTCTTCCACTGGCACACTCTTTATAGGCTCTGGCTCTCTGTTTTCTAATCGTTTTTCTATAGCTTGCTCATGGGCGGTTTTAGGCTTTTCTGTAACTTCTTCCACTGGCACACTCTTTATAGGCTCTGGCTCTGTGTGTTCTACTCTTGGAGTATTGGCAGGTATTTGGGGAATCTCCTGCGATGCGAACATATCTTGGGTTTTGTCTGGAGTTCTAAAGGGTTCTGCACTACCCTTAGTATCTGTCTTTGGTTGAGCGTTTTTTGGTTCTTGTATGCTTTCTTCCTTTCTGAAGTCCAAAAGGCTCAGGTCTATCTCCAGAGGCTTTGTGTTTTTGTATAAATTTGTTTGCGAAAGCCATACAAAGCCTGTTAGAAAAAGGGCGTGCAGTAGAAAAGAAACTCCGTAAGCCTTCAACCTCTGGCTCATCTTACCTCCGTTCTAATCGAGACCCTTTCAAACTTGTATTTCTTCAAGAGCTCCAGAAGGCTTACAAGGCTTTGCAAGTTTGCGTCCTTGTCTCCTGCTATGCTTATGCGTGCGGAGGGGTCTAAGTTTTTGAGTATCTCCTCAAGCTCTCTGAGGCTTACTTCTCTGCCTTCAAAAAAGAACCTGCCCTCCTTTGTGAGAACTATCTCAAGGCTCCTTATAACCTCTTCCTGTTTTTGACTTGCCTTAGGTAGGTTTACAGGTATAGAACCCTGCACCACAAAGGTGGCGGTGATAAGCACAATGGTAAGGAGCACCAGCATAATGTCCACGAGGGGTATCACGTTCATGGAGCTAAACTCTTTCTCTTCCATTTTGCACCTCCCAAAGGGTTAGTTTTTCACGCACCTTCCTCAAGAGGTAGTTATATAGCACGGAAGAGGGAATAGCTACCAAAAGACCCACAGCGGTAGCCTTCAGAGCCAAAGCCAGACCCACCATAACCTTCTGAGTATCCACAAAGCCCTCTTGACCTATGGTGTAAAAGGTTAGCATTATGCCAAGCACTGTTCCGAGAAGACCCACATAGGGAGCGTTGGAAGCGGTAGAAGCTATGATGAAAAGCCCTTTTGTAAGCTCCATCTCAAGCTCCTGCTTGCTTTTGAAGTTTTCAAGTTTGAGGTTTCTGTAAAACAAAAGCCTTTCTATGCCTATGCCAAAGGCTATAAAGCTAAGAAGGAGCAAAAGACCTATTACGCCATAGTCAACTGATAGCCTGAGCCAGTCCATGTTGATAATTTTAATGTGAATGGTGATGATAAGCTGGTGGGAAGTTTAACATCACCCATATCTGCACCGCAGAAAGTAGCAGATAGAAAACAGGCAAAGAAGATGCCAATAGGTAGGCTAAGACCTGCTTGTTAACTCCGAGAAACTTAACCCTTTGCCAGAGTATGTGTAAGCTCCAAAAGCCAGCTATGAAAGGAAATACTCTAAAGACCATTAACCAAGGCTCTCCTCTTTTTGCTAAAGGTTCAACATTTATACCAAAACCAAAAGCCTGAGAAAAGCCATTAACTATGTTGTGGTAGTATTCAATAAAGAAAAACTCAAGAACATGAGAAAGCCCACCCACTATCATAAGAGGTGCAAAGGCATAGCCTAAGGTGAGGAAAACTCTATTGTAGTCAATTTTGTAAAGCCTTGATATGAGCCAAAAACTACCCAAAGAGAAGAAAAGAGCTATAGATAGTCCCATGAGCATAGCTATAAGACCGCTCATGTCTACAAACTTTGGAAGTTCAAAAAGGTTCTGAAGGTATCTACCAACCACGTTCCAGGGCATATGTTCTCCTATAGCACTTCTTGAAAGTCCGTGATGGAAACGCATGGTAATAGTTATAACACCCACAAGGAGGATATAAACCCATACTTCCCATTCCTTTGGCGTTTTTATATCTTTGTAGAGTGAGCTTCCAAAGTTTCTTACTTCAAGTTTTACCGCAATTATCGTGAAAGTCAAGTGGATTTACCAAATTA
>JAXSOH010000009.1:0-29889 GCA_037925805.1 Aquificaceae bacterium
CTTCTCTGGACCACCTATACCAGCCTGGGGTGAGAAGGAGACGGTGAACTGGCAGAAATTTTTAGAACAGTCCTCGTTATCGGTAGCATACTGCAGTGTGGCGGAATTACATGTGCTTGCGGTAATACTAAAGGAAGAGTAATCGGGGCTATCAGATGAGAGTATAAGAGCAAGGTCTGAAAATCTAAGAGGGTCACCGCTGGCGCTGCATATGTGTATAGTCATACTTCTTTGCTGATAGTAATCTGTAGCAGGAAAACTAAAGCCAAAGCCCCTTTCAAGAGGAAGAGGCTCCACCTTTACAACTCTTAGAGCAGTCCCGCTCCCGGTGAGTTGAAGAGTGTATGTCTTCTGGGTATTGCAGATAAGACCATCTCCGTCGTCGTCGTAAGCCACGTTAACCGTTCCAGAGTAATTTTGCTTAAAGCGAGGTGAAAATCTTACCTTAAAACGACAGTCTTGAGCATAGTTCAAACTTGTGCTGTCGCAGTTGTTGTTTACGAGCTGAAAATCGGGAAATCCAGAGCCTATGTTTACAGAGCATATTCTCAGAACTGCATCACCCACATTAGTTATGGCAAACTCCGTCTCACTTTGGGAGTCTATGGTGACCACTCTGAAGTCATATGGGCTTGATGGAAACACCCTCATCTGTGGTGCGGAAAAGGCAAAAAGGTTAAGCGTTAAAAGAAGAGCTCCTGAAGCATACACCCTTCTCATGTTTTCCCTCCTTTTTATGGACATTGGTTTATAGCATATAGGCTCAGCCTCAGATTGAACCTTATGGTCTGCGTCTTGCCACTGTATAGCTCCCTCCCGTGAAATTCTATAACTGCATTGTAATCACAATTATCTGAAGGTGTAAGACAGTAGTTTACCAGTGCGTTCAGCTTCCAGCTTGCAGGCACTAAGATTAAATTCTTAAACGTGGCTGTTCCACCCGGTGGAACGGTTAAACCACTAAACCCATTGTACCCATTTGCAAAAAGAGTCCTGCAGTCTTGATATCTCTCACAGTTATTATTGGAGGTTGCTGAGAAGAAGAGAACTCTGTAACTATCTATGTAGACTGGTGATGGGTTTTGGGTTACTGGTTGCCCGCTGACATTTTTTATAACCTCGCTTTTTATGTCAAGACTGTCAATGACTTCATCAAAAAATGTAGGTTGGTTATTCTGCATGCAATAAGTACCCCTCGGCTTATATTCGTATTCGCCAATTGTAAGTACAACGGATCCGTAGACCCCACCTATGCTTGAACCTCCACCGCCTCCGCATCCTGCCAATATCAATGTCGCAAGCCCGAATATAGGAAGAAGTCTCTTCATATTCCTCTCCTTTCGTTAGTTTACAGTAATATCATACATCACTACTTACCCTCTTGTAAGAGTTCCATTAGTTGCCGTGGCGGTCTCTGAACACCTCTCCCAAGATATCTTTAGCTCTTTTACGCCCTCATAATCCCTTACCATTAGGAAACCTTTCCGAACACCCACTATCTTACCTTCCATAAACTCATAATTTATACTAAGTTTTCTAACCTTGCTTTTCTCTCTTACCAATATTGTATGTCTGTTCTGAATTGCGTAGCTAATGACGAAGACTTGAGCTGTTTGAGAGTTCCCCTGCGTAGAAATACTGGCTGGTGCTTCCTGTCTGGAGGAAACGATTGGATATGGAATAGGTGTTGCAGGCTGTCCTTGGGTGTTTCTTGTTGTTGTAGAGTATCACTTAGCATGGACAGATGTCCCTCTTAGGGACATTCTTACCCCGGGTTTAGGGGGCTCAATAAACCCAGTTCCTTACTTCAAAGGCACTTAAACTGCTCACCAAGCAGGCTTTTTATACCCACTTGATAAGGGCTTACAGAGTGCGATGTAAACACCAATCTCGCCTAACATAGTTAGGCAAACCTTTGCCGATATTCACATCCTGCACCCCGCCTTAAAAACTAAAGGTCAATATTTTCAAAGACTAGTTGACAAGACTTGCTTTGCATGCCTGAGAATATGTTATCATACAATCCTGTGGTTAAGCAACTAAATCTAATAAACGAGCGTATACCAAAGAGCCTTAGCACCTACCTAAAAAGGCGTAAGGTTTCCGATAGCGAGATAGCCTTTGCCTTGCTTGAAATTTCCACACTTCTTGAGTCTGGTCTTAACCTCATAAAAGCCTTGGAGGTTATATCTTCGGAAACAGAAAATGCTGGGCTAAGGGAGGCTCTGCTTAGGTTAAAGGAATCTGTGGAAAGGGGGAAAAGTATTAGCGGGGCTTTTTCTTCCGCTGGGATTTTTCCAGAGTTTCTCCTTGAGATGCTTAAGACTGCAGAAAGGGGAGAAAACCTTGAAAAGGTTCTGCGTATTGCAGGTGAATATATGCAAAGGGCAGAAGATACGAAAAACAAGCTCCTTACAACTCTTGCTTACCCTCTTTTTGTTATATCCGCCAGCCTTTTGGCGGTGCTTGTGGTGGTTAAGGTGGTTGTGCCAAAGATAGCAAGTGTTTTGCAGGGTCTTGGCAAGGATTTGCCTCTTATAACCAAAATGCTCGTGCTTTTTGCTAACCTTTTGGGTTATCTTCTCTACCTTTTGCCTATCTTTTTGCTTTTGTTTTTCCTTAGGCACAGGCTTATAAAAAGGGAGCTTTTAGATAGGTTTTTGCTTAGGCTTCCCGTTTTTGGCAGGTTGTCTCTTTACTATAACCTCTCAAGGTTTGCAAGCACTTTGCATATGGCTCTCTCTTCCAACATCCCTATCGCAAGGGCTATAAGCCTTAGTGTGGGGAGCATATCCAACGCATACTTGAGGGCTTCTTTAAGGGGCATAGACCAAGAGGTGGCAAAGGGAAGAGGTCTAAGTTCTGTCCTGAGGGAAAAAAGGGTGCTTCCTGAGACCTTTGTAAACCTTCTTGCCATGGGAGAGCGTAGCGGTGAGCTGGAAAAGAGCCTCAAGATGCTCTCGGAGCTCTATGAGCGTCAAGCTGATAGGATCATATCCTTTTGGCTTAGGTTCGCAGAGCCTTTGGCTATGCTTGTGGTGGGTGCTTTGGTGGCGGTGGTGGTCCTCAGCGTGGTCTTACCCCTTTCAGAGATATCCGCAGGCGTGAGGAAGTAGAAATGAGGCTTAAATATGCGGACTTGACTATGGCTATGGAGTTTATTATAGTTATTTCTTAAAACCCCATGCTCAAACAAAGAGAACCCATTGTTGCCATAGCAACACCCTTTGGTGAGAGTGCTATCGGAGCCATAAGGCTCTCTGGTCTTGAAGTGTGGGAAAAGATAAAAGACCTTTTTGTTCTCAAGGGAAAACTAAAGCCAAGGTATGCTCATTTCGTGAAGATGGTGGATGCGGACGGTAGTGTGCTTGATGAGGGAATTCTCATCTTCTACCCTTCTCCAAAGAGTTATACAGGCGAGGACATGGTGGAGCTTTTCCTACATGGAAACCCTCTTATTCTAAAAAAAGCCCTTGAGCTATTCCTCTCAAAGGGCATAAGGCTTGCAGAGCCTGGGGAGTTTACCAAGAGAGCCTTTTTGAATGGAAAATTAGACCTTCTTCAGGCTGAGGCTGTAGGAGACCTAATAGGTGCAAAGTCTGAGCTAAGTCTAAAATCTGCACAAAGACAACTGCAAGGAGAGCTTTCTTCCCTTATAAATTCTCTCAGGGATAGACTTATTGAACTCCTTGCCTATGTGGAGGCGGATATAGAGTTCTCAGAGGAGGATATACCGACCCTTAGCAGAGAGCAGATAATAGACCTTCTTAACCATATCCTAAAGGACATAGAAACCTTACTTTCAACGGTAAAAACTGGGGAGTTTCTCAGAAGGGGCATCAACCTTGCCATAGTGGGAAAGCCTAACGTGGGTAAGTCCTCTCTCTTTAATGCATTACTTGGTAAAGAAAGAGCTATAGTTACAGACATTCCTGGAACTACAAGGGACTTTTTGCAAGAAACTTTAACTTTGAAGGGTATTCCAGTAAACCTCATAGATACTGCAGGCATAAGACATACACAAGACCCCGTGGAGAAGATGGGAGTTGAAAGAAGCATTCAAAGGCTCAAAACCGCAGACATGGTTCTTTTTGTGGTAGATGCCAGTAAACCCCTTGAGAAAGAGGACTTAAGCATATATTCCATGGTTAGAGAGTTTGAGCATATTGTAGTGGCTAATAAGGTGGACAAAGGTATTGAGGAAGATGTGCTCATGGTCTTTCCTCAAGCTATGAGAGTAAGTGCTCTAACAGGACAAGGGCTGGAAGCTCTAAAGGACATTATCTTGCAGAGACTTGGTCTTCATGTGAGGAATGGACTGCATATATACATTACCATAAGACACGAAAACCTCTTGAAAAAATCCTCAGAAGTGTTAAAATCATTAATATACAGACTGGAGAGAAAAGAGCTGTTTCCAGAGATACTTATGCTTGATTTGAGGGAAGCCCTTAACTATTTGGAAGAGATTCTTGGGGTTATAAGCACGGAGGACGTGTTAGCAAGTATATTTTCAAGGTTCTGCATAGGAAAATAAAGGAGGTTTTAGAATATGGAGCAGGTGCAAGAGAAAAAGGTCTATACCCTTGAGGAGCTAAAAAAACTATCTCTTCAGGAGCTACAAAAAATAGGCAGAGACCTTGAGCTCTCAAGGGTAACTGGTCTAAGGAAAGAAGAGCTTATAGAGAAAATACTCACAGTGCAAGCAAAAGAGGAGGGACTAAACTTTGTAAAGGGCGTTTTGGAAATCCTGCCAGAAAACTACGGCTTCGTAAGAAGCCCAGAAAACAACTACATGCCAAGCTATACAGATGTCTATGTGGCGCCCTCTCAGATAAAGAGGTTCGGACTGAGAACTGGAGATAACATAATAGGCTTTGCAAGACCACCACAAGAAAAGGAAAAATACCAAGCCCTTATAAAGATTGAGTCCGTTAACGGACTACCACCAGACCCAGATATTCTTAGGACAAGACCTCACTTTGAAAAACTCACTCCCTACCATCCAACGGAGAGGTTTAACCTTGAAACATCTCCCACAGAGCTATCCACGAGGGTAATAAGCCTTATAGCACCCATAGGCAAGGGTCAGAGGGGTATGATAGTGGCACCACCAAAGGCTGGGAAAACGGTGCTCTTGCAGAAGATAGCAAAAGCCCTTATACAAAACCACCCCGAGGTGCATCTGATAATCCTACTCATAGACGAGAGGCCAGAAGAGGTCACGGAGATGAGAAGAATAGTGGGTGAGGGTGCAGAAGTAGTTGCCTCCACCTTTGATGAGCCACCAGAAAGACATATGCAAGTGGCGGAGCTGATCGTAGAAAAGGCAAAGAGGTTGGTGGAACTAAAACAAGATGTGGTAATACTTTTGGATTCTATGACGCGTTTTGGAAGGGCAGCCAACGCAGTTACACCTCCCACGGGTAGGGTCTTAACGGGTGGTATAGAGGCAACTGCCCTACAAAGACCTAAAAAATTCTTTGGTGCGGCGCGGAACATAGAAGAGGGTGGCTCTCTAACAATAATAGCTACAGCTCTTATAGAAACTGGTTCAAAGATGGACGACGTTATATACGAAGAGTTTAAGGGAACAGGAAATATGGAAATACACTTAGACAGAAGGCTCATGGAGAGGAGGATATTCCCAGCTATAAACATAGAGAAATCTGGCACGAGGAAAGAGGAGCTACTTCTTGAGGACTGGGAGCTTCAAAGGACCTGGGTCTTAAGGAAATTCTTAGCAACTATGGATGCTATAGAAGCCATGGAGTTTCTCCTTGATAAACTCAAGAAGTTCAAGACCAACAAAGACTTCCTAAAGGCTATGCACTCGTGATAAGCCTGCTCGAATACCAAAAAAACCTTGGAAAGGGACAGATAAAAGCTATAAACCTCATCCATGGTGAGGAAGAATACGTTGTAAAGAACTTTCTTGACAAACTAAAAGAAGTAATGCCATTGAAGATTTTGTGGGGTGATGAAGTTATATTAGAGGACTTTATTGCTTTGATAGGCACAACAGGCATGTTTGCAAAGGAAGAAGCTGTCTTTATCTATAAGGCTGAAGAGTTTCTAAAGGGGATAAAAGCCTACAAGAACTTTCTTGAACACCTTAGGAAGGCAAAAAACAAAAAGATATTTTTCTATGTTGGCTATAAGCTCGGCGATAAGGACCTTCAGAAAGATCCTTTTCTAAGCCTATCAAAGTTAGGCGATGTTATATACGCAGGCAAGTTTGATAAGAGGAAGTTAAGAGATATGGTAAAGAACAAACTTCAGAAGGAGGGCATAGGCATAGAGGACTCAGCCCTTGAGTATCTCTTAGAAGCTACTTCCTACCAGCTTATGACCCTGAAAGCTGAAACAGACAAAATACTACTCTATGGAAAGAGGGACATAACCCTTGAAGACATAAAGTCCATGGTGCCTGCAGATCCAGAGCTTAGTATCTTTGACTTGGCGGATGGATTGTTCCTAAAAGACTACGAAAAAGCACTAAGCTCTCTTAACTCTCTTCTAAGGTCTGGTGTGCACCCTCTTCAGGTTTTTACCTTTCTCACAAACTATACTTTAAAACTATACACCGCCAAGAGCTTAGTTCAAAAAGGATGGGATATGGAGAAAGCCCTTTCTGAGGTAGACGTAAAACACAAGTTTCAGGTTTTAAACTTTAAGAGATATCTTACCACTAATTCCCTTGAAGACCTTAGCCTACTACTAAAAAGACTTTACCTTCTGGACATAAAGATAAAGGTCTACTACTCAGAGCCAGCACAAGCACTAAAGGAATTTGTGATAGAATACATGCTATATGAGAAAGGCACATATTACTCGGCAGACACGGGAGACCAAAATAGAGCTGACGCTGAACCTTGATGGCGTGGGAAACTACATGGTGAAGACGCCCGTGGGTTTTCTAAGCCATATGGTAGAAACCCTTGCAAGGCATGGAAGGTTTGACATAGAGTTATATGCAGAAGGAGATGTGCATGTTTCTCACCACCACACTGTGGAGGATGTGGGTATAGTGCTTGGTATGGCTTTTTTGCAGGCTCTTGGGGACAAAAAGGGTATAAACCGCTACGGATATGCTATAGTGCCAATGGATGAAGCTCTTACCCTCGCAAGCATAGACATATCTGGAAGACCCCTCTTTTTCTACGAAGACCTAAGCCTAAGGGGTAAGATAACAGAATTTGACTTTGAGCTTATATGGGAGTTTTTCAAAGGCTTTGCCTTAGAAAGCAAAAGCACTCTTCACATAAGGGTTCTCTCTGGCAAAATTCTTCATCATGTGGCAGAAGCATGTTTTAAAGCATTAGCTCTTAGCCTCAAACAAGCGGTAAGTATAAAGGGTGACCTTGTCCCATCAACAAAAGAAAGTCTTTAATTACTCCTGGACTATAAAACCGTAAAGGTTAATGGCACGAAGTCTGTTAAGCTCTCTGAGTGCATCTTCCCTTTTTTCAAACTTACCATAAAAAACCCTAAATATGCCCGAGCTTTCCACTATCACAACATCCTTTAGGTTTAGCTCTCTTTCAAGTTTTTCCTTCCATGACCTTGCTGAGCTAACAGAAGAAAAAGCACCTAACTGTATTCTGTAAAACATTCCAACTGGCTGATAAGGCTCGGTGTCTTGGGGTCTTGGTTGAATGTTAGGCTTATCTTCGGTTATTACCCTTTGCTGAAGGGGCTCTGTTTCTTGAGGTTTCGGCTGTGCGCCACTTTTATATTCGGGAGAAATAGGGGGTGCTATCAGTTGAGGTGTATGTGTGCTTGGTATATTGCGTTTTTTTTCCTCTGCTATAAGGACGAGACTTAGAATTTCGTATGCTTGAGCCTTGAGTTGGAGTGTGGTTTGTTTATCTTCTATAATCCTTCTTATATAGTCTTTTGCGGAAGGGTAATTGCCAAGGTGGTATTCAACTCTAGCCATACTAAGGTATATGGAAGAGTTCACTATGCCGTTGTTTATTAGACGCTGGTAAGTATCCTTTGCAGACCTGTAGTCCTTTTCTTCTTCATAAAACTGTGCCAGCTCAAGCTGGGCATCTACGAACATAGGGTTATAAGCTACCGCCCTACGGAGGTTAGTGAGATACTCTTCGCGTCTATCCATAGCCTGATAAACCTTCGCCAAAGAATAAAAAGCTAAGTGCTTTTGAGGAAATGCGTCATCCTCTATAACCTCTCTAAGAGTTTTTAAGGCTTTCTCATAGTCCTTCTGTCTGTAGTATAGAATCCCTAAGTTGAGCTTAGCTTCTGTATAGGTCTTATTTACCTGCACACCCCTCAAAAAAGCGTTCTCCGCCTTTTGGTATTCCTGCACTTCCATGTAGGCAAGTCCAAGAGCGTTCCAAACCTTTGGTTCATCGGGTGCAAGCTGTGAAGCCTTGAAGAAGTTGGCTATAGCCTCTGAATAGTTTTTGGCTATATAAGAGGACATACCAAGGTCATAAAAATACTGCCACTGGGACTTAGAGACATCTTCTTGCTTTGGCACGCAAGAGAAAAGGAACAGGAAGATGATGGATATGTATTTTTTCATTGCTTGACTATAGCACCACCAAAGGTTTTCCTCAATTTTCCTAGCTCACTATTTATATCTTCAGTTTTCACCAAGAGCCTAACCTTGTAAAAGTTGTCCTCCTCTACTATTTTTGCGGTATAGCCCATCTTTTTTGCTTTTTCTACGGTTTTCTCAGCACCATCTTTGCTCTTAAAGGCTCCTATTTGAACAGTGTAAGTTTTCAATTTTGAAGTCTTGGTTCCTTCTGTTGTGGGTGTCTTTGCCTCAACCTTGGTCTCTATCTTTGCTTCAGCCTTGGTCTCCTGGGCTTTGTCCTTCTTCTTCTCTTCGCTCATCTTCTTGGCTATTTTATCCTGGGTTTTATCTTCAAGAGCCTGTGGGGGCGATTCCTTTTCTTGAGGTGCTTTTTGGTCTTCCTGCACAGGCGGAGGCGGGGTTTGTGCTTGTGCCTGTTCCTTGACTTCGGGTGCCTGCTTTACCACAAGGGGTGGTGGTTGGACCTGCTCCTCTTTGCTCTTTAACCATTCGTTCAAGCCAAGGTAAAAGAAAACAAGAGCAACAAGTATACCCGAAAGTATAATCAACCTTTCCTTCTTCACATCTACCCTCCTTCTAAAGGATTATTATAAACCTGCAAACCAATCTGTGGTTCTTTTCAAACCATCCCTAAGTGTCACCTCTGGAGACCAGCACAGCAAGCTCTTTGCCTTGCTTATATCAGGACATCTTCTTGGTGGGTCGTCATCTCTGGGTTGAAGAAACTCAATCTTTGAAGAGGAATTTGTAAGCTCAATGACCCTTTTGGCAACCTCTAATATGGAAACTTCCTCAGGGTTCCCCAAGTTTACTACTGTGCCAGCAAGCCCTTCTTTCACAGAGAGCCTAAAAAGTCCTTCCACAAGGTCATCTATATAGCAAAAGCTCCTTGTCTGAGAGCCGTCTCCGTATATGGGCAGGGGTTCTCCTTTTAATGCCCTTTCCACAAAGGTGGGTATTACCCTCCCATCCTTTCTTCTCATGCGTGGACCGTAAGTGTTGAATATCCTTGCAATCCTTACATCAAGCCCATGTTCTCTGTGATAAGCCATACATAGTGCCTCGGAAAACCTCTTAGCCTCGTCGTAAACGCTTCTTGGACCCACTGGGTTTACATAGCCCCAGTAGTCTTCTGGCTGAGGATGGACCTGTGCGGAGCCATACACTTCAGAAGAGGAGGCAAAGACATACCTTGAACCCTTTAGCTTGGCAAAACCCAGAGTGTTGAGGGTGCCAAGGGAATCCACCTTCATGGTATGTATGGGATGGTTCATATAGTCTACAGGAGATGCGGGACAAGCTAAATGGACTACGATATCCACAGGACCTTCCACGTATATGTAATTGACCACGTTGTAGTGTATAAAGCGAAAGTTCTTCTTTTCAAAAAGGTGGGCTATGTTGTCAGGATTACCCGTAAGGAAGTTATCCATACCTATAACGTAAAAACCTTCCTTTACGAACCTTTCCGCAAGGTGTGAACCTATAAAGCCTGCCGTACCAGTTATCAAAACTCTCATCTTCCTACAGGATAGTATTCAAAGCCTAATGCTTTTACCTCTTCTGGTTCGTATACGTTTCTACCATCCACTATAAGAGGCAGAGCCATAAGACCCCTTACCCTACCTAAGTCCGCCCTTTTGAACTCTTGCCATTCTGTAAGTATAAGCAAGCCCTCCGCACTTTCTACCGCACTGTATGGGTCTTTTGCATAGCTTATGCCCTTGCCCTCTGGGAAGAGGAGCTTGAAGTTTTCCATAGCCTTTGGGTCATAAAGAGAAAGCTTTGCACCCTCTCTTAGTAACATATCCACTATCTTTATGGATGGTGCTTCTCTTATGTCATCCGTGTTGGGTTTAAAGGCAAGTCCCCAAACCGCCAACTTTTTGTCTTTGACGCTCCAGAAAATACTCTTCACCTTTTCCACAAACCTTATGGGTCTCTCTTGGTTTATCCTGTCTACCTCCTTCAAAAGTCCAAAGTCAAGCCCGTAGTCTTGAGCTATCCTTATAAAAGCCTTCACATCCTTTGGAAAGCAGGAACCTCCGTAGCCTATACCTGCGTTGAGAAACTCCCTTCCTATGCGTTTGTCATAGCCCATGCCATCCGCAACCAGCTTTATGTCCGCACCAGTTTTTTCACAAAGGTCTGCAACCATGTTTATGAAGGATATCTTCATAGCGAGGAAGGAATTGCTCGCATGTTTTATAAGCTCTGCGGTAGCTGGGTCTGTAAAGATTATAGGACAGTTAAAGTCTTTATAGAGTTCCTCAAATATCTTCTTTGCCCTCTCGCTTTCCACTCCCACCACTATCCTATCAGGTTTGAGAAAATCCTCTACCGCAGAGCCTTCTTTGAGAAACTCAGGGTTTGACGCCACATCATAGGGTATATCTGGACTTTTTATGTATCTTTGCACCGTTTTCTTTATAAGCTGGTGTGTGTTTACTGGAACGGTAGACTTTTCTATGAGGAGCTTGTAAGAGGTCATGAGCTTTGCGGTTTCCCTTGTCACCTCTTCCACCTGTGAAAGGTCCGCAGAGCCATCAGGTCTTTGAGGCGTCCCCACGCAGATAAATATCACATCAGAAAACTCAAGCCCTTCTTTCAGGTTCGTGGTGAATTTTAGCCTATTAGAACTTAGACTCTCATGCATAAGCTCCTCAAGCCCTGGCTCATAAATGGGAGACCTACCAGCCCTCAGGAGCTCCACCTTTTGAGGGATTTTCTCCACCACCATAACCTCATGTCCAAGGTGTGCAAAGCACACGCCGGTCGTAAGCCCTACGTATCCTCCTCCGACTACAGTTAGCTTCATAGCTTATATTATAAACCATGAAGTTTAGTCCACTCTTTTATAAGAGGGTTTCTAACATCCTTGAACGCAGGAAAGAGCTTCTTCTAAAACTCTCAGAAAAGGAGCTCATACTACCTACCACCGAGGAAGTGGTGGAGATTAATAAGGTCATAATGCAAGAGCATAAGGGGGTTTTTGGAGTAAGGGACAGAAACCTCGTAGAATCTGCGATAGCCTCCGTGATTAATAAAAAGGAATACGAGGGTGAAAATGACCTTTTTTCTCTTGGCTTTACTCTTTTTTTCAAAGCTCATACAAAACCGTCCCTTTTTTGACTGCAATAAAAGAACTGCGGTAGTAGTGTTTGAATATTTCATGGAGATAAACGGGCAGGAGCTTCTTCTCTCTAACGACCAGCTCTATACACTTGCGGTAAGTGTAGCAAAGGGAGAAAGCCTACATCCTCTCAGGAGCTTCTATTCCCAGCAATTCAAAGGTGGTCCTTAGAGTTATCTCCACCCCTTTAAAGAGGGCAAGTCTCAAGAGCATAAGGCTTTTGTCCTCCACCATTACTCTGTGATGATTGTAGTAGTAATGAAAGTCCTTTGCAAGTTCAAGGAGCGAATAGGTTATAAGATGAGGAGACAGTGTCTTGGCTACCGCAGAAAAAGTATCCTTTAAATATAAACACTTCTTTGCCAGCTTTAGGTCTTCTTCAGAAAGCCTATGCAGGTATTCTCTTAGGTCTTCCTTGTCTGGGTCTATGCCATACCTTTCCTTGACCTCTCTAAAGACTCCCCTTATCCTTGCATGAGCATACTGCACATAAAAGACGGGGTTTTCTGTGGTGTTCTTCTTTACAAGGTCTATGTCAAAGTCCAAAGGTGTATCGCTGTCCCTTGTGAGAAAAACAAACCTCACCGCATCCTTTCCCACCTCTTCTATTAGCTCTTGCAGGGTAATAAACTCGCCAGTCCTTTTGGACATACGCACCTCTTGACCACCGCTTATGAGCCTTACCATCTGGACAAACTCCACCTTTAGCCAATCCTCTGGAATATCAAGAGCTTTTAAAGCACCTATAATTCTTCTTTCGTATCCGTGATGGTCTGCACCCCAAAGGTTTATAACTCTTTCAAAAGCTCTCTTATACTTTTCGTAATGATAAGCTATGTCCGAGGCAAAGTAGGTCCAAGAGCCATCGGACTTTCTAACTACCCTATCCTTGTCATCTCCAAAATCTGAGCTTTTGAACCACAAAGCACCGTCCTTTTCGTATATGTAGCCCCTCTCCCTTAGCTTTTGCATAACCTCTTCCACAAGACCTCTCTCGTAGAGGCTTCTCTCGCTAAACCAACTATCAAAGGATACAGACAAAAGCTCAAGGGTCTGTTTAATATCCTCAAGAAGTCTCTTGTGAGCATACTCTTTGCAAAGGTCTATAGCCCTTTCCCTTTCAAGGTCTAAAAGCTCTTCTCCGTAAAAAGCCTTTAGGTCTTTGGCAAGCCTTTTTATGTATTTGCCCTTGTAGCCTTCCCTTTCAAAGACCTCTCTTAGCTCTGGGTCTTCTTTTCCAAAAAGCTCATAGTATCTATGCAAGACCGAGAGCCCAAGCATGTAAACCTGATTGCCCGCATCGTTTATGTAATACTCCCTTAGGACCTTGTGTCCAAGCCTTTTGAGAAGTTTTGAGAGCACATCGCCAACCACCGCACCCCTTCCATGTCCCACATGTAAAGGACCAGTAGGGTTGGCACTTACAAACTCCACTTGAATATACATAGGCTTTTCCACAGGCTCGAAGAAGTAGTCCTGCCCCTTTGTGAGAAGCCTTTTGAACTCTTCCCTTACAAACTCCTCGCTGAGCTTTATGTTTACAAAGCCCTTGACCGCCTCTGCAGTTATTAGGTGGTTTGAGAGCTTGCTCGCCAATTCTTGAGCAATCTCCTGTGGGTTTTTCCTAAGAGACTTGGAGAGCAAAAAGGCTACGTTGGTGGCATAGTCTCCATAGCTTTCCTCTCTTGGTGGCTCAAGGCTAAAGGAGTCAATCTCTATGGAATACAGCTCCTTTATCTTTTCCCTTATAGCCCTTTCAACAAATCCCTTCACACCTTTTATTTTAACGCAGGTTAACCATTTTATAACAAGAAGTAAGAGCTTAAGGAGGCTTGAGTTTTAACTTTTGGACAAACCATATGTAAACCTGTAAGCCAAAGTGTGGAGGAATGGGACTGTTTCAAAATTTGTGTAAATTCTGCTATACTTGATAACATACCCTCAAAAAGAATTATTAGCTTGGGATTATATCCTCTTGCCCATTCAACTCCTAACACCTTACAATGGATTGAGGTATAAGGTCTTTGAATAGCTCACTGTACTCCCTGCGGCATTGTTCTACTTTCTCCTTGCTTTGGCTGTTTCATGTTAACACCTCCTTACTTTATTCTTACACAATGGATGAAACGCTCCCTAAGCAGTCTTTCTTCCTTGACTATCTCATACTCATGCTTGCTTTTGTCTTTGTCTATCCACAGGGCTTTCTCACTTTTTGGAATTAGCCATTCTTTTCTGGAGTTGAGATAAAGGAGAACTCTTTTTGTCTTTTCAAGAAGTGTTGAACCAAGAACTATCTCTTTGAACCTTTCTTGGACATTGCCGATGAAACTTTCCAATGTAGGCACTACCACATGGTATTGGATGGTGGACTTGAACCTCTCTGAAAGTGGGCAGTTTAAGTGTTTTATGTTAGCTTTTCTGGAGAAAGAGCCAGTTTTAAAGAATAAAGACCACTGGAAGTTTGCTATTATCTCAGCGGTTTTTCTGTATAGCTTTATGACTTCAGAGACGATGTTAGCTTTTTTCTTTGTCATAGGGCATGAGACCTGTATAGCCCTATACATAGGAATATTATAGCTTTTCGTCGTGTGTTCGTATGTGAAACAATTCAAGCAATGAATTGCTATTATTAGGTATAAATGTCAATATATTCAGAGACTAGTCGCCAAGACCTATATGGTTAGTTAACTCCACAAAGCCTTGACTACCAAGCCTTAGCCATATTCTCAGTTAACATTTAGTTAACACACTACAAACCAGTTAACCATCATCATTAAAACCATTGACAGACAAGGCTTATAAGCGTTAACTACAGGTTAACTTTTAGACGTAATTTTTTGTAATTTTTTTGTGATTTTCTGAGACACCAGACCACTGATAGACAGGGTTTTGAAAACATTCCCATTGAAAATCAAGGCTTTTAAGAGGGGCTATTCTCAAAGCTTTGATTGGCAAGGCTTTTAAGTCGGGGTGAGGGGACTTGAACCCCTGACCTCCTGCTCCCGAAGCAGGTGCTCTGCCACCTGAGCCACACCCCGTCAGGATAGAATTTTATTCCTTAAAAAACCTTGTATCTTTTCTTTCCACTTGTTGGCAACAAAGAGAACCTCTTCTTGGTCTATGGTTTTTAGCTCTCCTTTTTCCATCAAAACCCTTCCCTTGCATATAACCGTATCTATGTCTGAGGACTTTGCGGAGTATACAAGCTGGGCAATGGGGTCATAAAGGGGTTGTAGATGAGGCTTGTTAGGGTCAAGAAGCATAAGGTCTGCGTCGTATCCTACTTCAAGCCTTCCTGCTTTTATACCCACAGCATTAAAGCCTTCTTCACTTGCTATTCTAAGGGCAGTTCTCGCATCCATAGCCTTTGCGTCAAGGTTTGAACCCTTTTGCAGTTTTGCCATAAGGCTTAACTCTTCAAGCATATCAAGGTTGTCATTGGAAGCTGGTCCATCGGTGCCAAGGCATACATGAATGCCTCTTCTTATATAGTCGCTTATGGGTGCTATGCCAGAGGCGAGTTTTAGGTTGCTCTCAGGACAGTGCAAAACCTTTGCACCCTTCTCCTTTATCATTTCCCTCTCTTCCTCCGTAGTCCATACTACATGAGCCATCAAGGTTTTGTCTGTAAGTAGCCCAAGGCTGTATAAGTGCTCCACAGGCCTTTTGCCAAACTTTTCTAAGGATGCGTCCACTTCTTGTTGGGTTTCCGCCACATGGATGTGGATGTATACCTCTTCTTCAAGGGCAAGCTGGAGAGATTTTTTTAGGGTATCTGGGGAGCAGGTGTAGACCGCATGGGGACAGAGGGTTGGAAATATCAACTCCTGCCCTTTAAACTCTCTTATGAATTCTTTAGCCCTCCTTAGGTATTCTTCTTGAGTTTTTGCTACTTTTGTGGGAAAGTCAAGGATGCCAAAGCCAAGCCCTGCTCTTATGCCAGCCTTTTGGGCAACTTCTGCCACGCTTTCTTCAAAGAAATACATATCCATAAAGAGGGTTGTCCCTGAGCGTATGGCTTCCGCAATTCCTATAAGTGCACCATCCCTTACAAATTCTGGAGAGACAAACTCACCTTCCAAAACCCATATAACCCTTTGAAGCCAATCCATAAGGGGAAGGTCTGCACCCAGACCTCTTAGCAGGCTCATAGATATGTGGGTGTGCATATTAGCAAAGGAGGGATATAGGACTTTTCCTTTTGCGTGTATAACATGCTTTGCAGGAACTTGGATGTTTTCTGAGATTTCTACTATCTTGCAGTCTCTTATAGCTACGTCTACGTGTCTGTCCTTCTCTGGCAAGAGGGCGGATTTAATTAAAAGGTCAAACATAACACTATTATGCAAAATGCTAAAAGGTTGGATTATGATATAAATCATAATACTATCTGTTAGGATATATACACCCTAACTCCAATACGCTATATTTATGTTTATGACTAACATCGCAGGCATTTATGTTGACCCTTTAAAACAGAAGGGGAAGAGACTGTTTCAAAATTTGTGTAAATTCTGCCATACTTCATAACACACCCTCAAAAAGAATTATTAGCTGGGACTATATCCTCTTGCACATTCAACTCCTAACACCCTACAATGGTTTGAGCCATCAGGGTCTTTGAGTAGCTCACTGAACTCCCTGCGGTATTGTTCTACTCTCTCCTTGCTTGGCTGTTTCATGTTAACACCCCCTTACTTTATTTTTACACAATGGATGAAACAGTCCCTATACCCTTTAGCCTCTTCACAGAAAGCTTCATGGTTTAAAATTTATAGGATGTTTAGAAAGGTTCTCGTAGCTAACAGGGGAGAAGTGGCACTTAGGATTATAAGAGCTTGTGAAGAGCTTGGTATAAAAACTGCTGCCATATACTCAGAAGCAGACACGAGGTCCCTTTATGTGAAAAAGGCAGACGAGGCTTACCTAATACCCGGCGACCCAGTAAGGGCTTATCTTGACTACGTGAGAATTGTAGACCTTGCCAAGTCTATAGGTGCGGACGCCATACATCCGGGATATGGTTTTCTGGCGGAGAACGCAGACTTTGCTCGTTATTGCAAGAAAAATAGTATAACCTTTATAGGACCATCTCCAGAACATATTGAGCTCTTTGGAGACAAGGTAAAGGCAAAACAGGCTATGCAAAAGCTCGGCATTCCCACCATACCTGGGTCCCCAGACCCTCTCAAAAACTACGAAGATGCCATGCACTATGCAAAAGAGATAGGTCTTCCCGTAATCTTAAAATCTGCCTACGGCGGTGGTGGTAGGGGTATGAGGGTGGTGCGTAGCTTTGAAGACCTGCCAAGGCTCTTTGAATCTGGCTATAGAGAGGCGGAGACCTTCTTTGGCAAGGGAGACCTCTTTGTAGAAAAGTATTTGGATAACCCCAAGCATATAGAGGTTCAAATCTTGGGGGACATGTATGGCAATGTAGTCCACTTGGGTGAGAGGGACTGCTCTGTGCAGAGAAAACATCAGAAGGTAATAGAGCTTACTCCATGTCCTGTGCTTCCAAGGGATATAAGGCAGAAGATGTTGGGTCTTAGCGTAAAGGCTATGATGCAGGTAGGCTACTACAGTGCAGGGACTTTAGAGTTTTTGGTAGACCTAAAAAGTGGAGAGTTTTACTTCATAGAGATGAACACGCGTCTTCAGGTGGAGCATACCATAACAGAAATGGTAACGGGCATAGACATAGTGGAGACCATGATAAGGGTTGCCATGGGCGAGCCACTACCTTTTACGCAGAGCGATATAACCTTCAGAGGATATGCCATTGAGTTTAGGATAAATGCGGAAGACCCAAGAAGAGGGTTTGCACCTGCACCAGGAAGGCTAACCGCCTATTACTCACCGGGTGGCCCCGGGATAAGGATGGACTCAGGTGTCTACAAGGACTATGTAATACCACCTTACTATGATTCCATGATAGCCAAGATGAGCGTTTGGGCTCTTACATGGGACAGGGTGTTGGCAAGGGCAAGAAGGGCTATAGATGAGTTTATTGTGAGAGGAGTCCCCACCAACATACCTCTTCATAGGGAGATAATAAGAGACCCAGACTTTATATCTGGCAATTTTGGTATAAGGTTTTTGGAAGAGAAACTACCTACATACGATTTTGAGATAGAAGGTGAAGAAGACCCAGAAAGCCTTGCACTTGCCATATCCGCTGCAATCGCCGCATACTACGGGCTATAATCTACAGACCTTCCCTTGCTTTCAAAACCCAGAGGACTGACTGCCCTTACCGTAAAGGTTGTTTTTCCCTTTGGAAGTTCTGTTTCAAAGGCAAAGCCTGAAGTCCTTCCTATTTCTTTCCCATCTCTGTATATGACAAATTCTCTGTAGTCCTGCCCATAAGACCATACAAGGTATAGAGCTTGCTTCCCCTCCCTTACCTCAAGTCCGTCAACTTCAGGCACGGTGGGTGGGGGTTTTGGCTTTACACAAAATTCCACAGGTTGGCTTTCTACACTTTCCTTAATACCCGTAATAGCATAACACCTCTCCCAGTAGTCTCTTTCTAACTGGATGGATTCTCTATAGATTTTGGCGTTTTCAAGAGATAGGGAGCTGTCTATGAGGTTATATAGCCTGTAGGCTTCAAAGTTAGAAGCGTAAACCTCTATATGTGCTTCGCCTTCTGATATTTTCAAAGAGGGCTTTTCTTCAAGAGCACCAACTACGCAAAGCTTCTTTGAACCTTCCCCAATCCTTTCTACTACAAAGCAGAAGGGTCTTTCTTCCTCTCTCACCCAGTAATCGCCTTGCCTTTCAAAGCCATCTATACGAACCTCTCCAGAAAGGCTTTTTACATAAACCTTTTGTCCTATCCTTCTAACCTCAATCTCTGGGACCTTTAGCACCTCTGGGTTTGCCTTGATACCACAGCTTGCTAAAAGGAAAAAAAAGGGTATTAGCCTTTTCATTTAGGAGGTCCAGACTCCTTCTCATAGGGCCAGACAATTATACCACCTGAGAGGTTGTAGGCTTCATAGCCCATGTGCCTAAGGAAATATACCGCAAAGGCACTTCTTTCACCACTTCTGCAGTAAACTACGTAGGTTTTATCTTTGGGAAGGTCCTTGAAGGCGTATCTAAGCTCATCAAGGGGTATGAGCATGGAGTTGGGGATTCTAAGTTGGAGGTGCTCTGGCGGTGTTCTAACATCAAGAAGAATAACATTATCCTTTTGAAGCATTTCCTTTGCTTCTTGTGGTCCAACCTCTGGCACTTGAAACATCTTAACCTCCTTAAATCATTAATTATATTCTAAAAAGCCTCATACTCAAGTCAAGCCATCTGGCAGAGTGAGTTATCGCACCGCTTGATATAAAGTCAACACCCTCTATAGCATAGTCTCTTATGGTTTGAAGGTTTATATTGCCTGATACTTCTAACATGGCTCTGCTTTTGACCATTTTCACTGCCTCTTTTACCTCCTCAGGACTAAAGTTGTCAAGCATGATTATATCAACATTACATTTCAGGGCTTCTTCAAGCTCTTGAAGGTTTTCCACCTCCACCTCAATTTTGTAAACTGGGCTTATCTTTTCCCTAACCCTTCTGACCGCCTCTGTTATACTACCCGCTATGACTTTATGATTGTCCTTTATTAAGACCATGTCGTAGAGGGCATACCTGTGGTTAAGACCACCTCCTACCCTTACAGCGTATTTTTCAAAGTATCTCATGCCAGGCGTAGTCTTTCTTGTGTCAAGAATACTTACTCCAGTTCCTTCAAGGATTTTTACAAACTCTCGTGTTAATGCTGCCACCCCGCTGAGCCTTTGGAGAAGGTTAAGAGCTAACCTCTCACCCATTAAGAGCACGTTGGCAGGACCCTCTATTACTAAGACCTCATCACCCTTGGAAAACTCTTCCCCATCCCTCATAACATATACAGGCTCTACCTCTCCTAAGAGATGGAATACCCTAAGGGCGAACTCTACCCCTGCAAGGACTCCACCTTCCTTTGCCCTTATGACTCCCCTTGCTCTCTCTTTCCTAAATATACCCTCGGTTGTTATGTCTCCGCGCCCAATATCTTCTTCAAGAAATCTTAACAAAAGCCGATCCATAGTAGTATATAATTTTAGTTTGAAGGGGAGCTATGAAGATAGTATTCGTTGCCTCAGAAAGTTCTGCTTTTGTAAAGGCGGGGGGTCTTGGAGATGTAATCCATTCCCTTGCTAAAGCATTGATAAAGCTTGGGCATACGCTATATGTGATAATGCCTAAATATTCAAAAATAAGGGCAGATATAAGGGTTGTATACAGGGGTAAGGTGTTTTTCTGTAATGAGTGGCAAGAGTTTTCTGTTTTTGAAAGTATAAGAGACCACGTTAGGTACTACTTTCTTGAATTTCCACAATACTACGACAGGGAATATATATACGCAACCCCCAAAGGGGAATATGAGGACAACCCTCTTAGGTTTGGCTTTTTGTCTTTGGCAAGCCTTGAGGTCATAAATAGCCTCCAGATCAAACCCGATGCCATACACGTGCACGACTGGCACACGGGGCTTTTACCCCTCTATAAGAGAGTGCTCTACCCAGAGTTGGACACTGTCCCCACCATATTCACCATACACAACGCCATACATCAAGGACTATATGACCCACACTTCTTACCCCTTTTGAACCTGCCTTGGGATGTTTATCATCCTTTTACAGGTATTGAGTTCTACGGCAGGATAAACTTTCTCAAAGCTGGCATAGCCTTTTGCGATGTTCTAACTACCGTTAGTCCATCCTATGCGGAGGAGCTAAGACAATATGCCTACGGGCTTGAAGGTCTAATAAGGGAGAAAAAATACTTTTTTGGTATCCTAAACGGCATAGACTACGATGTTTGGAACCCAGAAACCGATAGGTTGATAAAACACCACTATAGTCTGAAAACCTTCCATAAGGGTAAAGCAAACAATAAAAAGCATCTCAAAGAAACCTTTGGGCTTAAAACTCCTAATGATAGACCACTTGTAGGAATGGTTTCAAGGCTTACCGCACAAAAGGGTCTTGACCTTGTTCAAGGTATCGTTTGCGAAGCGGTTAGAGAAGGCTTTGACTTTGTCTTTTTGGGCTCTGGTGAAGAGAAGTATCAGGATATGCTTATAGACTTTGTGAAAAGATATCCAGAGAGCGTAAGGGTAAGGATAGAATACAACGAGGAGCTGGCTCACAAAATATTTGCAGGTGCGGACATGTTTCTTATGCCCTCTCTCTTTGAGCCTTGTGGTATATCACAGATGATAGCCATGAGGTATGGCACTGTGCCTATAGTGAGGTCAACTGGAGGCTTGAAAGACACCGTGGCGGATTTCGTGGATAAACCCCACGAGGGAAATGGCTTTGCCTTTGAGGAGTTTTCCAGCAAAGAACTTATGCATGCCCTTTTAAAGGCAAGGGTCTACTATGACATGCATACATGTGGAAACTCAAGGGAGTGGCAGGAGATAATAAAAAGATGTATGAAGAGGGATTTTTCTTGGGAGAAAAGTGCAAGAGAATACGAAAGGATTTATTCTACCGCTATAATGCTTAGGAGATATGGTTCTTAGTCTTGAGGAGCTTTTAAAAGTTCTTGAGCCTCTTAGAAAGAAAAAGAGAATAGTTTTCACTAACGGATGCTTTGATTTGCTTCATGCAGGACATGCCCATTACCTTGCAAAGGCAAAAAGCTTTGGTGATATATTGGTGGTGGGTCTAAACTCTGACGACTCCGTAAGGAGAATAAAGGGTTCAAAAAGACCTATAATACCCCAGCACATGAGAGCTTATCTGCTTGATAGCCTCAAGCCAGTGGATTATGTGGTGGTGTTCGAAGAGGATACACCTTTGGAGCTTATAAAAGCCATAAAACCACACGTGCTTGTAAAAGGTGCGGACTGGGATATGAAGGACATAGTTGGTGGTGACTTTGTGCTATCTTACAATGGGAAGGTGGAAAGAGTAAAGTTTGAGTTTGATATATCTACCTCTAAGATAATTCAGAGGATATTAGAGCTTTACAGAGAAGAAGAAAGATGAACTTCTATAGCTTCGTCAAGTTTTATAAGGAGCCCTTTACTTACCCTTAACCTTTCAAGGTTTTTTATGTATTGTTCTTCCGTTAGCCTTTTCACAAAACCTCTGAGCCTTTCCTCAAATATATCTTCCCTGTAGAGTCCAAGACGCTTCAGAAAATCTATCTTGAACTTTAGTATAAAGGGTTCATGGTTTTCTGGGTTTAGGCTTAGGTAAAAGAGAAGCATATTAAAGAGTTCAGGGTCATACTGCAGAAACCATCTTTCTACAAAAATTGCAAGAGAGCTCATCCACATATACCTTTTGTAGCTTTCAAGGGTAAGATAGGATAAGAACTCTACCCTAAGAAGGTCTTGAAGTATTATGATATTTCCCAACTGCTTGTATACTACACTTATAAGGTTGAAGGGTTCTGTGTATCCTAAAAGTCCCTTTTCTACTCTAAGACCGCTTGGCACAAAAACCTTTGTGAGTCCGCATGTTCCGTAAGCTTTTAGTATTAGGTCTTCGTCACCTGCTCTGAACCTTTTAAGAATAAGAAAATTGCCTTTTGCAGACATGTGCTATAATTATAGTCCTATAAACTGTGTGCCATGCCTACACTTTTTAGGAAGCCAAGGGAAATAAGGAACTATTTGAAGTCTGTGAGGTGCGACAATAAGCAGAGCATAGGCTTTGTCCCCACCATGGGATATCTTCACGATGGACATAGAATGCTTATAAGGGAATCAAAAATACAGAACGATATAACGGTGGTAAGCATATATGTGAACCCCCTCCAGTTTGGGGAAGGAGAAGACTACGAAAGATACCCCAGGGATGTAGAAAGAGATATGAGTATATGCGAAGAAGAGGGTGTAGATGTGGTTTTTGTCCCCTCTGATGAAGACATGTATCCCGAAAAGCCTCTGATAAACATTGAGATTAGAGGCTTAACGAACATATTGGAGGGTAAATACAGACCAGGACACTTTAATGGCGTATGCACTGTGGTTCTCAAGCTCTTTAACATAGTCCAGCCGGATAGGGCATACTTTGGAGAAAAAGACTATCAGCAACTCAAAGTGGTTCAGAGGCTTGTAAGGGATTTGAGTTTGCCAGTAGAGATAGTGCCTGTTCCAACGGTTAGAGACCCTGATGGACTTGCCCTTAGCTCAAGGAACGCATACCTATCAGCCGAGGAAAGAGAATCTGCCCTTTCCCTATATAAGTCTTTTCTTTTGGCGGAGAGGCTTTTTAAAGGTGGCGATATCAATTCTGGTATTTTAAAGGAAGCTATAAAAGATTTTATACTAAAGCACCCATACGTGAAAGGTATAGACTACGTTGAAATAACTGACCAAGAGCTGAACCCTGTTGATGAGGTAAAGGTGGGTGATAGAATACTTCTTGCGGTGTGGGTGGGTAGCACAAGGCTTATAGACAATTGGAGGTTAGGCGATGCACAAATATGAGGGACTTTTAAGGGCGGATGGTTTTAGTTTTGGCATAGTTGCGAGCAGGTTTAACCATCTTCTTGTGGATAGACTCATTGAAGGGGCTATAGACTGCATTCTCAGACATGGAGGCGATGAAAAGAGCATACATCTTGTGAGGGTTCCTGGTTCTTGGGAACTTCCTATTGCGGTAAAGGAGCTCATAAACAAGAAGAAGGTAGACGGAGTGGTTGCTCTTGGTGTTCTCATAAGGGGACATACGCCTCATTTTGAATACATAGCCAACGAGGTAGCTAAGGGTCTTGCCATGGTAAGCCTTGAGACGGGTAAGCCTGTTAGCTTTGGCGTTATAACCGCAGATACTTTGGAGCAAGCGGTAGAGAGAGCTGGAACAAAGCAAGGCAACAAGGGTTGGGAATCTGCAATCTCTCTTATAGAAATGGTAAACCTTTTGAGAACCTTTGAATGATATACAAGCCTAAGGCAAGAAAAGATGCCTTTTTGGTTCTCTACCAGTGGGACATGAAGGGGGAGCCATTGGAGGTGCTGGTAGAAGAATACATATCTGCAAACCGTATAAACCTACAAGACCAAAGGAGATACATCAGAAAACTTGTAAGGACATATATGGATAACTCTACTCATATTGACAAACTTATAGGGGAGCTTTCAGAGAAGTGGGACATAGACAGGGTTGGCTACATAGAAAGGAACATACTTAGAATAGCCCTTGCAGAGTTTCTGTATGTGGGTGTGAAAAACACCAAGCTCACCATATCTGACTATGTAAAACTTGCACAAAAATACGCAGGCAAAAGATCTGCAAAGTTTATAAACGGTATTATGGGTAGGGTGGTAAGAGAAAAGTTAAATCTTAACTTCTGAAAGGTAGCCCAAACCCTTTTTGATGAACTCTTTCACAAAGGGTATGTTGGAGTTTAATATTTCTTCCCTTGTGCCTATTTGGACAACTTGACCATCTTTTATTATCATTATTCTGTCTGAGATGGAAAAAGCGGACACAAGGTCATGAGACACTACAATGGCGGTTGACCCAGTTTTCTCTCTAAGACTAACTATAAGCTCATCTATTAGCCTGCTTGTAATAGGGTCAAGTCCTGAAGTAGGTTCGTCGTATATTATTAACTCTGGCTCCATGGCTATAGCTCTTGCTATTCCAACCCTTTTTTTCATACCTCCTGAAAGTTCAGAAGGGTAGAGGTCAAGGTGTTCTTCTGAAAGCCCAACCATTTTAATGTGTTTGAGAGCGAGGGATCTCAGCTCCTCTTTTCTATGTTTTCCATGTTCTAAGTAGTAAAAGGATACGTTCTCCCAGACAGTAAGACTGTCAAAGAGTGCCCCCCCTTGAAAGACGTAGCCTATTCTTTTTCTGAGGTCGTCAAGTTCTATCTGACTAAGAGAGGATATATCCTTGCCAAAAACCTCTATCTTTCCGCTTGTTGCCTTCAGAAGAGCTACAATACACTTGGTTATGGTAGTTTTTCCACTTCCACTACCACCCAATATGGTAAAGACCTCGCCCTCATAAATCTCAAAGCTAATATCTTTGAGAATCTGTCTGTCTCCTATTGTAAGATTGAGTTCCTCTACAGAAAGGAGGGGGTTCATGCAGACCTCAGAGCATCAAGCACAATTTGGTCAAGCTCTCCGGCCTTTTGTAGGTCTCCCGTATGCATAAAGGGTATAGTTCCAGTTATTGTCCCACCGGGGAAGAGGTTATTCTCCACACTTTGTATCTTAACCTCAAACACAGAAACGGGAAACTTCACCTCTTCTATCCTTTCAAGGAGAAGGCTGGCATCTCCATAGCAGGCGAGAGCTTTATCCTGTGCTATAAGCATCAAGCATGCCTGTCCTGTCTGGAGCATATTCTTGGCACTTTTTGCGTTAGAGCTCAGTGCAATTCTAATAGTTCTCTCGTCCACAGGATACATCCATGTTATAAAGGTCATATGTGTATTGCCTTCCTTGTCAGAGGTGGCAAGCACCGTGGGAAAAACTCCAAGATTCCTCATAAGGTCAACGAGCTCCTTTGGAAGCATATCTCACCTCCTTGTGAGTTTTCTAAAAATATATACCCTTTGTAAAGTGGTAGCCAAAGAACCCAAGGCTATCAAAAAGACCGCAGGAAATATAAGGTCAAGGGCTATTCCCGTTAAGAGCACTACCCACCTTTCTGGTCTTTCAAAAAGTCCTACCTTTAGCTCATAGCCAAGACCTTCTGCCCTTGCCCTTGCATAGCTAACAGTGAAGGAAAAAAGCATGGCAAGGAGGGAAATCACCGACACAATCTTATCCTCAGAGGCAAGTGCTATAGCTATAAAGGGAAGGGCGTCAGAAACCCTGTCAAGCAGAGAGTCAAGAAAGGCACCAAAGCTTGAACTCCTTCCTAACCTTCTTGCAAGAGCACCATCTAAGGCATCAGAGAGAGCACCCAAGAGTAGCAGAATAAAGCTTAAAAGTGTATAGCCTAAATAAAGGGCAGTAGAACCAAGAGCTACAAGCAGTAGACCAAAAAAGGTTATAAGATTTGGTGTAGCACCTATCCTCTGAAGCAGTAATACCAATGGCTCTGTTAATTTCTCAAAGGTAGGCTTTAGCTCTCTTACAATATAGCTCATTCTCTTCTCCTACGGCGAGGGAGGGATTCGAACCCCCGGTGGGCTCTAAACCCACAGCGATTTTCGAGACCGCCCCGTTCGACCACTCCGGCACCTCGCCTCCTTTATAATTATAAGGCTTTGCCATGCTTATAGTCCTTTTTGCTTTGGGATTGCTTTCTATAAGCCTCTTTGAGGCTTTTGTGGTTTTCATACTTATATACCTCGTATACAAAGGCTTTAAAGGCTTCCGATGTAAGGGAAAGCTGTTTTTGCCTCTTGCTTTGCACGCTTTTGTAGTTTTGGTCTCTACTACTCTTTTTCATCCTTCTCAGATAGGCAAGGCTATAGAAAGGGGCGTGTTTTTGCTCTCTTACTGCTATGGTGGCCTGCTTAGGGTGGACGAAAGAAGTCTATATAGGTTTAATCTCTTTTTGGTGCTTTCTGGTCTGGCTCTCTTGCCTTTGGTGTTTTACAGATACAGTCAGACAGGTCAGCCTGCCATGTTTTGGGGTGGATGGTTTGAGGTAGGAGCCTTCTACAGCATCTTTGCGGTTGCAAGCCTTTCCCTTCTCTTTTATTCCAAAAGAGTCTATTACCTTTTGCCCTTTCTACTCTTTGTGGGTATGGTCTTTTTTACCATGAGAAGGTCTACCATGCTGGGACTTGCCTTTGCCCTCTTGGTTTTTGCCCTTCTTGTGGGACAGAAGGTTTCTAAAAAAGCCTTTTGGGGTATTTTGCTTACTCTTTCTGTTGGCTTTGCGGTAAGCACTGCCATTCTTGTGCAAAAGGATATAAGGTATAAGACCATGTATGAAATTGTGCTGGGGCAAAAGCCCATAAATGACGAGACACTAAACCACATATCCAGCTACCGTTGGGAGATAGCAAAGGCAGGTGTGCAGGTAGTAGGAAAAGACATACAAGAAAGAAACTATCTTGCCCTTGCTATAGGTCATGGTATAAACTCAGGCTACTATCTTGAGCCCAAAAGTCCTGTGGGTGGGGTCTACGAGTCCATATTTTTACTTTCAGAGTTTATTGAGAAGGGTTTTCTGGGTCTTTTTGCGGTTCTTTGGGTCTATTATGCATACTTTAAGTTTCTGTTAGGCTTTAGGATAAAAGACAGTGTGGACTACCTTCTTATGCCTCTTTTACTTGCTCTTGGTTCTCACCTTGTGGGGACAGTCTTTACCTTTTTCTGGGATGCTATGCTACCCTTATACCTTGTGCTTTTTATAGTGGTAGAAAGGTTTAGATCTTACAAGCTGTGATTTTTTGAAAAATCCGAAAAAAAGCAGATACCACAAAATAGTTAAACATACGGAAAAAACCATCAATACACCTTCAGGTCAAATCAAGACTATCTGAGTTTTAACCACGCAACTGCAAGCGAAGGAGAACTTTGAGAGGTATAAGAGGGAATGCCAAGCAGAGTATCCACAGGTAGTGAAGGACTTGGAAAGAGATCTTTTCCAAGAGACACACTTTGAAAGCACTCTCAAACACATAACCAAGATTACTGGAAAACCCCGCCTTTCCATCACATATATTATTTTCTGACTAAAACCTCGCTTCGCAGACCTGCTCGTATTCTATTAGTTCCTTTATCTTTGGCTCTTTGCCACAGAGAGGGCAATGTGGGTCTTTGCGGAGCTTTACCTTTCTGAAGTCCATAGACAAGGCATCCATTATGAGAAGTTTACCCACAAGAGGCTCGCCTATACCCGGCAAAACCTTTACGGCTTCTGTTGCCTGAATACAACCCATTATGCCACCTATAGACCCTAATATACCTGCCTCTTGGCAAGAAGGCACAAGCCCCGGTGGTGGTGGTTCTGGATACAAACATCTATAACAAGGCGAGTTTTCCTTATCTCTATAGTCAAAAACAGATATCTGTCCCTCAAACCTAAGCATTGCTGCAGAAACAAGAGGCTTTCTAAGAAAATAGCAAGCATCGTTAATGAGAAACCTCGTAGGGAAGTTATCAGTCCCATCAAGCACCACATCATAGTCCTTTATGATATCCATAATGTTAGACTTATTTATCATAGTGTTGTAGGTTATGACCTTCACGTCTGGGTTTAGCTTTTCCACTGTCATGCGTGCGGACTCTACCTTAGGGACGCCTACTCTTTCTGTGTTGTGGAGTATCTGCCTTTGAAGGTTAGAATAGTCCACCACGTCAAAGTCCACTATGCCAATCGTGCCTACACCAGCAGCAGCAAGGTAGTATATGGCAGGAGACCCAAGCCCACCAGCACCTACAACAAGCACCTTTGACTTGAGAAGTTTTTCCTGCCCCTTGCCACCAACCTCTGGCAGGATAATATGCCTTGCATACCTCTTTATCTGTTCTTCTGTAAACTGGAACATGGCTAATAAATTATAGCCTAAGCTCCATATTTTCAATGCTGGGTTTCAACTCCACACGGTGGATTAGCAACATTTCAGAGGTGCGTTGTAAGGAGGAGTGCCATGAGTTGTTTCAACTCCACACGGTGGATTAGCAACTAGGGACATGAGGGGGAAAGAGGACTGCTTCACACTGGTTTCAACTCCACACGGTGGATTAGCAACACATTAAAAGCTGGCAAAATTGAAAAGCTAACAAAACATAACGTCAGAGAATGCCACTGGGTTTTTAAGCCAGAACTGCAGGTAGAGATTAGTATAACATATATACCAGTTATGAGAAAGTTTTTCACAGATGTTCCACAGGAGCTTTGGCGGAGCTATCATTGGCAGATACAAAACAGGATAAAAACTAAAGAGGAGCTAAAAAGGTATATAAGGCTTACGCCAGAGGAAGAAAGAGGCATAGACCAAACCATAGGCTTGTATCCTATGGCTATAACGCCCTATTACCTTTCTCTTATGGACCCAGAAGACCCACAAGACCCCATCAGGCTTCAGGCTATTCCAAGAGCGGTGGAAGTGGACGAAAGAGTTCAGTCTATGGGAGAGCCAGACCCCTTTAGAGAGGAAGGACACATTCCAGGTCTTACTCATAGGTATCCCGATAGACTGCTTTTTACCTTGACTACCTTTTGTGCGGTTTACTGCAGGCACTGTATGAGGAAAAGGATTTTCCAAGAGGGAGAGCGGGCAAGGACAAGGGAAGAGATAGACAGGTTTTTAGAGTATGTAAGAAGGCACGAAGAAATAAGGGATGTGCTAATATCTGGTGGAGAGCCACTTTCTGTAAGTAATGAAAAGTTAGAGTATGTGCTTTCTAACCTACGGAAAATTCCACACGTGGAAATTATCAGGATTGGCACGAGGCTTCCCGTTCTTGCACCTCAAAGGTTCTTTGATGAGGAGCTTTTGCACATCCTTGAAAAATACTCGCCCATATGGATAAATACCCACTTTAATCATCCCAAAGAGATAACCCAAGAGTCCGCAGAGGCTGTGGAAAGGCTTCTTAGGCATGGAGTGCCAGTCAACAACCAAACTGTCCTGCTAAAGGGTATAAACGATGACCCACAGGTAATGTTAGAGCTTATGAGAGGTCTTCTTAGGATAAAGGTAAGACCCGTTTATCTTTTCCACTGCGACCCAGTCAAAGGTGCTTTGCACTTTAGGACAAGCCTTGAGAAGGGTCTTGAGATAATGGAGTATCTTAGAGGTAGGATTTCTGGAATGGGTATACCCACCTACGCAGTGGACTTGCCGGGAGGAAAGGGCAAAGTTCCCATAAGCCCCAATTACATATTAAGCGTATCTGGAGACACATACACCTTCAAAAGCCCCTTAGATGGCATTTTGGAATATACCATAAGAGATGCGGAAGTATATTAGAGCCCTTCTGATTTCTTTCTTTGACGCCTTTGGAGAAAACCTCGGATATCATAGTGCGTCCCTCACCTATCAGTTTCTCACCGTCGTAGGTTCTGTGATAATGCTTCTTGGTTTTGTATCCATGTATTTGCCTTTTCTTGAGCCTTCAAGGGTTTATGAGTATGTAAAGGACTATCTTCCTTCATATGCGGGGCTAATTTTTGACAAACTTCTCCCCGTGTATGAAAAAAGAGCTTCTGGCTCTCTATTGTCTGTTGCCCTTGCCTATTACTTTGCACTG
>JAXSOH010000010.1:0-28942 GCA_037925805.1 Aquificaceae bacterium
CCCTTCCCACCGCACCCTTTATGAACTTTTCCTTCATCTGAGCCATTAGGTCTGCCTTTTTCTTACCTATGGCTTTTCTTAGTGTATCCGCTTCGCCCGGTGTAAACCCTGCAAGTATCTGCGATGCCTTCATTATCTGCTCTTGATATACCCACACACCATAGGTTTCTTTTAGGACTGGTTCAAGCTCGGGGAAGGGATACTCTATTGCTTCTTTCCCATGCTTTCTATTTATATAACTGTCTACAAGACCGCTTTTTAGAGGTCCGGGTCTATAAAGGGCAAGCACCGCCACTATGTCATCAAAGCTGTCTGGTACGAGCCTTTTGAGTAGGTTCTTCATGCCACTGCTTTCTAACTGAAAGACTCCAGTTGTGTTGCCTTCTCTCAGAAGCTCAAAGACCGCTGGGTCATCAAGGGGTAGGCTTAGGTAGTTTATATCCACACCGTGCCTTTCTTTGATGAGCTCCCTTACCCTTTGAAGTTCTGTGAGGGTCTTAAGACCCAAAAAGTCCATCTTTATAAGACCTATCTCTTCCAACTTTGCCATATCAAACTGGGTTGCAATAGCACCCTCTTTGTCATAGTAAAGGGGTAGGAGCTCCTCAAGGGACTTGGGTGCTATCACCACACCCGCTGCATGCAAAGAGGTATGCCTTGTAAGACCCTCAAGCCTAAGGGCTATCTCCACAAGGCTTTTTAGCTCTGGGTTTTCTTCGCAGAGCTTTCTAAATTTTCCTGCGTTTTCCTCTATATCTGTTCTGTGCCTTCCATATTTGTTCAAAAGCTCCTCTATGGGAGTTAAAAACATCTCCTCCAAAGAGAGCCATGTGCCTTGCACATCACCCTGTGGTATAAGTTTGGCTAAGGTGTCTGCGGTCTGATAGGGTATTCCAAGGGCGCGAGCTGTGTCCCTAAGGGTTTGCTTTGCCTTCATTACGTTGTAGGTGATTATCTGTGCCACGTTTTCAGAGCCATACTTGTTTTTCACATACTCTATAACCCTGTCCCTGTTTTCCATGCAAAAGTCCACGTCAATATCTGGCATAGAGACCCTCTCGGGGTTTAGAAACCTCTCAAACAGAAGCCCATGCCTTATGGGGTCTACGTCCGTTATACCTAAGGCAAAGGCAAGGAGAGAACCTGCCGCAGAACCTCTACCCGGGCCCACAGGGACACCTTGAGACTTTGCCCAGTTTATAAAGTCCTGGACTATAAGGAAATATCCTTCAAAGCCCATACGAGAGACCACATTAAGCTCAAACTCAAGCCTATCCCAGTATTCTTTACTATCCTTTGCCAGACCTTGTAAAATCCTCTGTCTTAGACCCTTTATGGCAAGCTCTTTGAAAAAATCTCCAAGAGGCACTCCCTCTGTGGGGAAATGTGGCATAAGATATGAACCACCTTCCAAAAGTTGAAAGCTATCTGCGGTCTTTTCTGCCACCTCAAGGGTGTTTAAAAGTGCGGTCTCCCACCCTTCAAACTTTCCACGAAACTTTTCCCAAACCTCTTCAGGACTGGCAAAATGAAGCCCATCGTTGGCACATTTAAAACCATTACCCTGTTGAATCTCTGTAAGGGTCTTTTTCATCTGTATCGCCATGAGCACCTGATGGGCAAGCCTGTCTTCTGGCATAAGGTAGTGTGAGTCATTAGTGGCAATTAGCTTTACTCCAAGTCTTTTAGCTATTTCTATTAGGGTTCTGTTGGCAGTTTCCTGCTCTGGCAAAGAGTTAGATTGAAGCTCAAGGTATAGGTCCTCGCCAAAGAGGTCAAGGAACTTTTTGACCCACTCCTGAGCTTTTTCTCTTTCGCCAATGCTTGCGTAGTATGTGGGAACTCCCTTCAGACATGCGGTTATGGCTATTAGCCCTTCGTTATGCTGACTGAGAAGCTCGTAGTCTATTCTTGGCTTGTAATAAAAGCCTTCCTTATAAGAGAGGGTGGAGAGTTTCATAAGGTTTTTAAGACCCTTGTCATCCTTTGCGATAAGTATAAGGTGGTGGTTGTAGCGGTCTGTGATGTTATCCTCTGAACCCTTACCCTTTCTGTCAAAGCGAGAGCCGGTGGTAAAGTAAGCTTCCATACCTATCAAAGGCTTTATACCCACAGACTTCATGCTTTTGTAAAAGTCCAAAATGCCAAAGAGGTTTCCATGGTCTGTTATGGCAATCGCCTTATATCCCAGTTCCTTTGCCCTCTTTGCCAAGTCCTTTATCTTTATAGCACCATCCAAAAGAGAATACTGTGTATGAAGATGCAAATGGACAAAGTCTCTCATGACCATCTATAGGTTATAAAGCTATGTGCCTTCTATTGCAAGCCTTTAAAACCTTGAACTATAAAAGCAAACCTATACCAGCACCAAAACTCAAGAAACTCTGAACTTTTTAACCAGTGAACAATCGCGTTAGTTATAATACCATAACATGACCTTTAGAGAATTTTCTGAATACTTTCACCAGCTTGAGCAAACCACCAGCAGGCTTGAGATGGCGGAAATCCTTAGAAACCTTTTAGAGAAGGCAAGCACAGAGGAAGTGGACAAGGTGGTTTATCTAACGCTCGGTGAACTTTTGCCAGCCTTTAGAGGGATAGAGTTTGGGGTTTCAGAAAAGCTCCTCATGGAAGCCCTTTCCAAAGCCTGTGGTGTTAGGCTCAGTCAGGTGCAGGCTCTATACAAACAGAAGGGAGACCTTGGAGACACAGCAGAGGAACTAATAAAGTGGCAAGGAAGAAACCTAAGCCTTGTAAGGGTTTATGAGGAGCTTTTTGATATTGCACGCACAAGGGGGACCTTAGACAAGGTTATGAGGCTTATAAGCCTTTTAAAGGGTCTTTCAGGTTTTGAAGCCAAGTATGCGGTAAGGATAATTATAGGGAGGCTAAGGCTTGGGGTAGGTGATGCAACCATAATAGATGCCTTGACTGGAGGTATAAAAGAACTAAGGCCATACATAGAGAGGGCTTACAACCTTTGCTCTGACTTGGGACTGGTCGCCAAGAGGCTCAAAGAGGGCGGGCTTGAAGCTATGAAAGAGTTCAAGATTCAAGTAGGCTATCCCGTAAGGATGGCTTTGGCAGAAAGGGTGTCTAGTGCACAGGAGATAGTTCAAAGGCTTGGTAGATGTAGTGTGGAGGCAAAATATGACGGCTTTAGGCTACAGGTTCACAAAGATGGCGATAAGGTGGAGATATACTCAAGAAACCTTGAAAGGATGACAGAGATGTTTCCCGATGTGGTAAAGGCGGTCATGGAGGATATAAAGGTCCAAAGGGTGATAATTGAAGGTGAAGCCTTGGCGGTAAACGAAGAAACTGGTGAGTTTTATCCCTTTCAGATAACCATACAGAGAAAGAGAAAATACAGCGTAGAGGAATATGCAAGGGAATACCCACTTAAGCTCTTTGTCTTTGACCTGCTTTATCTTGAAGAAGAGGACTACACGGTAAAGCCTTACATAGAAAGAAGGAGAACCCTTGAGGAGCTTCTCTCTCAAACAAACACCCTTAGACCCTCAGAGATGTTTATAACACAGGAGGCAAAGGACATAGAAGCCTTTTTTGAAGATACCATAACCAGAGGGCTTGAGGGTATAATGGCAAAAAGGCTTGATGCACCCTACACTGCAGGCTCAAGGAACTTTAACTGGATAAAGCTAAAGAGAAGCTACAAGGGAAGCCTTGCAGATACAGTGGACGTGGTAATAGTGGGCTATTACTACGGAAGGGGTGCAAGGGCAAAACTGGGTATAGGCGGTCTCCTTGTGGCGGTTTATGAGCCTTCTACGGATACCTTTAAGACGGTAAGTAAGGTAGGTTCAGGCTTTACAGAAGATGAATGGGTCAGGCTAAAGGAGATGTTGGACGCCATAAGGCTCAGTCATAAACATCCAAGGGTGGACAGCCTTATTGAGGTAGATGTTTGGGTAGAGCCAAGGTATGTGATAACAGTTAATGCGGATGAGATAACAAGGTCTCCTTTGCACACTGCAGGCAAAACCTTTGAAGAGCCAGGCTATGCCTTGCGTTTTCCAAGGGCGGTTAGCTTTATAAGAGAGGACAAAAATCCAGAGGATGCTAACACGGTAGAGGAGATAATAAGGATGTATAACCTACAGAAAAAGGTATCTTCAGAATAATGGCGGCGGGAGGACTCGAACCTCCGACCTGAGACTTATGAGATCTCCGCTCTAACCAGCTGAGCTACGCCGCCTTTGACTTTATATATTATAACCCAATTTAAAGTTATATAGTTCCTCATCCCATAAAAAATATTCCACAGGACGAGGTTTCGCAGGCAAGGGGACTATAAGCTCCCTTGTGAACCGTGCACATACTATGAAATTTTCAGTTCAGTAGCCAAAACCTGCATAAAATCCTCAGAAGCAGAAACCAACTTCTTGGCTAAAGACCTCAGAAACTCCACATCTTTTATTTCCCTTATCCTATTTGCTATCTCCTCAGGCACATAGCCAAGTTTACCCTCAATTATGGCTATAACCATCTCTTGTGCGGACTTTAAAAGACCCTTTTCAATACCAATAACTTCACCCTCCTTTCTACCCTTTTCAAGCCCAATCTGTTTACCCTCTTCAAGTCCAATCTGTTTACCCTTTTCAAGCCCAATCTGCTTACCCTTTTCAAGCCCAATCTGTTTACCCTCCTCAAGTCCAATCTGTTTACCCTCCTCAAGCCCAATCTGCTTACCCTCTTCAAGCCCAAGCCTGTATAAGATGTCCTTTCTCAACTTTCTCTTTGGCAGTTTTATATCCTCAGGTCTAACCACTATAGGCATAGGCTTTACCTCCTCTGTTAACCTTATCCTTAAGTTAGGTCTTAGCTCTGTCAGTGTCAAGGCTTTCAAAAGATAGTCTTTTCTTTCTTCTTCGTTCATGCTTTCCATTGTCTTTATGAGTTTCTCTATCAGATATACCTCATCCTCTACCTTACACAAACATGCCAGAAGCCTATCCATAGGGTCTGGGCTTTCCAAAAGCACCTTGCAGTCTATCTGCCTTATGTCAAGTATTTCATACTTAAAGACTAAGTTCTTAATCTTGAGAGAGGACTTCATCCTGAGCTTTTCATTTCCCACATACACCACGAGCTGTTTTATGTTGTGTGTTTTGTATTTTTCTGCTATGGCGGTATAGTAGCGGAGCATTCTCCAAGGCATGTTTGTATCGTTAAAGGATTGGAACTCCATATGTAGGATGCTTTCATCCTCAAGTCTTGCCAAGAAGTCCACTCTTAGCTCAGTGGATGGCAGGGCTGTTGGCAATAGCTCTTTGATAGGGGCTGGAGAGAGGATTTTACTGAGCCTATGGGGGACTTCCTCAAAGATGTCTTTGAGAGTTATATCTTTTGAGGGCACAGAGAGATTATATCATGGAAGTACTTTGTCTAATATTTTTAGCCCTTGCCTTAAGATTATTGAAGGACAACAGCTCAATAACCATGATTTATATTATAAAAATTCTCCAGATAACTGAAATTTCTACCTTTTCTGCAAGTATATTGGATAAAGCAGTTGAGATGCATCAAAAGCCAATGTTTAAAAAAGGTTCAATAGTCCCTGCCTTGGAGAACTTTATGTATTTAGGTTTAACTTAATAAACTTTCAAACAAAACAGAAGCTCCTTCAAGAATCTTCCTTAGTTAGCATTAGAAACTAATAAAATTTTAATGCTTATCCACAGCAAGAACCTTTCCTTCCCCTCCACCAAAGGTAAAACAAGAAGACCACCAACAAAAATAGTGCTAAGTATTCCATATCACACTTCCTATCCTATATGCAAAGAAGCCAAAGAGCCAGCCCAAGAGTAGGCTATATGCGAGAAAAACAAGTGCAAAGCCTTTTCCCGCCTCCCTCCACATTACCGCCACTGTTCCCAGACAGGAAGTGTATAGCAGTAAAAATACCATAAAAGCCAGAGCGGATGCTGGTGAGATACTTTGTGCTATTAAACTTCTTAGGCTATCGCTTCCTTCTTCTTCTACTTCAAAGGCGGTTGGCACTGGCTTGAAGGTATTTACCACAGCCTCCTTTAAGGCATTAACAAAGCCAATAGCTTGCTCCTTTAAAGCCTCAGAAAAAACAAAATGCTCTTCTTCCTTTTCTACCTCTGCGGTGTATATGGTTCCCATAGAGCTTAGCACTATCTCTCTGGCAAGAAAGGCTGGTATAAGGGAGGTTGATATCCTCCAGTCCTCAAGACCCAGAGGTTTAAAGATGGGAGATATGGCTTTCCCTATCTGTCCTGCAATGCTTTCAGAAGGGTTTTTGACGCCCGGTGGTAGGTTAAGCAAAAGCCATATGAAAACCGACGCTGCAAATATGAGCGTTCCAGCCCTGTAGAGAAAGTCTTTAACGTAGACCCATACCACTCTAAAAAGAAGCCTAAGCGTGGGAAGCCTGTAAGGTGGCAGTTCCATGACGAAGTGATAGAGAGCTCCTCCGTATAGAGTTTTTCTCAAAAGAAAAGCAGTCAAAAATGCAACGAAAATGCCTAAGAGATAGAGGGAAAATATAATGACCGCAGGGTTTTTGAAAAAGAGCACTGCGAAAAAGGAGAAAATCACAAGCCTCGCAGGACAGCTCATAAAGGGTATCATAGCCATGACGAGAAATTTGTCCCTTTTTGTTTCCAAAGCCCTCGTGGCAACTATGGCAGGAACATTACATCCGAAGCCGAGAAGCAAAGGAACAAGGCTTTTGCCATGTAGACCAAGTTTATGCATAAACCTGTCCATAAGAAAGGCAACCCTTGGGAGATAGCCCGAGAACTCCATAAGAGCAAGCAGGAAGTATATGACCGCAATAAGAGGAACAAAGGTCAAAACAAAGCCCACACCACCTACCACTGCCTCTGAGAAGAGCTTTTGAACCCAATCACTAACACCGAGAAGGGATATGCCCGCGGAAATAAGAGGAGCGATAAAGCCATTTACAAATCCATCCACCCAGTCCATAAAAGGAGCGGAGAAATCAAAGGAAAACTTAAAGAGTAAAAACATTAACAAAAAGAAGATGGGTATGCCAAAAACAGGGTGCAATAAAACCTTGTCAATGGAATCTGTTATATCTCTTGCAGTTAAAGGCTTTCTTTCTGCCACTTCACTATACAGACCATGGGCTTTTGCATACCTATCATCCTTAATGATATCTTGAGCCTCTTTCCCCATAATCCTTTTTATGGATTCTCTGAGTTCCCTAAATTCTTCTGAACTTAGGAGTTTTCTTATAAGCTCCGCCTTAGTCTCATTCTCCCTTTCTCTTACCTTCTCAAGAATGTCTTCCAACTCATTACTGTATCTTAAGGGTTTTGGTTTTTCCCTAAGGTTAAAAACTTCCACTATGTTTGGAAGTAAAGCCCTTACGCCCTCACCAGTCCTTCCGTTGGTTCTGAGCACTCTTACACCAAGCAGTTCAGAAAGCCAGCGGTCGTTGACCTCTATTCCCAATTTCCGAGCTTCGTCTGTCATGTTTAGGACTATAATGAGAGGTATTTCATACTCAAGAAGTTCTATGGTTAAGAGTAAGTCCCTTTCCATGTTGGGTGTTTCTATGATATTGAGTATCAAGTCTGGTTTTTCCTGCCTTATGTAGTTGTATGCAACCCATTCATCCTCTGATATAGGCTCAAGAGTGTATATACCTGGAAGGTCTACAAGGTTTATTTCATAGTCCCAAAACTTTACCTTCCCTTCCCTCTTTTCAACGGTTACTCCAGACCAGTTGCCTACCTTGAGATTTGTTCCTGCAAGGTGGTTAAGGATGCTTGTTTTTCCTACGTTGGGATTGCCCGCAAGGGCTACCCTTATACTTTTCATTGAACTTCTATGCCTTTTGCTAAGTCTTTGCTTATAACTATCCTTGAATTGTCTACCTTAAGGAGAAGGTTTCTTCCAACCTTTTGCAAAAGAGAAACCCTTCTACCCCTTCTAAGACCCATAGCCCTTACCTTCTCCAATACTTCTTCTTTACCATTGAGACTAAGGATTACCACTTCCTGCCCAGGATTTACCTCCTCAAGGTTCATAACAGACCTCCAAAAGTAATTTGGAAATTAATATACAATCCCAAAATTGAATTGTCAAGAGTAATCAACAATTGGCAGAAACCTTACAAAGGTAATCTTTCTTACAAGGAATTGTCATATCCTCCAATAGTTCATAAAAACATCAAAAGCCTTGAAGCACAAGGTCTATCTTTACTCTCCCTTCAGTTGGCACAAATATTGCATGTATAGAGGGTGAGAAACCTTTAAAGGAGGTAAAGACATGAGACAGATAGCCATTTATGGAAAGGGTGGAATAGGAAAGTCCACCACCACACAAAACACGGTTGCCGCCCTCGCAGAGGCCGGCAGGAAGTGTTTCATAGTTGGGTGTGACCCAAAAGCCGACTCCACGAGGCTAATACTCCATGTTAAGGCACAGGCGACAGTCATGCACCTCGCAGCAGAAAGAGGTTCGGTAGAAGACCTAGACCTGGATGAGGTCATGCTCGTGGGTTATGGAAACATAAAGTGCGTTGAGTCTGGCGGTCCAGAGCCGGGTGTAGGATGTGCAGGTAGGGGTGTTATAACAGCCATCAACTTCCTTGAAGAGAACGGAGCCTTTGATGATGATTTGGATTATGTCTTCTACGATGTTCTTGGTGACGTGGTATGTGGTGGCTTCGCCATGCCCATAAGAGAGGGTAAGGCTCAGGAGATATACATAGTCACTTCTGGAGAGATGATGGCTATGTATGCTGCTAACAACATCTCAAAGGGCATTCTAAAATACGCTCATAGCGGTGGTGTTAGACTTGGTGGTCTTATATGCAACAGCAGAAAGGTTGATAACGAGAGGGAACTCATAGAGGCTCTTGCGGAGAAGCTTGGCACGCAGATGATGCACTTCCTACCAAGAAACAATATCGTCCAAGAGGCTGAGTTGAGAAGGCAGACGGTTATAGAGTATGCACCAGACCATCCAATGGCGGATGAATATAGAACCCTTGCCAAAAAGATAGAGGAAAACAGAAAACTTAGCATCCCAACTCCCTTAAGTATGGACGAGCTTGAACAGTTGCTGGTTGACTATGGCATCATGAAACCAGAAGAAGTAGCTCCATAAGGAGGTTTTATCATGGGTCTAATCGTAAATAAGGAAACAGCACTAAAGTTTATAGAGCAGGTGTTGAGTGCCTATCCCTCAAAGGCTAAAAAGGATAGGCAGAAGCACATAGTTGTAACTGAGCCGGGGGATGCCAAATGTGCTCCCAAATCCAACATCAAAACCAGACCCGGCGTTATGACCGTTAGAGGCTGTGCCTATGCTGGTTCAAAGGGTGTGGTGTGGGGTCCCATCAAGGATATGATACATATATCCCATGGACCAGTGGGCTGTGGATACTATTCAAGGGCTGGTCGTAGAAACTACTACATAGGGACAACGGGTGTTGATACCTTTGTGACACCACACTTTACTACGGACTTTCAAGAAAGGGATATAGTCTTCGGCGGCGATAAAAAGCTCACGAAAGCCATACAGGAACTAAATGAGTTGTTTCCTCTTGTAAAGGGAATTACAATACAATCTGAATGTCCAATAGGTCTCATAGGGGATGATATAGAGGCTGTAGCAAGACAGACCGCAAAGGAAATCGGTAAATTAGTTGTCCCAGTGAGATGTGAAGGTTTTAGAGGCGTTTCTCAGTCCTTAGGACACCACATAGCCAACGACTCTATGAGAGACTGGGTTTACGAGAAAAAGGTTGAGGGGCAAAAGATAGAACCATCTCCCTACGATGTGGCTATATGGGGTGACTACAACATAGGTGGTGATGCTTGGGCTTCTAGAAAAATACTAGAAGCCATGGGGTTAAGGGTGGTTACCCAATGGTCAGGCGACGGAACATTAAGCGAGGTGGCAAACGCTGTAAAGGTCAAATATCTCTTGGTGCACTGCTATAGGTCATCCAACTATCTTGCGAGGTATTTTGAGGAGAAGTTTGGAATACCTTGGGTAGAGTATAACTTCTTTGGACCAACCCAGATCTTTGAATCTATGAGAAAGATAGCAAGCCTCTTTGATGACAAGATAAAGGAAAGAACGGAGGAGCTTATAGAGAAGGAATATAAGCCAAGGCTTGACAGGGTAATAGAGAAATACAGACCAAGGTTGGAGGGCAAAACGGTTATCCTCTATGTGGGTGGACTAAGACCAAGGCATATCATAACAGCCTTTGAGGACCTGGGAATGAACGTGGTAGCCACGGGATATGAATTTGCCCACCAGGATGACTATGATAGAACCCTCCACTACATAGACAAAAATGCAACCATAGTTGTTGACGATGCCACAGCCTATGAGATAGAAGAGCTCACGAGAAAGCTCAAGCCAGACCTTATAGCCTCTGGCATAAAGGAAAAGTATCAGTCCCAGAAGATGGGAGTGCCCTTCAGACAGATGCACAGCTGGGATTACAGCGGACCCTATCACGGCATAGAGGGCTTTGAGATATTTGCAAGGGATATGGATATGGCTGTAAACGGCGGTGTATGGAAACTTATAAAGGCTCCTTGGGAGCAGTAAGGAGGTAATAGCTATGGGTATACATCATGAACTAAACATAAAAGACCATCTTGAGTGTTTTAGGAACGATGAGTTTAACCATATGATAAAGAACAAGAGGGAGAACTTTGAGAACTGGGTAGGAGAGGACAAGGTAAGAGAGGTTGCGGAGTGGACTAAGAGCTGGGAATACAGAGAACTCAACTTTAAAAGGGAAGCAATTGCAATAAATCCCGCCAAAGCCTGCCAGCCTCTTGGGGCGCTCTTCTGCGCCCTTGGTTTTGAGAAGACCTTGCCCTTTTCTCATGGTTCTCAGGGTTGTGTGGCTTACTTCAGAACACATATGGCAAGGCACTTTAAGGAACCAGTGCCTATGGTATCCACTTCCATGACCGAAGATGCGGCAGTCTTTGGAGGTTTAAGCAATATGAACGAGGGTCTACAGAACGCCATAGCACTATACAGACCTAAGATGATAGCGGTAAGCACCACGTGCATGGCAGAAGTTATAGGAGATGACCTAAACGGCTTTATAAGGGTTACAAAAGAGAAGGGACTTATACCAGAAGACTTTCCAGTGCCCTTTGCTCATACACCATCCTTTGTCGGTTCTCATATTACAGGATACGATAATCAGCTCAAGGGCATCTTAGAGTATATGACAAACTACTTTGATAAATACGGCGTGGACAACATAGACAAATACGACTCAGAGAGCGGAGAGTTCTACCAGAACGGTGGACTGCTCGCTTGGCTTGAAGAGAACAAGGAGGTACAGCCATGAGCACTTTAAACTTTATACTTGGATTTCATACTTACTTGGAGGATTTTAGGGAAACCAAAAGGATAATAAAAGAGTTTGGCGAAGAGTGCATAATACTCTCCGACCCTTCGGACAACTTAGACTCTGGGCTTACAGGAGAATATAAACTCTACTACGGTGGCACTCCCATAAAGGACATATACAGGGCTAAGTTTTCCCTTGCTACCATAAGTTTTCAGAAATACGCCACTCAGAAGACAAGGGAATACATAGAAAACGCATGGAAACAACCCGCCTATACAGTAAGACCCTACGGCGTGCAGGGGACGGATGAATTTTTACAGCTCATCTCCAAACTAACTGGCAAACCAGTGCCGGAAAGCCTCTCCGCAGAAAGGCAGAAACTCCTTGACGCTATGGCAGACTCCTATTATTGGATACACGGCAAAAGGTTTGCCCTTTGGGGTGACCCAGACTTCGTCTATGGTATTACCTCCTTTCTGTTGGAGCTTGGTGCAGAGCCAGTGCACATATTATGCACTAACGCTGGAGAGGAATGGGCGAATGAGATAAAAGAGCTATGTGCAAAATATGACAATGGTAAATATGTGCAAGTCTTTCCTGGCAAAGACCTTTGGCATATGAGAAGCCTTCTGTTTACAGAACCTGTGGATTACATGATAGGAACTTCTTATGGAAAATTTCTATGGAGAGACACAAAAACACCACTCATAAGGATAGGGTATCCCATCTTTGACAGACACCATCTACATAGATACGGGATACTCTTTTACAAGGGTGCTATAAACCTGCTTACTTGGATAGTAAACACCATACTTGACGAAACAGACAGAAACACCATAGAAATAGCCAAAAATGACTACAGCTTTGACCTTATAAGGTAGAGCCATGGTTGAGGAGCTGAAAAAATACACATCGTGCGGACTTCTTAGGGAGCTAAGTTATAAAAGGAGAGAAAGTATAATCCCAGAAGGCTCAAGCGAAGAGGGTATATATGTGCTTGAAGATGGTGCGGTTGAGCTATACACCTTTGTAAAATCCAAAAGGAACGTGTTGGACCTTCTGCTACCGGGCGATGTGTTTGGTGTTATCTCTAATAGCACCTATAAAACAAGTTACGGAGCTAGAGCTATAACAGCGTCAAAGGTGCTCCACATAAGCATGGAAGGGCTTAAAAAACTGGGAGAGACTGAGCCAGGGCTTATCCTTGAGCTCTTCTCCTCCCTTCTTGACAGGCAGGCTTACCTATACAGAGTTTTTACCCTTCTTTCTACCACAAGGGCAACGGATAGAATAAGAAACCTTCTGCAGTTATTGGATAAAAACTTAGAAGAAAGAAACATAAAACTCACCGTAAACAAATTTCAGATATCCAGCATAGCTGGGCTCAGCTATGAGCATACAGTAAGGTGCATGAGCGGTTTAAAAACTTTGGAAAGTAGGAGGTTAAGGATATGGTAGCGGAAAGGGGAGAAGAGATCCTTAAAGAGATAGTAAATCAGATAAGAGCCTACGACACCTACGGAACATGGGAAAAAAAGAGCGACCATGACATCCTGAACCATCTTTTCCTAACAAAGCCTGAAAAACAAGCTTCTCTTTCTCTTATGGGACACTGCGAGGTGGACCCAAAGGCTCTGCTTAAATTACATGCCTACTTCAAAGCTATAGGTGTCCTCATAGAAAAGTCTTCTGGTCTTTTAACCTCTGTGGTCATAAACCTTGATGAGGAAGGTAACGGCATTGTGCTTATATACTCGGGACGCCTTATCCTTGTCAACAAAAGCATAAGGGATGCCAACAAGTTTCGCTTTAAATCCCTTGATGAAATGGCTTTGCAGGCACAAAAGTTTATAGATAAGGCTTTAGAGCTTCTTGAAAAATACCGCGAGGTGGCAAACATATGACTTCCTTTTCCTGGTTTGAAGCTCCAGAACATGTAAAGGCGACCTTACAAAAGGCTATAGAGAGCTGGGAGGACACAGAAAAGTCAAGTCAGTATGTGTTAAAAGCCCTTGAGGAAAACAGGGGCAACCTGAATGTGCTTGTCTCCGCATATAGGTTTTTCTTTTACAAACAAAACTACCCTATGGCTATTCAAATAGCTCTAAAAATTATGGATATACTTCGTTCAAAGAGGAGCATACCTGAGGAAAAAAGGGAAATGTTAGCCTACCTAGCGTCTAACCTTGAGGATTACGATATAAGGCTTTTTATAAATGCTTACTCCGCATATGCTTTTATGCTTATGAGGCTTGGCTCCTTAGAAAAGGCTACAGAAATACTAAGCCTACTCAAGGAGATAGATGAAAAGGGCGAGTTTAGTATTTCCATAATGTTAGGGCTTTTAGAGGTGAGGGAAGATGATAACCTTTAGACCTCGTAGCTTTTCAAAAGAGGATATGTTTTCCGCAGTTGAAGCCATGAGCTACCCTTATGCCTTTTCAGGACTAAAAAGGCGAGAGCTGGAAGACTTCTTCTGTGAATATACAAAAAGAAGATACGCACTTGCGGTTAGAGACCTTATACTGCCACTTTTAACCCTTTTGAGGTATGCAGGTGTAAGTAATGGTTCAAAGGTGCTAATCTCTCCCCTATCCTTTCACAAACATTTTTCTCCCTATATAAGGCTCATAGGTGCTTGCCCCCTTTATCCTGACGCTGAAAGGTGGTTTTTAAACATTGACACAAAAAGGCTTTCTAATGTTATGTCTGAGGACATAAAAGTTATCATAGGCAGTAATTCCTTGGGAAATCCCATGGACTGGGACGCCCTTAAGGAGTTGGTCAACGGCAAAGGTATCCTATTGATAGAGGATTCAAGAGAGACACTATTCAGCGAGTATAAGGGAAAACCAGCAGGCTCTTTTGGGCATGTTTCTTTCCTTGAGTTTTCAGAGAGCTCTGTGTTGATGGGATACGGTGGCATAGTCTTGACCGACGATAGACTTATTTATGAAAGACTAAAGGAGAGTTCAGCCCTACTGGATGATATTATGTCTTCTGTAATATTCTCTCAGGTCAAACAACTTGACGATACTATTGCGATTAGAGGAGATTTAGCCAATCTATATTCTCGCTATCTGCTTGCCATAGAAGGGATAAAGGCTCAATATCCACCTAAGTATGTAACAAAGATGTGCTGGTCTTACTTTTCTGTGCATTTTGGTAAGAGATACTCAAAGGATGCAAGAGGGCTCATTAAGAACCTTATGTATGACGATGGAATAGAGGTCTTGGAATATCCACTATCTCAGGACATACTGGAGGGTAAAAAGCTCGAGCATCTCCATATAGCCCACGAGGTGAGCACAAGAGCCCTTCTTTTACCTTTACATCAGGATATGGAAGAGGATGATGTGTATTTTGTGTGTGAAAGGTTGAAGGAACACGCGGTCCAAATAGGTGCAGGCAGTGTGGACCATTAAAGGAGGTATGCCATGAAAAGGCTTGAAGAATTCTTCTTTGAACCTAATTGTGGACATAATAAGCTAAAAAGCGAGAAGGAAAAGAAACAGGGCTGTTCAAAACCAAAGCCAGGCGGTGCATCTGGCGGATGTGCCTTTGATGGTGCACAGATAGCGTTAGTTCCCATTTCGGATGCCCTGCACCTCGTTCATGGACCTATTCCTTGTGCAGGAAACAGCTGGGACAACAGAGGGACGCGTTCCTCTTTTTCTACCAACTACAGGATTGGGTTTACTACGGATATGAGCGAGATGGACGTGGTGTATGGAGGGGAAAAGAAACTATACAGAGCTATAAAAGAGGTGGTAGAAAAGTATAACCCACCTGCGGTTTTTGTATATCAGACTTGCGTGCCAGCTATGATAGGTGACGATATTGTGAGTGTATGTAAGAGAGCTTCCGAGGATTTGGGTGTGCCTATTATACCAGTAGAATCTCCGGGGTTTGTGGGTAGTAAGAACCTCGGCAATAAACTTGCAGGTGATGCCCTCTTTAGATATGTAATAGGAACTCAAGAGCCAGAATACACCACAGACTATGATGTGAACCTACTGGGTGAATACAACATAGCGGGGGAGCTTTGGCAGGTAAGACCTCTGTTTGAAGAGCTTGGTATAAGGATACTTGCCTGTATAAGCGGGGACGTTACCTACAGGCAGGTTGCCTGTGCTCACAGGGCAAGGGTTAACATGGTTGTGTGTTCAAAAGCTATGCTGAACCTCGCAAGAAAGATGGAGGAAAAGTATGGAATACCCTACTTTGAAGGCTCCTTTTATGGTATAAAGGACACCAGCGATGCCCTTAGAAACTTTGCAAGATTGCTTGGTAGTGAGGAACTCATAGAGAGAACTGAGAGGTTAATAGAAAGAGAGGAAAAGAGGATAAAAGAAAAGCTACAGCCCTACATAGAAAAGTTGAGAGGGAAAAGGGTTCTGATAAACACGGGTGGGGTAAAGAGCTGGTCAATGGTTTCTCAGGTTCAAGAGCTTGGTATGGTGGTGGTAGGAACCAGTGGCAAAAAAAGCACATCAGGAGACAAGGAAAGGATGATAGAGCTACTCGGAGATGAAGGCAAGATAGTGGATGACCCTAATCCAAAAGAGCTGGTTCGTATGTTTAAGGAGTATGATGTAGACCTCCTGATGGCAGGGGGTCGAAGTAAGTTTGTAGCACTCAAAGAAGGCATCCCCTTTCTGGATACAAACCAAGAGAGGATAAAGCCCTATGCAGGCTATGATGGTATGCTAATTCTTGCACAGGAGCTTGTAAGAACTCTTTACAGCCCAGTGTTCAAACTTTACAGGAGGAACGCACCATGGCAGAGCTTATAAAGTCTTCGAAGGCTTGTGCTGTATATCCTCTAAAAATGAGCCAACCACTTGGTGCCGTGTATGCGATTCTGGGTGTTAAAAATTCCATGCCCATAATGCACGGCTCTCAAGGATGTGCAGCCTTTGCCAAGACCTTTCTAACAAGGCACTTTTGGGAAAACATACCCATGCAAACTACTGCACTCTCAGAAATAGTCACCATTATGGGTAACGACGAAAACCTACACACAGCCCTCAAAAATGTCATAGAGAAGAATAAACCAGAGTTTGTTGGCGTTGTCTCCACTGGTGTAAGCGAAACGAGAGGGGATGACACTGAGGGCTCCATAAAGAGGTTTAGAGAAATATACGATGAATACTCCCATACAAAGATAGTCTTTGTTTCCACACCCGACTATGTGGGCTCTTTCCACGAGGGCTACTCAAAGGCGGTTAGCTCTATCCTAAGAAGCCTCCTACGAGCTCCAATGAAGAAAAACCCAAATCAAATAAACCTTCTAATCAGTTATTCCATGACCGCAAAGGATATAGACGCTATAGAAGAGCTTGTAAAGGGCTTTGGTTTCAAGCCGGTTATATTCCCGGATATACGCAGTCTGGACGGGCAGGCTAAAGCATTTTCCAGCATAACAAAATATGGAACTGATATAAGAGACATAGAAATGATGCCAGCCTCTACTATAACCATAGCCATAGGTGAGAGCGTAAAGGACGCAGGGGGGTATTTGGAAAAGAAGTTTATGATACCCATGTTTTATTACGATAGCCTTATAGGGTTGGAAAACTTTGACAGTCTCATAAGCCTGCTTATAAACCTAAGCAGGAAGGAGCCACCAGAGTCGCTTAAAAGATGGAGAGATAGACTTTTAGATGCTATGGTGGACAGCCACTTTTATCTAACTGGTAAAAAGGTAGTCATGGCTGGTGAGCCTGATTTTCTCTGGGGTATGGCTAACTTCCTCACTAAAGAGATGGGTGCGGAGGTTTCCCTAATTGTAAGTCCCACATACACTGATGGTTTGGAGAATTTGCCAGTAGGTAAGGTTATCATCGGAGACCTTGAAGATATACTCTTACATGTAGATGGCTCGGATATAGACTTACTTATAGGAAATACAAACCTAAGGCATATTGCCAAGGAGATAAAAGCTCCACATTACAGGGTTGGAATTCCTATCTTTGATAGACTTGGACACTTTTTAAAGGGCTATATAGGCTATGAAGGCACTGCAAACCTTGTCTTTGAACTCGCCAATCTACTCATGGAAAGGGATGAGGAAGCATCTTATCATATTCCTGAATATATAAAAAGGAGGTAAGCCATGAGGATAGCCTTTGCAACCAAAAGTCTTGATAAGGTGGATGACCATTTTGGTCACGCAAGAACCATGGCTGTTTACGAGATAGATGAGAAGGGCTACGAATTTTTGGAGTATAGAAACTTTGAGGACGTGCCAGACGAGGAGTATGACAAGATAAATTCAAAAGTTGAAGCCATAAAGGATTGTGCTATAGTCTATGTTATAGCAATAGGGGCCACGGCGGCCGCAAGGGTGGTTAAGGCAAAGATCCATCCCGTCAAGGTTAACGAGCCTACACCCATAAAGGATATATTAGACCAACTTTTAAAAACCTTGAGAGAAAACCCACCTCCATGGCTGAGAAAAGCCCTTACCAAAGACAGGACTGAGGATACAGAGTATATTTAGATCTTCTTTATTGGTATTCCGTATTTCTTTATTCTGTAGTTGAGCTGTCTTACAGTCATTCCAAGTAGTCTTGCAGCTTTTGCTTGCACATATCCAACCTTTTCCAGAGTTTCTATTATGAGAGTTCTTTCATCCTTTGAGGGGTTCTCTTCACTTTTTACAGGGAGTATGTTTATCTCTTCTTGTTTTTCCTCGCTTTTTGGCTTGGTATAACTTCTTATCATGTGAGAAAAACACACCATAGAGCCTATGCAAGAAATATCCTGTGCTTTTATAACCTTTCCATTGGAGTTTATAACAGCCCTCGTAAGACAGTTTATAAGCTCTCTTACATTTCCAGGAAAGTCACAGGACGCTAAAACTCTGAGGGCTTCGTCTTCTATTCCTATGTTCTTACCCATAGTGCTACTCATCTGTTTAAGAAAGTGCTCAACCAAAACGGGGATGTCTTCCTTTCTTTCCCTGAGGGGTGGGATATAGAGAGGGTATACTGATATTCTGTAATAGAGGTCTTCCCTAAACTCACCCTTTGCCACCATCTCCTCAAGGTTCTTGTTGGTGGCGACTATTATTCTGGCGTCCGACTTAAGGGTTTTATTACTTCCTAACCTCTCAAACTCCTTTGTTTGTATGAACCTGAGTAGTTTTGCCTGCACCGCAGGGCTTAGGTCACCCACCTCGTCAAAGAAGAGGGTTCCACCGTTGGCTATCTCCACCTTGCCTGCCTTGCTGGCGTAGGCACCCGTAAAAGCTCCCTTTTCGTATCCAAAGAGCTCAGCCTCAAAGAGCTCCGTAGGTATGGTAGAACAGTTTATCTCAACAAAGGAACGGTTCTTTCTGGAAGAAAGGTAATGTATGGCTCTTGCTACTGTAGTCTTACCCGTTCCAGACTCTCCGCGTATCATCACTATGGTGTCAAGGTTTGCCAGCTTTATCACCTGTTTTACAATATCCTGATAAGCCTTGCTCCCACCCACAAAACCCTCAACTTTGAACTTTTTCAACACTTCCTTCTTTAGTATAGCTATTTCTTCCTTATAGGCTTCTTCCTTTTCCTTTAGCTTCATATAAGTATATATGTAATTGCCTATGAGGTTTGATATCATAACCAGTAGCTCCATGAGATGAGCTGTCTTGCCAAACTCTTTATTCACATCAACCGTTATTATCCCCACGACCCTATTGCTATGCTTTACGGGCACAGCAATGAATATTACGTCTGTCAGGCTTTGCCTCCTTATTTTGTTTAAAAAGATGGGCTCTTCTGAAAGGTTCTTTATAACCACAGGATAGCCTTCCCTTAGCACAAAGCCCAGCACACCCTCCTTTTTACTGAGGGTTATGCTACCCTCGTCCACACCAACGCTGGCAATAAGAGATGCTTTGGAGGTTTCACTATCCGCTATGTAAAACACAACCCTTCTGATGCCTGGTATTTCTCCAAGCATACGCACCACCCACCTTATAATCCTCTCTGGGTCCTGGTCCATACTGGTTAGCTCTTTCGAGAGGCTATAGAGCAGGTTAACTTCAAGGCTCGTAAACTTCTTTAAATCGTCCATACTATCTATAATATATGCAATCCTGATGCCAAAGAGAAGAACCCTCTTTGTGTAATGTTTCTAACACTATTATGTGGTGTAGCTTACAATTCTATGTAATAAAGAATACAAAGAGGGAGAAAAAGCCATGGCACACTCATTGCATATTGTGTATGTGAGATGCGTGTAAAGCTTTTGGGCTATCTAAGCTATATTGCTGGAGGAGACAGCTTTGAGTTAAGGGACGTTAAAAGCGTAGAAGAGGCTATAAGAAGGCTGTCCAACTTAGCAGAGATAGAGGAGCTGATCTTTCATGAAAAAGGGCTTTGGGAGGGTGTTGTGCTTATACTGAATGGCGAGCTCATATCAGAGCTTAATGCTCCTGTAAAAGAGGATGACGAGCTGGTAATAACGCTCCCAACTGCAGGAGGATGATATGGTAAAGGTCAATTTGGATGCTTGCTCTGGATGTAAGAGGTGTATGCTTGCCTGCTCCTTTTACAGAACAGGGGGCTTTAATACGAGGTTCTCCTCTATAAAAATATACACAGACTTAGGGCACAGACCTGTGTCCTTTAGCCTCGATGCATGCACAGATTGTAAGGAACACTACTGCGTTGAGTTTTGCACCCTTAGGGCATTGGAGGTATACTCATGAGTTGGTTTGGTAGATATCTGTTTATAGACCTCACGCACAAAAGGGTGGATGTTTACGAGGTGCCTGAGCGTATCGTGGAAAAATACATAGGAGGTAACGGCATAGGTGCTTATCTTCTATACATCCTTACAAAAAAGGGTATAGACCCACTTTCTGAGGAAAACGTCCTTATTGTAAATACTGGTCCTGCCAACGGTACACTTGTGCCTATGTCCTCAAAGTTTGGTGTATATTCCAAGTCGCCTCAAACCATGGGGTTTACCAAGGGTTTCTGTGGAGGGGAGTTCGGTCATGAATGCAAGTTTGCAGGTTGGGATGGCATTATAATAACTGGCTCTTGTGACCGATGGACACACATACACATAGAAAACCAAAGAGTTTACTTTTTTGATGCTGAATATATGAGAGGTTTTCACACCAGTCAAGCTCAGCAAGAGCTGAAAAGAAGATATGGAGAGGACATAAAGGTTCTGGTAATTGGACCTGCAGGGGAAAATCTTATTAAATATGCCTGTATTATCTCAGACCTGAGGGCTGTAGGCACAGGGGGTATGGGTGCAGTGATGGGGTCAAAAAGAATAAAGGCAATAACCGTAAGAGGAACTAAGCTGATAGAACCCAAAAACCCTAAAAGGCTTATAGACTTCGTAAAAGAATTTGAGAAGGCTGTATACAGCCATCCGGGCGTTAAAAATCTCATAAAGTATGGAACCTCCGCAGGAGTAATGCACCTTCAACACCTTGGAATTTTACCCTCTTACAACTGGCAGAAGGAGGTTTTTCCCTATGCAGAACAGGTCAGCGGTGAAAGATTAAGAGAAAGGGTAATAAAGGATGTATCTTGTCCAGGGTGCATAGTTCCCTGCGGAAAGTATTCCGTGGCTCAAAATACCTTTACAGTAGGACCCGAGTATGAGGGTATATACGCCATGGGAACTATTATAGGAAATGGAAGCTTGGAGCATCTTATAGAGCTTGATAGGCTTACTGACGAGCTTGGGCTTGGTCAGATACAGACCGGTGGTGTGGTAGCTTGGGTGATGGAGTGCTATGAGAAAGGGCTCCTAAAAAGAGAAGACTTGGATGGGCTTGAGCTTTCCTTTGGCAACACAGGGGCTGTTAGGGAGCTTTTAAGGAAAATTGCCTTTAGAGAAGGTATAGGAGACCTTCTTGCTGAAGGCTCTAAGAAGGCATCTCAAAGGTTAGGGGTAGGGGGCGAGTTTGTGATGACGGTAAAGGGTATGGAAATAGCGGGGCATTCTCCAAGAGCTGTAAAAACTCAAGCCCTCGGTTATGCGGTAGCCAACAGAGGTCCCGTTCACTGTGATATAAGACCTGGTCTTGAGGAGAACAACATAACGCCTCTGGGAAAATGGGAGGGAAAGGGCAAGGTTGGGAAAGACCTTGCGGTATGGACCAGTATAGTAAACAGTATTATTTACTGTCTAAGTGCGGAGAGGGTTGTGGGTTTAACTCTCAATGAGAAGGTCCTTGACATGGTAAACACCCTAATGGACTGGGACATGTCTATGGAGGAGCTATACGCAGTTGGAGAGAGGGTTTACACCCTTGAAAGGCTCTTTAATGTAAGGGAAGGCTTTTCCAGAAAGGATGATACTCTACCACGCAGGATTTTAGAGGAGCCATCGGAAAAGGGCTATAGAACAAGCCTGCAGGAGCTTGACGCGATGATAAACGAATTTTATCAGGCTTTTGGATGGGATGAATTGGGTATACCAAAGAAAGAAACCTTGATAAGGCTTTCTATGGAGGAGTTTACGCATGCTACTTCTTGACCCTACCTCTTCTCAACCCCTTGATGGAGCCTTTAGGCAAGAACTTTTATCCATTTTTTTCATAAATCCAACTGGTATAAACAGATTGTCAACAAGGTCAAAGGAGATGCTGGTAAGGTCAAGGGGTGTTTTGGCGAGCTTTTTGGGATGTTCTAACCTTGAGGTCATATACACTTCAAGCTCTACAGAGAGCAACAATTTAGCCATCAAAGGCTATGTATACGGTAAAAAAGGCAATATACTCACCACAAACTTTGAACATATATCTATCACCCATCCTCTAAAAGGGCTCGAAAGACAAGGCTTTGAGGTGGTATACATACAAACTGACGAAAAGGGATGGGTAGACCCTCAGGCTGTTGCAGAGCAGGTTAGAGAAGATACTCTAATGGTTACAATGGGTGCTGTCTGCAGAGAAACTTCCACCCTGAGGGATATTAGGAGTATAGTCTCTGCGGTCAAGGAGGTCAATCCCAATGTGGTATGTCACTTTGATATGTGGGGTCTTTATTATCCCAGCATAAGCATGGAGGAGCTGGATATGGCGAGTTTTGATGGACCTTCTTTGATGGCTCCTCAAGGGGTGGGTTTTCTATATGTTAAAAAGGGCATTAGATTAAAGCCTCTTATTGAAGGGGGCATTCAGGAAAGGGGTGTAAGGGCGGGTGAGGAAAACCTGTTTGGAATATACCTTTTGTCCCAATCTGTAAGGTTTCTAATGGAAAAAAGAGATGAAATAGACAAAAGCTTTGAAATGTGTGATGGGTTTGTCTTAGAAAACCTGCCTCTGCCACCAGCTTTCAAGGAGGGCTGTAAGGCTCCAGCCCTCTTTTCTTTTGGCTTACAAGGTGTGGAACTGGAGATGGTCATATCTCTCTTGGAAAGAGAGGATTTTTATCTAAATACTTCCACTCCATGTATGGCAAACAGAAGAAAATGTGGTTTTGACCACCTACTTAGCTTTAGGCTACCACCTTTAGTCCCCATTGATGAATTAGAGAGGTTTTTGTATACATTAAGAAACACACTCCACAGGATAGGAGCCTTAACATGAGGGTTTTTATTACAGATACGACCCTGCGAGAAGGTGTCCAGTCAAAGGAGCTGGAGCTTTCCTATGAAGAAAAAAGGTGCCTTTTCTACCTTATAGCCTCTGCGGGTGTGGAGGAGATAGAGGTGGGTATTCCAGCTCACAGCGAGGAGGAAAGGGCATTCATAAAAGAATTGGTTAAGGGTAGGTTTGGTGATAGGGTTATAGCCTGGAACAGAGCAAACCCTAAAGACTTGGAGCTATCTATCCAGTGTGGTGTAAAAAGGGTGGAAATAGCTTTTCCAATTTCAGACATTATGTTAAGGGAGAAACTGAAAAAGGATAGGCATTACATTCTTGAGCTTGCAAAGGACCTTATTCCTTACTGCAAGTCTATTGGGCTTTATACTTCAGTTGGGCTTGAAGACGCGTCAAGAGCTGAGGAAGTTTTTGTGTATGACTTTGTTCTGCATGTAAAAAGCCTGGGGGCGGACAGAGTAAGGCTTTCGGATACCGTGGGAGTTTTAAACCCAATACAAACCCAGAGGCTTGTGAAAAATATATCCTCCATGATTGACGTAGAGGTTCATCTTCACAACGACTTTGGCATGGCAACGGCAAACGCAGTGGTAGCATCCTTAGGTGGTGCAAGGTTTATAAATACCTCCCTTCTCGGACTTGGAGAGAGATGCGGGATAACGCCAACAGAGGAGGTTGTTTTTTACCTTGATATCATACAGGGGATTGAGACAGGAGTTGACCTAAAGAAGATATACCAAGCCATAGAGTATCTTATAGAAACTAAGGGTCTAAGGGTGCATCCCAACAAGCCTATAGTAGGAAGAAACGCCTTCGTAAACAAATCAAGCATTCACATAGATGGACTTTTAAAATCCAAAAGGACTTACCTCCCATTTAATCCAGAGATTATTGGAAGAAAAATGAGCTTTGCCTTTGGAAAGTATTCAAAGAAGAGCTAAAAGGAAAATTATCTCTTGAAAAGGAATACATTCTGGTTTTCTATCATAACGTATACCTTATCGCCTACTTTTATACCATACTCATCTATAGTGCTTCTTGGCACCACCATCCTAACTTCTATGTTTTTAAACTTTACAGCCACATCTGAAAAGAACTCTCCTTTGTCAAGCTCCGTTACTATTCCTCTGAATAGGGCTTGCTTTTTCATCTACCGCCTCCAGTTCGTGCTCGAGGCACCCTACAAATACGTCCAAATTTGGAAAATATACGGTATACACTGTCTTCGTTAGCAGAAAGGTTCCAGTATCCAGCACAACACCTATCTCTCCTATGTCTACCAGATGGGCATCCCAGGGTAGACCTGGAAAAGTGCCATCGTTCTTTATTTTCTTGCGTGTCCTGACCGTATCTCCCACATTAAACTTGCTTTCCATAATTTTTTCCCTTTACTTCCAAATTCACAAGCCTTGAGCTTAGTGCATCTTTGTGAACCTTGAACAGACGCTCTTGGATGGGTGTGGAATGGAGAAAGTCCTGATATGCCCTTGTTAAGCACTCCTTTAATAGTGGGAAAAGGTCTGTTTCTGTTTTCTTGCTGAGAACCTCCTGCATGTAAAGATTGAACTTTTTCAGTATATGCAGTCTGTAGGGTTTGAGGATGCTTTCGTCGTATTCCACACCAAAGTAGTGGAAGAAGTCCTCCGCATCTTTTAGGTTCTGGAGGTCCTTAAGCACATCCATATGTAGCCACCTCCAGCTTTACTATACATCCCTCTATTGGACATATGGCAAGACATTGGGCTTCTTCATAAAAACCATGACACTCAACGCATACATATGGGTCTATAGTAAATATGCCTTCTTCATTGTGGCTTATGGCACCCGTGGGACACTCCTGCTCGCAGGCATAACAAGATATGCAATCCTCCTGCCTTATATACATAGCCATTGTTAACCCTCCGTCTTTACTTTCTCCAACACATACTTTTCGTAATACTTGGTAAGTGCCTCCGGTATGGGAAGGTAGGCAAACTCGTCAACACATTTAATGCCTTTTGTTTCAAGAGTGTCTCTGGGCTCAAAGCCTATCTTTGCAGCTATGATAGCCTCACAGTCTGATAGCTTTGATATGGTATCCTCAAGGATATCTCCACCTTCAAGACAGGCTATAGAACCGTGGCAGTAGGGTGTTACTTTCCTGTGTTGTATAAACTTAATACCTTGGGAAGAAATCTCGTATATGAGAAACTCGTGGGCTGTGCCGAAATGTTCGTTTACTAACATGTTTCCCTTACTTGCCACCGCCACAAGAACCTTCTTACCCTCATCTTCTAAGGGTAAAGACATAAGCTCTCTTGCCTTCTTGAGTTTAGCTCTTTCCTTTTCTATCTCTTCGTGGATGCTCTTCCTGTATTCCGCACTGTAGTTGACCTGAAGGTGTATTATCTTGTCCTTTGTGAACTCCTGTCCTCTGTCCTCTCCAAGAAGACCTACCGCATCCGCCCTGCACTGCCTGCAGTGTCTCATCAAAGACATGTGCGGTTCACACTTTTCTTGAACTTCTTTGAGCTCTTGGGGTGTGGGTGGTCTTACGCCGAGCTTTTGATATACTGTGCCCTCGCCTTCTACGTAAGGCATTATATTGTGGAGAAAAGCTCCCATTCTTCTGACCTTTTTGGATAACTCTTCCAGCTCTTCTCCGTTTATCTCTGGTGCAAAGACTGTGTTTACCTTTATTAGAATGCCCTTTTCTACACAAGCCTGAAGTCCTTCATACTGCTTTTCAAGGATTATTTTGGCAGCTTCTATGCCTTTGTACCTTTTGTGGTTATAGAAAATCCACGGATAAATCTTAGATGCGGTCTCAGGTGTAACCGCGTTTATGGTTATTGTTACATGGTCTATGCCTAAATCCTTAATCCTATCCACAAAATCCGTGAGCCTAAGCCCGTTGGTAGAAAGACACAGTTTTATGTCGGGGGCTTTTTCCTTGATAAGCTCAAAGGTTCTAAAGGTTCTGTCTGGATTTGCCAAAGGGTCTCCCGGTCCTGCAATGCCTACCACTGTCATCTGGGGTATTTCCATCGCAACTGCGAGCACCTTCTTGACTGCCTCCTCTGGTGTTAGCAACTCACTTACCACACCCGGTCTTGATTCATTGGCACAGTCGTATTTTCTGTTGCAGTAATTGCACTGTATATTACAGGCTGGAGCAACCGCAACGTGCATCCTCGCATAAAAGTGGTGTGCTTCTTGAGAATAGCAGGGGTGGTTTTCCACCTTCTCTCTTATATTCTCTGGCAGATGAGAGAGCCCATCTATGCTTGTTCCACAGCCCTTAGAAGAACAACCCATGACACACCTCCTTACTCATTGATTTTTTTTACCTCTAAGGTTATTGGAAACTTGGGCTCTGCTTCAAGGGCTGGCACCTTCAGAACCCACCCGTTTGAAAGTTCAAAGATGCCACCCCACACACCTTCCTTTTGTATATTTACAACCAAAGCCTCTAAGTCCTTCTTGGGTATGTATACCTCAAGAGTGCCGTTGACTAAGTTTTTTCTAAAGGTAGCCTTCATGTTATCAGCCTCCTATAAGGCTTGTTCTCCACTCTCACCTGTTCTGACGGTAACTGCGTCCTCTACAGGCATTATGAAGATCTTTCCATCTCCATGATTTCCTGTCCTGTTTACCTTAATAATGGTTTCTACAACCAAGTCTACCTTATCATCTGGCACAACCATAACTAAGAGCCTCTTTGGAACATAGAGCACAGGCTTTGTAAGGGTTGCACCCTCTGTGACAAGATAAGAGGGGGTTGGAACTAGCTTGGGTGCACTTGTGGCATATGCCAACATTTCACTTTCAACTTCTGACATAATAAGCCCTCCCTGTTTACCTCTACCCCACACAGAATGCACACTCATAGCACCACATCCAACCGCATCAAGGGACCTTTTTGTTTCTGCAAACTTTTCCCTTCGTATTATTGCCCATACCTCCTTCATAGTTCCACCTCCCCGGTTCTGATGGTTATTGACCTCTCGATAGGACTTACAAATATCTTGCCATCTCCTATATTCCCTGTCCTTGCATGTTTTGTTATTGTGCTTATTACCTTCTCCACATCCTTGTCTTCAACCGCTATGAGTAGCAGTGTTTTTGGAAGCTCTTCATAGACTACCTCTCCTATCTTCAAACCCTTTTGTTTACCTCTTCCCATGGCGGACATCTTTGTCAGGGCTGGAAACCCCATGCCCTCAAGGGCAAGCACTACTTCTTGTTCCTTCTCTGGTCTTATAAAGGCTCTTACAAGTTTCATATCTATCACCTCCTTTTTTATTTGCTTGTGGCTTTTGACTTCTCTTCGAGTATCTTTTTGGCTTTAAAGTAAGTTTTGTGAATTTCATAGGCTTCCTGAGCTACTTCGGGGATCTCCTGCCATCTGTTAGGAAGCCCTTCCTCCGCAAGGTCATGAAGTTTTGTAGCAGTGTTTACAGCTGCCATCCTCAGTCTTTTCACTTCCTCTTTCAACTCCTCAAGGCTCATGTTTCTGTAAACCTCCTCTTCTGAATGGCATTTTTCCCTTTGGGCTTCAATGTCCACACCTTCCTCTTTACAAGCACCTATGCAGGTGTTGTTAAGTTCCAATCGCACCATGCACATGTTTTACCTCCTTAGTTGGTTCTGTATATTTTGTATGCAAAGTGCATGCCAAGATATTTGAACACTTTCTGTCAGCTTTTTGTCATAAACATTACAAACCGAAATGACAAAATGTTATGAAAGTTACATGCGTGTTAATATGTATTCAAAGACGGGCTTCCCTTACACCTTTTTTTCTAAATATCCCTCCCTGCACTTCAAAAAAGGCCTTTTGGAGCTCTATGAGTTGCTTTATGCCCTCAAGCCCAAGAAATAACATCTTGTCAAAGTCTTCTCTTGTAAAGGAATGCTCTTCGCCCAAGGCTTGTATCTCTGATATCCTGCCTGAGCCTGTTGCCACCACGTTCATGTCTACCTCTGCAGATGAGTCTTCTTCAAAGTTAAGGTCAAGAAGTATTTGGTTATTTACTATTCCAACGCTCACCGCTGCTACGAAATCCTTTATGGGTGTAGATGTTAGAACTCCATCGTTGTATAGTTTTATAACCGCATCCGCCAGAGCCACGAAAGCTCCAGTTATGGAGGCAGTTCTTGTCCCACCATCCGCCTGTATTACATCGCAGTCTATCCAGAAGGTTCTCTCACCCACCTTGGTAAGGTCAAGGGCGGTTCTCATAGCCCGCCCTATCATCCTCTGTATTTCGTGAGTTCTGCCACCTATCTTACCTTGGACGGATTCCCTTATGTTTCTTGTTTGAGTAGACCTTGGAAGCATGGAATACTCTGCGGTTATCCAACCCTGTCCTTTACCCTTTAGAAAGGGAGGGACGCTGTCTTGGACAGAGGCGGTGCATATGACCTTTGTGTTGCCAAACTCCACAAGGACAGAACCCTCGGGATGTTTAAGGTAATCCCTTACGATCCTTATGGGTCTGAGTTCTCCGGGCTTTCTTCCGTCAGACCTCAAACCTTGGCTCCCAAGGCTTTGGCTTTCTCCACAACCTCTTCTATGGTTCCCACCATATAGAACGCCATTTCAGGAAGATGGTCGTAGTTACCAGTGAGTATCTCCTTAAAGCTCCTAATGTTGTCCTCAAGCTTTACATATTTACCATGCATACCGGTAAACTGCTCTGCTACGTGGAAGGGTTGTGCCAAGAACCTTTGAATTCTTCTTGCCCTGTTGACTATAGCCTTGTCCTCTTCTGAAAGCTCTTCCATACCCAGTATGGCTATTATCTCCTGAAGCTCCTTGTATCTTTGGAGCACTCTCTTGACCTCAGAGGCTACATGGTAGTGTTCTTCTCCAACGAACTCAGGAGCCAGATACTTGGAAGTGGACTCAAGTGGGTCAACCGCTGGGTATATACCAAGCTCCGCAAGTCTTCTGGCAAGCACTGTAGTGGCATCAAGGTGAGCAAAGACCGAATAGGGTGCTGGGTCTGTTATGTCGTCCGCAGGCACGT
>JAXSOH010000011.1:0-28487 GCA_037925805.1 Aquificaceae bacterium
GTTAATCCTGCCTATAGTTCACAGGCATGCAGTAATTGTGGGTATGTAGACAAAGAGAATAGGAAGACAAGGAGTGAGTTTGAATGTAAGCTATGCAATAAAAAGCTCCATGCGGATGTGAACGCAAGCAGGAATCTGCTTAGCCGTGCTAAGTGGAGCTTGCATTTACGTCGTATGGAGCAAGCCCTCACTAAGCAAGTGGAGGTTTTTATAAAGAACTTGTTTAGTGAGCGGTTTAAGTGTCTTTGGAGTAAGGCACTGGGATTGATTGAAAGAAATCCATACTTTCAGTCAGTCCCTAAACCTGAGGCGTGGGTAAGTGTCCATAGAAGGGATATTTGTCCATGCTTAGGGATACTCCCCAGGATAGTAATCCCAAAAACCAAAATTTTTTTCATGCTTGCTAAGGATATTGTGATACAATTTTAATGCAGTTATTGAAAAATTTGGAGGTAAAAAATGCAGAAAAACTGGAGTGTGGGAACGGTATATCTAAATGATAAAACGAGGATAATCGTAATGGGAATAACAGGAAGAGAGGCATCACAGGTGGTAGCAGAGTCTGAGGCTCTTTATCCGGGCTTTATTGTTGCAGGTGTTACTCCTGGAAAGGGAGGCTCAGAGGTTGCAGGCAAGCCTGTGTATAACACTGTCAAGGAGGCCTTGGGTAAGCATCCTGAGATAAACACCGCCATAGTGTACGTTCCTCCAGCTTCTGTAAAGGATGCGGTCATAGAGCTTGTAGACGCAGGCATAAGGGTCATATTCATCATAACAGAACACGTGCCAATAAGAGACACAGTTTACTTTTATCACTACGCCAAAGAAAGAGATGTTATCATAGTAGGTCCTACCTCTCTTGGTTGTATTCTTCCATGGATTCCTGCAAGGATAGGTGCAATAGGGGGTAAGAATCCATCTATAGCATACGAAAAGGGTGGTCTGGTGATTCTTTCTAAGTCTGGAGGTCTTACCACTACAACCGCAGAGATGTTTAAACGCAGGGGATGGGGTGTATATATGGCATTGGCATTAGGTGGTGATGTGATTTCTTGCACCACCTTTGCGGACGCTTTGGAAAATATAGCGGATGACCCAAATGTGAAGGGTGTAATAATTCAGGGTGAAGTAGGTGGTTCTTACGAAGAGCAGGCTGCGGAGACCATACTGAGGCTTTGGAAGGAAGGCAAATGGGACAAGCCAGTGGCTGCCTTTGTGGCGGGAAGATTTCAGGAAAAGCTGGAAGGTGTTTCCTTTGGACACGCAGGTGCTATAGTAGAAAGGGGTAAAGGTAAAGCGACCGATAAGATAAGAGCTTTCAACGAGGTTGGTAAGATAACAGGGCTTGTTAAGGTTGCAGAGTTTTACCATGACCTTGTGCATTGCATAGAAGAGCTTGGAGTTCCAAGAGACTTTGAAGATACAACTCCAGAAGGAAGGGTTAAACCTCTCTACTCTACCGTTGATGAAGAGACTTGTCAGTTTAAGGGATAAAGGCACATGTTATCATAGCTGAAGAACATGCTTACTTAAAACTTTTCTCGTGGCTCTACCAATCAGGTTAAAGTAGCTCCCTAACTACACAGAGGAATTTTAATCCTCTCCGTAAGCCATTGCCAGCACTTCAAGGGGATGGTAGACTCTTTTGCCAGTCATAAGCTCTATGTGATTACCAGATAGAGGACAGTCGGACACATAAAGGTCTGCGTTGGAGCTTTTCATATCCTCAAAGAGCTTTGAACCTACCTTTATGGACATATCAAAGGTTTCCTTCCGCACTCCAAAAGTCCCATCGTGCCCTGAACATCTTTCTATTATCTGAACCTTTGTGTTGGGTATCAGTCTCATAAGTGCCACAGCCCTGTAGCCCACATTGAGAGACTTAAGATGGCAGGGAATGTGATAGGCTATGTTTCCCACAGAGACCTTAAAGTCCCTGTTGAACCTCTTTTCTTGGTAAAGTTTGAAAAGATATTCATGAACGTCATACACCCTCTCTGAGACCGCCTTTACATCTGGGTCATCAGGCAAAAGCAAAGGATACTCATACTTTATCTGCAAGGCACAGGTAGGCACTGGCACCACTATGTCAAAGCCTGCGTCCACATAGTGCTTTAGCCTTTGGACATTAAACCTTGCCTTCTCTGTAGCAGAATCTATATCTCCAATGTCAAAGAAGGGTATGCCACAACACTGCTGTTCTGGAAGCTCCACATATATATCGTTTTTCTCAAAGATCTTAAGAAAGGCTTTGCCTCTCTCAAGGTAATTGTAGTTAAGAAGGCAGGTGTAAAACAGGACAACCTTTCCATTTTGACCTTTGACTGGCTTTCTGTTTTTCCTAAACCAGCTCGTAAAGGTCTCGGAGTTTATGGGTGGTAGTTTTGCTCTTCTGTCCACACCCATAACTCCTTCCATGATAACTCTAAAGGTTGGGACGGTGTTTACCTTATTGACTATGGGAGCAAAGGGCACAGAGAGCTTGCCTACAAGGTCTGTATTTAGCATCAGCTTATCGGTGAGCTTTGCTCCCTTGTTTTTGAACTTCCAAACCTTATACCTAAGAGAAAGATGGGGGAAGTCTATCCTCCATTCATGAGGTGGTGTGTAAGGACACTTAAAATAGCACTGTTTACAGTGAAAACACAGCTCTAAGGGAAGGGCAAGCTCCTCTTTGGAAAGCTTTTCAAGGTCATCCTCATGCCTGTCTACCGCATCAAAAAGTGCAGGAAAAGAAGGGCAATAGGTGACACACATTCTACAGTCTTTACATTTGGAGTAGACCCTCTTTGCCTCTTCCCATAGAGCTTGTTCGTTGAGAAAATTGGGGTCTTTTATGTTAAACTCAAAATCCTTTACTCCACCGAGAGCAAGCTCTTGCATTGTAAACTCCTTTTATGTTTGGGGGCATTCGCCCCCTAAGGTTTTAAGATTATCCTTTGAGAGACTCTAAAGCCTTTTGGAACCTTCCTGCGTGGGACTTTTCTGCCCTTGCAAGGGTTTCAAACCACTCCGCTATGTCGTCAAAACCTTCTTCTCTTGCCACCTTTGCAAAGCCGGGATACATCTCTGTGTATTCGTAGGTCTCGCCGGCTATTGCGGCCTCAAGGTTCTGTTCCATAGTGCCTATGGACATGCCAGTAGCAGGGTCGCCACCGCCATACTTCTCCATAAACTCAATGTGTCCAAAGGCGTGTCCTGTTTCACCTTCAGCGGTCTCTCTGAAGATGTTGGCTATGTCTGGGTAGCCTTCTATGTCCGCCTTTCTGGCGAAGTAGAGATACCTTCTGTTTGCCTGGGATTCCCCAGCAAAGGCATGCTTAAGGTTCTCAAGGGTCTTTGTGCCATGAAGGCTCTTGCTCATGATTAGCACCTCCTATTGGTTTTTGGTTATATGTATTATATGCAAACTTTTTTCATTTGTCAAGGGGTATATGGCAACTTCTATAAGTTTTCAATGTTAGGTGCTTAACTATATGTTATAGCTACAATTTATCCTCTGCGAATATAATTATTCATTAATGGCGAAGCGTATAAGATACGAGGACAGAAACCCAGAGCCGCTCATGCCTCCTTTAGAGAGGGTAAAGACCTTTAGAGAATACGCCTTTGGCTATTCGGTGAGCCTTGCTCTTGATGAAGCTCAAAGATGTCTTTTCTGCAAGGACGCAGACCAAAGGTGTATAAAGGGTTGTCCTATAAAAGTTGACATACCGAGTTTTATAAGGAAGATAACAGAAGGAGACCTTATAGGTGCATACAAAAAGATAATAGAAGCAGACCCATTCCCATCCATATGCGGAAGGATATGCCCTCAGGAAAGACAATGCGAAGGCTCATGCATACTCTACTACGATACGGTTCGTGGAAGGAAAAACAAAGGGCTACCTGTAAGCATAGGTGCTTTGGAGAAGTTTGTGGGAGATTTTATAAGAATATCGGGGCTTGAGGTTGAAGTTGAAAAGACAGAGCCTACAGGTTATAGGGTGGCAGTTGTGGGTGCGGGTCCTGCAGGTCTTGCCTGTGCCTATGACCTTGCCAAATGGGGGCATGAGGTTCATGTCTTTGAAGCCTTACCGGAGGCTGGTGGTGTGATGGCATACGGCATACCTCATGCAAGGCTTCCAAGAGACCTCCTCCGCTGGGAGATAAAGAGGCTTGAAAAACTTGGAGTAAAGTTCTTCTTTGGCTACGTGGTGGGAAGAACCATAAAACTTTCGGAGCTTTTAGAAAGATACCATGCAGTCTTTTTGGGTGTGGGTGCTGGCAGAGGCTCTTTGGGAATAAGAGGAGACCACCTAAATGGTGTATATTCTGCCATAGAGGTTTTAACAAGGGTAGGATTAGATAGAGCTGACCTGTTTCCTCAAAGTGGAACGCCAGTAAATCTTGGGAAAAGAACCGCCATAATAGGTGGTGGCTTTACTGCGGTGGACTGTGCTATAACCGTTCTTAGGCTTGGTGTGGAAACCCATGTGGTCTACAGGAGAACGCGAGAGACCTCATCCGCCCGTCAAGAGGAGTGGGACCACATATTAGAGGAGGGTGCCATGATACACTGGCTCACTCAACCTATAGAGATAATAGGGGATGATAGAGGTAATGTGGTAGGTCTCAAATGCATAAAGATGACCTTGGGTGAGCCAGATGAAAGTGGAAGACCCAAGCCTGTGCCAGTAGAAGGCTCAGAACACATAATAGAATGCGATTCTGTAATATTCGCCATAGGTCAAAAGGCTAATCCCATAGCCTACGAAGACATGCCAGGTCTTGAACTTACAAAATGGGGAACTATTAAAGTGGATGAGAATTTTAGAACCTCTATAAAAGGTCTTTTTGCAGGGGGTGATGCGGTAAACGGAGGAGACACAGTGGTCAGAGCTCTTTCAGAAGGCAGAAAGTCCGCACAAGCAATCAATAAATTTCTCGTAGAGGAGGTAAAACTATGAAAAGGGTAGCCATTGCAGTAGGAGCGGTGCTCCTTGCCTTTTTTGTCCTAAAGTCTTGCGGAGAAAACCCAGAGAAGTCCGCAAGGAACACAGTAAAGGACTTTATTGAAAACATAAGAGATGGAGAAGGCAAGGATGCGGTAAAACTTCTCTATCCTCCTTTTAGAGATGCCCTCGTGCAGGATGTAAAACTACCCATTCAGCTCACTGAGATGAAACCCTCAGAAATTCTTGCCTGTCTCCTTTCTTCTATGGGAGAGAACATAAAAAAGGTCAAAATGCTTGATACAAGCAGGATAGACGATAAACATGCGGAGGTTATAGTAAAGGTTATAGACAAGGAGGGTGTGGAAAAGATATTTACTTTTATAGTGATAAAGGACGAAAAGAGATGGAGGATAGCCAGCATATCTGGGATTAGATGAAGATACTTATATGGCAAACCGCTTACTTGGGGGACGTGGTGCTTACCACTCCCCTTATAAGGACTCTTAAAAGGCACTTTCCATCGTCGCAAGTTGCCTTTGCTGGCAGGAGTTTTATAAGAGAGCTTTTTGCGGGTCTGAATGTAGAACTTATAACCTTTGACAAGGGCTTTTGGGAGAGTTTTGAGGTCATTGAAAAGCTAAGAGAATTCCATATTGCTATAAGCCCACATATATCCGCAAGAAGTGCCCTCATACTCTTTATGGCTGGCGTGCCAACGAGGATTGGCTTTGACAGGTCTGAGTTAAGGTGGCTCTACACACACACTGTAAAACATAAATGGGGTATTCACGAAGTGGACAGAAACCTTGAACTCTTAAAGCCTTTGGGAATAAGAGAATTTGAAAGAATGCCATACCTTTTTGTGTCAGAAGAGGAGAGAAAACAGGCAAGGAATAAGTTTAAACTTCCAAAGACCTTTGCGGTGCTTTCTCCTTTTTCTAACTTTAGGTTAAAAGAGTGGAATATTGACAGATGGTTGGAGCTTTCCAAAAGGCTAAGTATAGCTTCAGTGGTAGTTGGAACGGATACACAAAGGGCAAAGGTATTTGAAAACACAGAAAGTATAAACCTCATAGGCAAGACCTCTTTGAGAGAGCTTATGGCGGTTATAAGTCTGTCAAAAGTGGTAATTTCTTGTGACTCCGCACCAGTGCACATAGCCAACGCCCTTGGAGTTCCTGCCCTTAGCATATACACTGCCACATCGCCAGACTATGGCTTTTATCCCCTTATAGGTGATTATGTTAAGCCTGAGCTTTATTGTTCTCCCTGCTCGCCGAACCCTAAGGTATGTAGGACAGGGACTCAAGCGTGCTTAAGTATGGCAGGTGTTGATGATGTTCTTGAAGGGCTTGACAGACTTCTTTCTTGATGGTTTATAACAGACTGGGCGATGCCAAGAAATATTAGCGATGCAAAAAGATTAGAAGAACCGTAGCTAACAAAAGGTAGAGCTATACCCTTTGGAGGTATGAGGTTAGATACCATGGCGAGGTTCCAAAGAAAAGAGATAGCAAAGTTCATAGCTGTCCCAAAAAGCAAGAGCTTTTCCATCTGCCCCTTAGCCCTAAGGGTATGCAACAATAATCTTCCCACTAGTATGGCATAAAGTAGTATAACAAGGGACACACCAAGAAAGCCCATCTCTTCGCCTATTATAGCAATCACATAGTCTGTATCAGAGGCAGGCAAAGGTCCAAGCTTTTGAAGCCCTTGACCCACGCCTGTTCCCAAAATTCCCCCCCTTGCAAGTGCATACAAAGACTGTATTATCTGATATCCACTATCTTCTGGGTCCAAAAAGGGATCCTTCCATGCGGAGAGCCTTTCTGCTACATAGCCTTTTGAGGCAAGGATGTAGTGTGCCATAATAGAAAACATGGGAATTACAAGAAGATAGACCCTTTTGGGAACACCGCCCACATAAACCATCAAGGCTGTAATAAGGAGCATAAAGACCGCACCACCCTTATCAGGCTGTGCAAGAAGTAAAATAGTCATAAGCACGGGAAAAAGCAAAGCCCCAAAAAGATGCTTCCATTGTCTGAGATTTCCTTTACGAACTATGTAGTAGGAGAGGAACACAACGAGGGAAATCTTGGCAAACTCAAGTGGCTGGATACTACCACCAAAAAGCCATCTATCAACCGCTTTACCAGTTGCTACCTTTTTTACGATTACCACCAGAAGACTGATAATACTAATAAGTGCAAGGAGATAGGGAAAGGACCTACTCATGTATTTTTTATAGTCATACTTAGCAAGGAGATTTGCCAGCAAGAACCCTAACAGGAAAACCACAGTCTGAATAATTGGCTTTTTATAGATGCTTAGCTTCTGATAGGAGTCTATCAGATAGGGAACCACATTCACGCTTATTATCACAGCCTCTCCCATCAAAAACAGGGCGAGAAAGCTAAAGAGTATCCATCCATCCCAGTTTTTCAGCACAAGTAAAAATATAACAAAAGGGTCAAATTTGGTGTAAAATATTATATATATCCGGGGTAGCTCAACCGGCAGAGCAGGCGGCTGTTAACCGTCAGGTTGGGGGTTCGAGTCCCTCCCCCGGAGCCAGTGAAAACATGGTAGAGATAAGGGGAATTACTCTTCCTGTTGTGCTCGTGGAGATAAAGGAAAGAAGGGACGTAGACTACCTTATAGAAGAGGTAAGGCAAAAGGTCTCTTCAAAGCTCTTTGAGGGTAGCTATGTGCTCATAGATGGGAAGGGACTTCTAAGAGAGGATGAGATTGAGAAAATTGAAAAAGCTTTGTTGGATAAAAACATAAAGAGTGTAAAGAGGTTAAGTTCTACAGGGCTTGGGGACACAAGGAAGGAGAGACTACTAATAGTCCAGAAGCATCTGAGGTCTGGTCAAAGAGTGGAGCATAACGGAGATATCCTTGTCCTTGGAGATGTAAACAAGGACGCACAGGTGGTGGCAACGGGTAATATAATAGTGATGGGTAAATTAAGAGGGGTAGCAATAGCAGGAGCTTTAGGAGATGAAAGTGCGGTGGTGATAGCCCTTGAGATGGAGCCACAGCAAGTAAGAATAGGGAAAAGGGTTGCCATAATGGATGAAGAAGAGAGAAAGTCTCCAGGTTACCCTGAAGTTGCAAAAGTTGAGGATGGTAATATAATACTTGAGAGGGTATAAATGACGCGAGTTTTTGTGGTAACTTCAGGAAAAGGAGGCGTAGGTAAGACCACTATAACAGCCAATCTTAGTATTGCTTTGGCAAATTTTGGCAGAAAAGTTCTTGCAGCAGATGCGGATATAGGTTTGAGAAATCTTGATATGATATTAGGTCTTGAAAACAGAATAGTTTATGACGTGCTTGATGTGCTTGAGGGTAGGGTGGAGTTCCATAAGGCTCTTGTAAGGGACAAGAGAGGGCTAAGCCTTTGGCTACTTCCTGCAAACCAGACAAGAAACAAGGATGCCATAGACAAAGATAAATGGATAGAACTTATAAACAGGGTCAAGGAGTCTGGCGAATACGATTACATATTTATAGACTCCCCTGCAGGTATAGAACAGGGCTTTCAGATAGCTTCCTCACCAGCGGATACGGCCCTTGTAGTGGTAAACCCTGAAGTCTCTTCCATAAGGGATGCGGATAGGATAATAGGACTGCTTGAAAACATGGGTAAGAAGGAATACTACCTTGTAATAAACAGGATAAAGTGGGAAAGTGTGAAGAAGGGTGAGATGCTCTCAGTGGAAGACATAGTGGACATACTAAAGGCTCAACCAATAGGCATAGTGCCAGAGGAGCCAAAGCTCGTGGACTTTACCAACAGAGGCGAGCCCATAGTTCTCTCAAAGGATTACAACGCATCAAAGGCTATAATGGACATGGCAAGAAGAATTGAAGGTGAGGATGTTCCTATGGTCCGCTATGGAGAGAAAAAGGGGCTTCTTGAAAAGCTCTTAGGGAGATAGATATGATATGGGATATTCTATTTACCAGAGGTAAGAGCAAGGATGAGGCAAAGAAAAGACTTACGCTTGTTCTCTCCTACGAAAGAAAAGGGCTTCCACCCAACTTTGTAGACAGGCTTAGAGATGACCTAATATCCGTCTTTTCCAAATATCCACAGTTTGAGGTCAAAAAAATAGAGGTGGACATAAAAAAAGATAAGGACGATTTTGACGAGCTTTGGATTAGCATACCCTTTAAGCAATGAGCCTTCCAATTTTACTTCTTGACCTTGACGGTGTTCTTGTAAAGGATAAGGCTTTGAACCCCTTTGAGGATACTATAGAGTTTCTCCAAAACCTAAGAAGGCTAAAGATTCCCTTTAGAGTGGTCTCCAACAACTCTACAAGACCGCCAGATAGACTCTTAAGAGAACTAAGAGAAAAGGGTTTGAAGCTAAAAGATGAAGATTTTGTTTCCCCCTTGTCTATTCTTGAAAGATATCTTAAGGCTCAAGGCATAAAGAGGGTCTTCTTTATTGGTATGCCAGCAGTGGAAGACTACATAAAGAGTCTCGGTTTTGAGGTAGCTCAGGACCACATGGTGGATGCGGTTTTGGTAGGTCAGGATAGAAACCTTGACTTTGGTAAGCTGAAATTGGCCACTTCTGCAGTTTTTCTAAAGGGTGCAAGGCTAATTCCTATAAACCTAAGTAGGATAGTAAAGGACGACGACGGACTTTATTTTTTGGGTGCTGGCTCTATAGCCTTTGCAATAGCTCATGCCTGCAACTACGAAAAAACCTTGCCTAATCTTGGTAAACCCTCTGAGGAGTTTATAAAACACGCCCTTGAGGGGCTTAAGGGTGATGAGGTTTATCTGGTAAGTGACGATATATATACAGACCTGATAGGTGCAAAGAAACTTGGTATAAAGACCATTTTTATGACCACTGGTAAGTACAGCAGGGAAGAGCTTTCAAAGACTAACTTTAAACCAGACTTGGTTTTTGATGCTCTTTTAGAACTATTGGATTATCTTTATAAAGCTATTTCTTCTTAGCTTCTCAAGGAGTTCTTGCCTTCTGGCTTCTACTTTTTTTAGAAGTATGCTCTCTCTTAGCTCTTCCAGGTTTACACCTTCAAGCACTTCCTTTTGTGATAAAACTCTGGCTATGTATATGTGTTCATTGTCTTCTGCAAACACTATCTGCCCTGGGCTTGACCTCCAGACCTCTCTGTCCAAAACTTCAACCAGGTCCCCCTTTTCAACCTTTAACCTCTCCAAGCTCAAGCCCATATCCTTAGACAAGGCTTCAAGCCCCTTCTCTGGTTTAAAATTAGCCTTTAGCTTCTCTTCGTCCTTTCTGTCTATTACGAGAAGTTCTATATCTTTGACCAGTTTCACATTACCGCTTTTGAGTTTTTCAAGCTCAAGCTCTACGTCAGATACCTTTATCTCCCTTTCAAGAAAGGCAATGAGCCCCTGCGTAGCCAAAAGTTCTCTCTCTAAAAACCTTCTCAGGTCCTGAAGGGTAAGACCCTCTCTTGCAAGTTCTTGGGCTATACCATCAAGGTTTGTTCTGTTTGCTCTCGCAATGTCTACCAGAGCTTGCTCTATAAGTTCCTGAGGGACTTGTAGTCCCCTTCCTATAAGAAACTGATACAGTAGCATATCATCCACCAATTTGCTTAAAAGCTGTCTTCTATCTGCGGTAGCATAGTAGAGCATAGCCATCTTAATGTCGCTTTCAAGTATTGGTTCCAAGTTTACAGAAGCCGCCACCTTATCCACAAGAACAGCAGAAAAGCTCAAAGCTGACCAAAGTAAAACTCCACCGAGTATCTTTTTGAAACTTCCTGAAACCATTTTTGGAACACCTCCTGCCTTTTTTCTCTGAGTAGCTTTTCTCTTACTATGGGTTTTGCCTCCTCAAGGGGCATTATACCACTTCCTCTTCTGTCCGCCACTCTAAAAATAACATAGCTTCCACCGACTTCTATGGGTCTTGTGGTTTTACCCACACCATAAGGATAGAGCTGGCGTCTTACTATCTCTGGCAGTGTTTGAATGGAATACCACATGGGCTGACCTACCCTTACATCTTCAGTCTTTATGGCTTGACCTTTTGAGAGACTATAGTATGCATCATTGGCTACATCAAGGCTGTCTGTGGTGTATCTTTCTAAGAGAACCTGTGCAGGGAGTTTAAAATCTCTTAGGTTCAGATAGTAGTAAGCGGTTATCTGTCCTTCCTTAAGGTCAAGGTCTCCTGCTATTTTATTTATTATCTTTTGACTCAGTATCTCTGTAATTATAAGTTCCTTTGCCACATCGCTTAAACGCTTACTACCTATGTGTTTCTCCACATACTCTTCAAACTCCCTTGGGCTAACAGCTATCCCCATTCTCTTGGCTTCCATCTGTATTATCTTGCTCCTTACATACTCTACGAGAAATTCCTGAAGGTCTCTGGATGTAGCTCTGGCTATAGGCAGATGGAGTATCTCTCTCCAATAGGCATTAAAGGCTTGCTGAACTTCAGCAAAGGTTATCTGCTCCTTATCTATGCGTGCAACAACCTTGGCGGAGGCAATATTAAAAATCAAAAGCATAAGAATTAGAAACTTCATGAGTATATTATCTTACAAAACCTATTCACCAAGCTAAGGCATTATAATTTTAATACCATGATAGACTGGCTTGTTAAAAAGCTCCTCGGGACAAAAAGCGATAGAGAAGTCAAAAGGCTAAGAAAGGTAGTCCAAAGGATAACACAAAGAGAAAAGGAACTTGACCAACTTCCAAACAAAGAGATAAGGCTTATGGCACAAGACTTAAGGCAAAGGATACTGCAAGATGAAGAGCTAAAGCAAAGAATAATCAAAGGCGGAATAACTCCAGAAGTAGAGCTTGCCTTTGCTCTTGTAAGGGAGGCAGGCAAAAGGGCTCTTGGGCTGAGATTTTTTGACGTTCAGCTTATAGGTGGGCTTGTGCTTCATGAGGGTAAGATAGCAGAGATGAAAACCGGTGAGGGTAAGACCTTGGTGGCTACTTCCGCTACAGTGGTCAACGCCATGACAGAGGAAGGGGTTCATGTGGTTACCGTTAATGACTACCTCGCCAGAAGGGACGCTCAATGGATGGGCGGGCTATATCTTTTCCTTGGTCTTGATGTGGGTGTTATAAACTCTGACTATAGCTCCTACAGGGTAGAGTGGGCAGACGCAGAGCTGGCACAAAGGGCTATAGAGGAAGACTGGAGGGTTTGGCCGCAGGGCTATTTTGAGGAAACTTTGCCATCAGACCTGATAAAGGTTCAAGCAAAGAAGGCTTTTTACACTAAGCTAACCTCTTGCACAAGAAGACAAGCCTATGAGTGCAGTATAACCTACGGCACTAACAACGAATTTGGCTTTGACTATCTTAGGGATAATATGGCTTTTTCTTTTGAGGAGATAGTGCAGGTAAAGGGGCACAACTTTGCCATAGTGGACGAGGTGGACTCCATACTCATAGATGAGGCAAGAACTCCTCTTATTATCTCAGGTCCTGCGGAGATGGATACTTCCATTTATTACAAAGCGGACGAGGTGGTAAGGAGTCTTATAAGAGATGAAGACTTTACATTGGACGAAAAAAACAGAACTGTCCAGCTTACAGAGCAGGGTATAAGCAGAATAGAGGAGCTTCTTGGTGTGGAAAACCTCTACGATATAAGGAATATAGACCTACTGCATGCGGTAAATCAGGCACTCAGAGCCCATACGCTTTTCAAGAAGGATGTGCACTATATAGTGAGAAACAATGAAGTTCTTATAGTGGACGAGTTTACTGGAAGGGTTTTGCCTGGCAGAAGGTGGAGCGATGGTCTGCATCAGGCTATTGAGGTGAAGGAGGGTGTTCCTATACAGAAGGAAAATCAAACCCTTGCTACCATAACATTCCAAAACTACTTTAAGCTCTACAAAAAGCTCTCTGGTATGACGGGAACAGCAGAGACAGAAGCCCTTGAGTTTAAGGAAATATACGGTCTTGAGGTGGTTGTGGTCCCAACTCATAGACCCATGAGAAGAAAAGACCATGCGGACTTGGTATACAAGACAAAGGAGGAAAAGTGGCAATCGGTTGTGGGTATTATAAAGCAGGAGCACGAGAAGGGCAGACCCATACTGGTAGGAACGGTCTCCATAGAGGACTCAGAGCATCTCTCAAGGCTTCTGCAAAGGGAGAAGATACAACACAATGTTTTAAACGCTAAACAACATGAAAAGGAGGCAGAGATAATAGCTCAAGCAGGAAGGCTTGGCGCGGTTACCATATCTACCAACATGGCAGGAAGGGGAACGGACATTCTTCTTGGTGGAAACCCCGAATATCTTGCAAGGGAAATATTAAGGTCTAAGGGTAAGGCGGTGGAGGAGGCAACGGAAGAGGAGTGGAAGGAAGCCTTAGAAAAGGCATACAAGATAACGGAGGAAGAGAAAAAGAAGGTGGTTGAGCTTGGTGGTCTGCTTGTTATTGGCACAGAAAGGCACGAGTCAAGGCGAATAGATAACCAGCTAAGGGGTAGAGCAGGAAGGCAAGGAGACCCAGGAGAGTCTCGCTTTGTGCTGTCTCTTGAAGATGACCTAATGAGGATTTTCGGTGGTGATAGGGTAAAGAAGCTCATGGAAATACTCAAAATCCCCGAGGGAGAGCCAATAGAGAGCGGTATGGTTACCAAGGCTATACAAAACGCACAAAAAAGGGTAGAAGCTCAGAACTTCCAGATAAGGAAAAGGCTTCTTGAGTATGATATGGTGATGAACACCCAAAGGCTTACCGTTTACGCCATAAGGAGAGACCTTCTCGAATCTAAGGGTCTTGAGGAATACCTAAAAGAGTTTGTCTATGACCTTGTAGCTCAAAGGGTGGAAGAGCTTATAAAGGAGGAGGAGCCAGAGCTTTGGGAGCTTGAACCTTTAAGGAATTATCTCAAAGAGCTTTTAGGCAGGGATATAGAAGTCCCTCCCGCCAGAGACAAAGAGGAGCTCATAGAGAACCTTTCTCAAAAGGTGCTTGAGGTAATAAACTTAAGAAAGGAAGAGCTGGGTGAAGGGGTCTTCTTGGAGCTTGTCAAAATACTCATGCTCTCAAACCTTGACCATCTTTGGAGAGAACACTTGCACACCATGGATAGGCTCAGAGAGAGCATATACCTTAGGGGCTACGCCTCAAAGGACCCCTTGGTGGAATACAAAAAGGAAGCCTTTTACATCTTTGAGGATATGCTTTCAAGGTTCAGAGAGAGAACTATATCGGACATCTTACACATGCAGGTGAAAACACAGGAAGAGGTGGAAGAAGAGCTCAAGAGGGAGGAGCAGGAAAGAGATAAACTTTTAAGTATGGCGGTCTTTAGCGGGGTGGAGGGAAAGGCAGATCAGAGTCAAAAAGGTCCAAAGAGGAAGACTCTAAAGGAGCGTCTTCAGGCAAGGCGGAGAAAGTAGTCCTTAGCTCCTTGTAGGCTTGGAGTATTTTTTTAAAGGGTATGTTGCCCTCTCTTATGAGCCTAAGACCTTTGGGGTATAGAGCTCTTACTATGGTTGAGGGTTTGCCTTTTCTTACACCACCATCTACATAAAGGTCAACATTATTGCCAAAGTAATCCATTGCTTCCTTTATCCTTGTGGCTGGCTCTTGACCCTCTGGGTTTGCACTGGGTGCTACCACAGGCGCGTTTAAATATTCAAGAAGCTCATAAACATGACTATCAAAGGGAGGTATCCTTACCGCAAGGCTTTTTCTACCACGCGTAAGGTAAAGTGGAAAGGTATTCTTCTTGTAGAAAATAAATGTGGCATTAAACATGTTCATAAGCCTTTCGTGAATAGGACTATAGATAACCCCAAGGTCTTTGAGCCAATACAGGCTATCTATAAGCATCAAAAAGGGTCTATTGGAGGGTCTTCTTATAGAGTAGAGCTTCTCTATAGCATCGCTATTATTAGCCTTTGCCAAGAGTCCGTATATAGTATCTGTGGGAAAGCAAACTATCTTACCCTTTTCAAGGGCATTAGCCACTCTATCAAGACTGCTCCTTGTGAGTTTTATGACCTTCATAGGCTTATAACTTCTATTACTTTATCCACATCTGGTGGAAGTGTTATCGGCTCTTCGCATACCTTCATAGCAGTATCTGGGTCCTTTAAGCCGTTTCCCGTGAGGGTGCATACTACCGTCTCTCCACCCTTAAAAAAGCCTTCTCTGGTGAGTTTTATAAGTCCTGCGACAGATGCAGCGGATGCAGGCTCGCAGAATATGCCTTCTGTTGAGGCAGTTAGTTTATATGCATACAGTATTTCTTCATCGCTTACCGCATCTATTAATCCACCAGACTCATGCACTGCTTGAAGGGCGGGTTGCCAGCTGTAGGGATTGCCAATCCTTATGGCAGTAGCTATTGTCTGTGGGTTCTTTATGGGGTAGCCTTTTACTATGGGGGCGGAGCCTTCCGCCTGCCAACCCATCATCTTAGGAAGGTTGTCTATCTTACCCACTTGGTAATATTCCTTATATCCCTTCCAGTAGGCGGTTATATTTCCTGCATTACCCACGGGAATAAAATGATAGTCTGGTGCCTTGCCAAGAGCATCGCCTATCTCAAAAGCTCCCGTTTTTTGTCCTTCTATCCTATAGGGGTTTACAGAGTTTACTATCTCCACAGGCATTAGCTCTCCTATTTTTCTTACAATATACAAAGCATCGTCAAAGTTTCCCTGGATGGCTATCACCTTTGCACCGTATATGACCGCCTGTGAGAGCTTTCCCAGAGCCACTGCACCCTTCGGAAGAAGAACAAAGGCTTTGAGACCAGCCTTTGCTGCATAGGCGGCCGCAGAAGCTGAGGTATTGCCTGTTGAAGCACATATTACCGCCCTCTTTCCTGCCTCCACTGCCTTGGAAATCGCAACGGTCATACCTCTGTCTTTGAAAGAGCCAGTGGGGTTCAAACCTTCGTATTTAAGAAATATATCCCCCTTAAAGCCTATAACCCTCGCTAAGTTCTCTGCATAGATTAAGGGAGTATTCCCCTCACAGAGGGTTATTACAGGCGTGCTCTCGCCTATAGGCAAAAACTCTCTGTATTTGTGTATTATACCTCGCCAGTAGCTCATAACTTCGTGAGAAATATTATAACTTGTGTTATTATAAATGCCTTATCTCAGAAACAAATAAAACAAGCAACGATGTTTGGAAATTGTGAGTTTCCCTCTTATGAAGAAATTATGGAGTGTTTCATCTATTGTGTAAAAATAAAGTAAGGATGTGTTAACATGAATCAGCCAAGCAAGGAGAAAGTAGAACAATACCGCAGGGAGTTCAGTGAGCTACTCAAAGACCTTATGCCTCAAGCCATTGTAAGGTGTTAGGAGTTGAATGGGCAAGAGGATACAGTCCCAGCTAATAATTCTTTTTGAGGGTATGTTATCAAGTATGGCAGAATTTACACAAATTTTGAAACAGTCCCTGCTTTTCTTTTCCAGCACCTTATCTATAGCCTTGGCTAAGTCTTCCTGAGAGTATGGCTTTAGGAGGTAATCTACAGCAGATACTCTAAAGGCTTCAAGGGCATACTCGCCGTATGCGGTGGTAAAGATTATGTAAGGTTTTAGACCCATGGAGAGGACTTCTTTTGCAAGGTCTATGCCAGTTCCATCGGGAAGCCTTATGTCAAGAAACAAGACCTCTGGCTTTTTTTCCTCTATGAGCTTTAGGGCTTCTTCGTATGTGCCTGCTTCTCCAATTACCTCAAGCCTGCCATCTTGACTTAACATCCTTCTTAGTCTTTGGACTGCCAAAGGTTCATCTTCTACTATAAAGGCTCTCATGTATTTCATATTCCTACATTGTCCCTGCATTTTGCATGGAGATTTTTACATTTTATTAAAAAGGAGGGTCCCCCCAGATGGGGAGAGCCTACCGCATAGCCATGCTGGGCTTAAAACTGATAGGATGCACTAACATAAAAGCTCCTTCCGGGCTCTGGAACCCTTACACCTGCAGAAAAGGGGTTTCTTACATAAGAGAAATGCTCATAGTATTTCTTGTCAAAAATGTTATCCACGCCTGCGTTGAGGGTAAAGTTCTTGTAATTTGCTCCTGCCTTTAGATTAACTATAGCCCAGCCAGAGGTTTTTTGCTCTCTTAGGTCTGAGTCCACCTTGTTTTGAGTTGAGGTTGCTACAGTTTCGCCTTCTATAAACCACATGCCCGTGTCGTATCTGAGACCAAGCCTTCCCTTTAGAGGTGGCACCTCTGCTACATCCTTGTCGGTTATACCTATGGCTGGCTTTCTGTCTTTCTTACCTTCTACATAACTTGCACCACCAAGCAGGAATAGGTTTTCCCAAAGGTTGTATGTAGAGCTTAACTCAAATCCCAAAAAGCGAGCATCCGTGTTAGCGTAAGTCATAGCCCTACCATTAGCGGGTGCAACCATAGACATGGGGTTCACTACAGGCTTGTTGTTGACAGTTATATAGTCCTGCACATAGCTTACAAACACCGCTGCCTTTGTGAGAGATTTGGCACTTTGATGTTTTAGACCAAGGTCAAGCTCAAGGTTTTTAGAGGGTTTTAGGTTAGGATTGCCAACCCACGCACAGAAAAGATTTGGTGGTGTTGCATTAGGGTTACACATCATAACCCTATTTAGGGCAAAATACCTTTCCTGAGGGTCTGGGACTCTTACCCCATAACCTATACCCGTAAACAGTTCAAGCTCGGGTGAAAGGCTATAAAAGAGCTGAACATTTCCAGAGGGATAGGTGTCTGTTTTTGAAGTGCTTCTTGTATTGTGGTAGGCGTAATATAGGTTTGTATTGGCTTTTGAAGAATTCGCTTCGCTCTTTGTAGTGTCAAGTCTCAAGCCTACAACCATTCTCATAGCCTGAGTTAAGGGCTTTTTATATTCTCCATAGAAGCCTATGTTGGTTATATCTACATCGGGTATTATAAACTGCTTGCCATAAGTGCCAGCCATCTGATTCCACATGTAGTTTACCGCATCCCAGTTTCTCATATAGGCTTCAAGCCCCAAAGTAAAGTCAGCAACCTTTGCCTCTATCCTTCCGCCATAGGTTTTTGTCTGAGCATCCGTAGCCATAGAGTAAGGTTCTGATGGATTTCCCATAAAGGTTCTATACCTGTCATCCATCCAGTGGTCTACTTTTGTGTAGTAAAACTGAAAGTCAAGAGATTTAAGCAGGTCCGATATCTTTCCCACCTTATAATTCAGGTTAAACCTATCCGTTTTGTCGTATATGGCATCCATCATAAGGGCTGGATATAGCACATGCCTTGCATCCTGCCTCGTGTAGCCTATCTCAAACTCATGGTTTTCTAAGGGCTTAAAGCCAAACTTAGTCCAGTAGGTGTTTATCTCAAAGGCTTTGGAGTTGATGTATTGTGGTCTGTAGTTAGTATACTCTGTTATTCTTTTACCATCTCCGTCCTTGTAAGGCTTGGAATATCTGTAGGAATACCCCGCAAGCCCGTAGAACTTCTCATCCCTGTAAGATATGACAGGGGAAAAGTTTCTAAAATCAAAAGAACCAACAGTGGCGTTGAGCCTTAGCCTAAAGCCCTGCTCTGGCTTTTTGGTTATTATATTGACAAGACCTCCAAGAGAGCCCTGATGCCTTATGTCAAAGGGACCCTTTATGACTTCTATTCTTTCTACCTCGGAAAAGTCCACGTGGAAGGCAGGCGGGTCCATCCTATTGGGACAGGCACCATGAACCTCGGTATCGTCAATAAGCACGTTTATGTTGTCCCTTTGAAAAGCCCTTATAACCACATCGTTGGCAATGCCAGCTTTTCTGAATTTGTGAAGCCCATCAATTTTTGTTAGTGCCTCACCTACATCCTTCGCAAAGGATTCTCGCACCTCTCTTATTTCAAGGCTATCTCTAAAGGTCTCCCTTTTCCCCTTTACCTCAACCTCCTTTAGCAACACCTCCTGTGCAAAGGCTGGAAAGCTAAGAACCGCTCCTAAGAGAAGTGCTCTCTTCATACTTTACCTCCTTACCAAGATATTACTCTTACCCTTTCCTCAGATAAAAGCCCAAAAACCACATCAGGCTTGCCAAACTCTGCACCCTCTACAAGCTCTTTGACCCCTAACGCGTTGGCACAGTGCGGACATACATAAACTTTTCCACCCTTTGAGATAAATTCCTGAAGCATCTTGCTTGCCTGAGAGGGTTTTGCCTTTGCGTCCGCAAGCCTTACGCCCTCAGAGTTAAGCCATACCACAGTTGGATTGCCCCTTTCAAGAGATACGGTGGCAAACCTTATAGCCATAACCGCAGAGGGTGCCTTGTCCCTTGTTAGGTTAACCACCACGGTTATGTTGTCCTGAGCTTGAGCTTGATGTTGATGCATATGTCCCTCGTGAGCCCATGAGGGCATACCTACAAAGGGCATAAGTCCAAGCACTGCAGTTAATATTAGGTGTTTCATTCTCATGACTTTACCTCCAATTTAGCGTTATAATTAACATTATAGACCATATTATGATACTTGTCAAGTTTGAAAAAAAGTTAACGATTACTTATAGACCTTCCTTCTAAATAGGTCTTTGGGAGAAACAAGTCTTTCAATAAAAACCTTACCATCAAGATGGTCTATTTCATGCTGAATAACCACCGCTTCAAAGCCCTCTGTATCAAACTCCACAAGGTTTCCCCTTTGGTCAAGAGCCCTCACCCTTATCCAATAATGCCTTTTCACATTGCCTGTGTAGTCTGGCACGCTTAGACAACCCTCTCTTACCACAAGCTCGCCATCATGCTGGACTATCTCGGGGTTTATTAACACCATCAGCCCATGGCTTAGCTTGTTTTCCTTATGCTTAGAGTTAGATGTATCCACCACTATTATCCTCTTGTGAACCCCCACCTGCGGAGATGCTATGCCCACGCATCCGGGAGAGGTTTTCATAGTGTATATGAGGTCTTCAATGAAGCTCTCAAGACTCTTGTCAAAGGAAACTACCTCAAGGGAAGGGGTTTTTAGTCTTTCATCTGGGTAGGTTATTATGGTTAGCCTTCTCATAGCCTTTCCTCTTCCTCCCTCTCCACGCTTATGTCAACACCCAACAAATCTTTTAACTTCTCAAGCTCAAGTTTCAAAATACCCTCTACATCCTCCCGCCCTTCCGCTTCTATAACCATCACATATAGGTTTCCCCTCTTTTCCGTTCTAAGGTCGCTTATATTTAAGCCAAGGTCTGCAAGGATTGAAGAAACCCCATAGACTATCCCAGGCTTATCAGAGCCAAAGACCACAATCCTATAAATAGCCTCCGCCTTAGGATATACCACTTCCTCTAACTCCCTACATACCATAAAAAGCTCGTATTCCTGCCCTACCTCTTGAAGGTTTTGGAGTATATCCTCTGCGTTTATATCCCTTTCGGAAGCTACTATAAGCATTATGGTAAATTCACCGTTGAGCCTGGTCATGGAGGAGTCTTCAAGGTTTAGTCCCATCTGGTAAAGAGCCTTTGATATACTTGCCACTATGCCCGGTCTGTCCTTGCCAAATATGGAGAGGATGAAAAATTTCATGCTAAGATTTTAGCAAAATGACCTTGTCAGGTTGAAGGTAATTGTTAGGTTATAATCTTAAGTAAAAGGAGGGCAAAAATGCAGGACCTACAGCAAAGACTACAGGGTGAGCTATCGGTTCTGGAAAGCTGTCTTCGGAAACTGAGGAACTACATGCATCGCTTTGAGGAGCTACTTGAGGACAAGGGAAAAATAAAACCACTACTTTCACAGTTGGAGGAGGTAGAAAAGAGGGCTTATGATGACAAGGTAAGCCTAGCCTTCCTGGGAGAGTTTAACGCAGGCAAAAGCAGTCTCATAAACGCCCTCTTTGAAATGCCTGAGGATTATAAGCTAAAGGAGGGGGCTATTCCGACCACAGACAGGGTCTGCCAAGTGTTCTACGGCGAAGAGTATGACATTGTAGAAAGGGACAACATAAGAACCATAAAGATACCCTATGAGAACCTCAGGAATATAAAAATCCTTGACACACCGGGCACTAACTCCCCCTTTCAAGAGCACACTCAAAAAGCCAAGGAAAGCATACTAAAGAGCGACTTTATTATCTTTATCTCTTCTATAGACCAACCCTTTTCTGAGTCTCAGAAGAACTTCCTAAGGGAGATAAAAGAGAGGGGAGGAATGGTCTTGCTCTACATAATAAACAAGTCCGACCAAGAAAACTCTGAGGAAGGAAGACAGAAAATATACGACTACGTAAGACAACAGCTAAACCAGATAGGTCTCTCAACGGTAGAAATTCTCTTCGTTTCTGTAAAAGATGGAGAAAACCTGCAAAAGCTGAAGGACACCCTCTTGCAAAACCTTCATAAACTTTTCAAAGATAAGGTCAACAGTGTGCTTGAAAAGGCTCGGGTTCTAAGGAATGACTTGGAGAAAAGGGCTGTTGAGTATTTAGAGTATCTTGAAGAACACAACAGAAAGTATAGGGAGGCAAAAAGGACACTTATGAGTAGCATTTCAAGACTTGAAAGGCATACCCAAGATACGAAAGAAATCATACAGCAAAGGCTTAAATACTTTGAGGACGAAGTTAAGGAAATTATCAGAGAATACCTAAAGCCCAGCATTGTGGGAGCTATGCCAATTATAGGAAAGTGGAGCATAAACAAGAAGAAGGAACAGCTGGCAGAGTCTATAAAAAAACCCTTAGGTGAGGTGCAGAAGGTATTGGGGGAAAAACAAGGAGAGCTTTTAAAGTTATACGAGGCAGAGCTAAAGAATTTGAAGATGGAGCTTGAGTTGATAGGGGGCTCCACGAAGAGTGAAGATGGACCTTTATTTCAGATTGAACCAAAGGAATATGTGCTATGGCACTACGAAGAGGCTGTAAAAATGATCAACAGTATCTATGCCACTGCTTTTGTAGCTGTTGGTGTAAGCGCATTTGTGGGAGGGGGTGTTGGTGCAGTCGGTGGAGGTGTTTTGGGTGCTGTGGGTACCGTTGGTTTGTTTGAACCAACAACTGCGCTACTTGTAGGTATACCTGCTAGTATAGCTTCTGGTATTGTAGGATATCTCTCCTCACGGAGGAAGTTTAAGGTAACTCTAGAAAAGGAGTGGAAGAAAATAGACAACGTCTTTGAAAACCTCAAAAACCTCTATGGGCAAGCCCTTGATATTTTTCTTTCTGGTATTAGAACATCCCTTGAAGAGGATTTTAGAAATCACTACGAGGATAAGGAGGAAAGGGAGCGCAGAGTTGTGGAGCTTTTGGAAAGTATGAGAGGGGAGCTTGTATGTTTGGAATAGGCAAGGATGGGCTACAGAAAACGCTTGAAGAGGCAAGAAAAAAACTTCAAGCCCTCACTCAGGAACTAAAAGAGGCTGGTATAGAACTGCCAGAGGTCTACGAAGGGAGGATACAAGAAGGTAAGACCATCAAGGTGGCAATCTTTGGAGAATACAATGCGGGCAAAAGTTCGCTGATAAATGCCCTTTTGGGTGAAAATCTATCCAAGGTGGGCAATTTACCCACCACAGACAGAATAATTGAATATACCTATTCAAAGGAGCGTGAAAGCAAAGAGATAGGCGACAGGCTTATAGTAGGTGCGCCCATAGAGAAGCTAAAGAAGTTTCATTTGATTGACTTGCCCGGAACAAATTCTGGTATTTTAGCTCACGAGCAGAAGGTAAAGGAGTATCTTAATGAGGCTGATGTGGTGCTTTTTTGCTCAAGTGCCACCCAAGCCCTAAAGAATAGTGAAATGGAGCTTATAAAGAGGTTTGTGGACTACGGGTATAAGATGCTTTTTGTCCTCACAAAGTCAGACTTGCTTTCCAAAGGGGAGCTTTCAGAGGTCAAAACCTATGTGGAAGTAGAGACGCAAAAGCTCTTTTCAAAACGCTTGGAGGTATTGCCCGTATCTATAAAGTGGTCTAACAGTATAGAAAAATTGCAGGACTATATAGAAAAAACCGCAGAAACACTTGAAGGCAAAAGCCTTAGCGAATACAGGACTATGAAAGATCTCAACTACATTTATAACCTCTTAAAGACATACAAAGAAAGGCTAACTAGCCTCTATGAAGAGACAAAAGTATACTTGGAGAAATGTGAAGCTATGAAAAAACAGTTAGAAGAGAGATGGAAGAGCATACAAGAGGAGGTAGACAGAGCGGAAAAGAGAATGGGCGAGCATATAAGGGCTATTTCCTTAATATACATGCTAACCTACGCCTTGCAGAACATGCTAACCTACGCCTTGCAGAGGATTTGTCCCTTTTGGGAAGCCAAAGAAGGGGAAAAACTCACAGAACATGTGGAGAAGGCTTATGCAGAGTTCAAAGAGAGGATAGAGAGGGAAGTGGACGAGCTTACGAGAAAGACGAACTACTACTTGAAAGATCTAAACCTAAAACAGGCTCAAACCCAAATTTTTGACAGTGGGAGTGCCTTTTTGGAGTCAAAGAGGTTTGCGGGGATGCTAAAAAACCGCACTATATTAAACTATGGCATTTTTCTATTTTCCCTACTTTTCCTTGTCCTTCTACTCTCGCAAAGTATTCCTCGGGTGATTTTTCTAATTTTTCTATTAACTAAGCCCGGCGAAACCCTTAAGCAGATACTTGCTTATGTTCTTTCTATAATGATATTTCTTGCTCCTGCCCTATTACTTAAGTCCAATAGACTGCCCCTTTTGTATCTGAGGAAACACATGAAGGATGTAAAGATTAGTCTGCAGAGTTTTGTAGATACGCTCATAAGTCCACTGCAAAGGCTGTGCCAAGAGTTAGAAAGCAAGAGGGTCCTTCTTGAAAAAGCTGTAAGGGAGCTTAATGAGGTAAGAGAGGGTGTGTTAAGGGAGCTAGAAAGAGGATGAGTATTCTAAAGTCCTTTTTGCTCTTTGCAGTATTTTTGTATTTGGTTTGGGTTCTAAAGCCCTTTGAGGAGTATTACTTTTTACACTTGCCTAGGGAAGAAGCGGTTTCAAAGATGCACAGGGTGTATGAGGAGGGCAAGCTTGAAGAAGCCAAGGCCTACGCCATGTTTATAATAAGCTCAGACCAATACAGCCAAGAAGCTAAAGAGGAAGCTCAAAGGGTACAAAAGGAAGTGGAAGAGAAGTTAAACAACTTTAGCTACATAGCGCAAAGGTGGGCCAAAGCAGTCCTCAGTGGTGTGCCAGGGAGTATGGACGAACTTTTCTGCGTTTTTATCTCAGACCTAACCATTTTTGGAGATGTGAGGGATTTTGTTATGCAGGGTATTAAAAAGTTTAGGGGGGAAGAGCCTGATTGGTTTGTGGCTGGTCTTTCTGCCCTTGGGCTTGCAAACCCTACCTTTGACCTCTTTAGAGCCCTGTGGAAAACGGGAGCGCTTTCAAAACCTATGGCTGAGCTCATTGCAAAGGAGAGAAAACTTGAGGCAATACAAGAAATTCAAATTTGTCCGCTGTGTTAAGATTTTATTATGGACCAGCTGGATTTTCACATATCACAGGTAGCAAAAATCCTCGGTCTTGCTCAACCTATGGGTTTTATGCTCTCCTATGAGTTTGGAGATATATGGATAGATATTTATATGGAAAAAACTCCCGAAGGTTGGACTGGTAGAACCTATACCATAAGCGTCCCTAAGGAAAAATTTGGAAGACTCACAGAACTTGTGGAAAGTATGGGTGGACTGGCTGAAGATGTATTTTTGGATTTTGAAAGGGCATATGTAAGTCTTTCACAGGAAGATTGGGAATCCGCAAGCCCTGTTATAATGAACTTACTATGAGAGTAGGTTTTATAGGACTTGGAAGTCTTGGAAGGGCTATAGCAAAAAGGCTCTCAGAGCAGGGTGTAGAGCTCTTGCTTTGGAATAGGACACGGGGAAAAGCCCTTGAGCTGGGTCTTCCTGTGGCAGACAGTCCTGCAGAGCTAGTAAGTCAAGTAGATAGGGTCTTCCTTATTGTTTTTGACTCTCAGGCTTCTGAAGAGGTAATATTTGGAAAGGATGGGCTTGTGGAGGGTGGAGTAGAGGGTAAGAGCATAATAGACATGACCACAAACCACTACGCTTATGCAAAGCTCGCATACGAGGAGCTAAGAAAAAGAGGAGCTTACTATCTTGATGCACCCATCTTGGGTAGCGTAATACCTGCACAGAAAGGTGAGCTTACAGTTCTTGTGGGAGGAGACAAGGAAAAGTTTGAAGAAAACAAACCCCTATTTGAGAAGTTCTGCAAGAATATTTTTTATGTAGGTACATCTGGAAATGCCAGCAAGCTAAAGCTCATAAACAATATGGTTCTTGGTGGTTTTATGCAGGTGCTTTCTGAAGCTATAGCTATTGGAGAGCTTGCAGGCTTTAACAGAGAACTTCTCGTAGAAGTGCTTGAAAGCGGTGCTGGGAAATCTTACCTTTTAGAGGTGAAAAAGAAAAAGCTCCTCCAAGGAGACTACTCAGTTCACTTCTCTGTAGACCTCATACACAAGGACCTCCATTACGCAGAAGATATGGTAAAGGATTTGACAGCTTTCAGTCTTAGCCTTCAAAATGTTAAAAATGCATATGCACTCGCCAAGTATTTAGGTATGGGAGGCGAGGACTTTTCGGTCCTCGTGGAGCTATATAAAAGGCTTAGAACTCAAAGTCCTTGAGATACTTAGCCCTTGCTGGATGTCTTAGCTTTCTTATAGCTTTTGTCTCAAGTTGACGAATTCTCTCTCTTGTTACATTGAACATCTTACCTATCTGCTCAAGGGTATACTCTATACCATCCACAAGCCCATACCTATACATGAGTATCTCTTTTTCCTTTTCTCCGAGAGTGCTAAGCACCCTTATGAGCTGTTCTCTGAGAAGTCTTCTTGAAACTTGTTCCTCCGGTGATGGGACGCTTTTGTCTTCTATAAAGTCTCTCAGGTGTGTTTCCTCGTCATCTCCTATAGGTGTTTCAAGGGATACAGGCTCTTGGGAGACTCTCATTACCTTTCTGGCTTTTTCTGGTGATATACCAAGATACTTAGCTATTTCCTCTGCGGTTGGCTCTCTACCGAGCTCTTGGAAGAGCTTTTTGTGTGCCTTTGTTATGTCGTTTATGGTTTCTATCATGTGAACAGGTATGCGTATGGTTCTCGCTTGGTCTGCTATAGCCCTTGTTATTGCCTGGCGGATCCACCAAGTGGCGTAGGTAGAGAACTTGTAGCCCTTTCTGTAGTCGTATTTGTCCACTGCCTTCATAAGCCCTATGTTGCCCTCTTGGATAAGGTCAAGGAAGTGAAGACCTCTGTTTACATACTTTTTGGCTATAGAAACCACGAGCCTTAGGTTGCATTTTACCATCACCTGTTTTGCTTGAGTGACCTTTGTCCTGCCTTCTCTTATTATGTGTATAACCCTTTGAAGCTCCTCGGGAAGTATACCCATCTCACGCCTGAGGTCCTCTATTTCTCTCTTGAGGGTAAGGTATTCATCCCTTAGCATTTGAAATCTTGCAAAGCCATAACCAGCCCTCTCTGCCTTTTTCCGTAAGGTCGTGTCTTGGTCATATTTTTGTATAAGCTCCTCTATGTCTGGATGTATGCTTTCTAACTTCTTTTTTCTTACCTCAAAGTCCTTTAGCTTTCTTGTGTATCTGTTGTATAGGTTTAAAAGCTCGTCCGCTATGCGTTCAAACTTGGAATGCTTGAGCCTCATATCCTTGAGAATTCTGTTCATCTTAGCATGCCTTCTTAGATATTCCTTTTTGTATTCTGGCGTTGCGTAGAAAAGGTAGGAATCTCTCCAATAGAGGGCTTCTTTGTATGCCTTTGCCAACTCAAAACCCTTTTCTATGAAGTATCTTTCCAAATGTTCGTGGCTTTCTTCGTATTCTTCAAGGGTCTTACTCTCATCCACCGTATCCATAAGGTCGCTTGCTTTGAGCTTGCCGTTGCATACCTCCCCCCAGTCTCTGAGGACCCTGTCTATCAGAAAGGAGGTTCTTAAAAGTCCCCTTCTCATAACCTTCCTACCAATCTCTATCTGCCTTGCATACATTATCTCCTCTTCCCTTTTGAGGAGAGGTATCTTACCCATGTCTTTAAGATATAGCCTTACTGGGTCTCCATCTTTACCCGTAAGGAGTAAGCTCTCGGTGGAAACGGTAAAAGCGTCTTCCTTTTCCATCTCCTCCACAGACTCTTCTGTTTCCACTATCTTTACTCCTCTCTCCTGAAGAAAGTCCATTATTTCCTCATAGAGCTCCGTATCCACAAGCTCAGGCCCAAGAAGCTCGTTGATCTCATCGTAGGTTACATAGCCTTTTTCACTTACTTCAATTAGCTTTTTCATGAGCTGTTTGTATATCATCCGAAACCTCCTGTATGTATATTCTTCTCAGATATTGTGTATTCCTTGGGATTTGTAAGCTGACCTGCTATAATGTATTTTTTAGCACCTCTATTCAAACTCCTAAGCTCAGACCCCATAACTTTCTAAAATATATTTACCCTTCTCCTCTCTGGCAACCTAAATTATGGTGAATATGTCCTCTATGCTTCTCCTTGGTGTTGGTATTGGTTCTTCCGCTGGGTATCCAACTGTAAGGATAGCTATGGGCTTCCACTCCCTGGGTATGGAAAGGGAAGCTTTTAGTCCAGCCTCTTCAAAAGCACCCACCCAACAGGTGCCTAATCCAAGTGCTACCGCAGAAAGCTGAGCGTAGGCACAGGCTATGGTAGCATCTTGTATGCAATAGAGCTCCGCACCCCTTTTGCCATACTTTACCGCACTTCTTAAAGGATTGGCAAAGAAGACAAAGACCGCAGGAGCTTCCGCTATAAACCATTGGCTCAGAGCCCAGCGGGCAACCTCTGTCTTTTTAACTTCATCAAGAACTACCAATACCTCATAAGCCTGAAGATTCCCCGCAGAGGGTGCACTCCTTACTGCTTCCATTATAGCCCTTATCTTTTCTTCTTCAACAGGTCTTTTCTGGTAGCTTCTTATAGAATGTCGTCTTCTTAGAACCTCAAAGAACTCCATCTTTTAGGAGCTCCTCTACTTCTGAATCTTCCACCTGCCTGAAGTCTCTATAGAACATGCCAACCGCAAAGCTACCACTCTCGGAAGTATGCAGACAATAGACCTCATCCGCGTGTTCTTTTAGCCTCCTCATGCTCTCTAACGGACATACAGGCACAGCCACTATTAACCTCTTTGCACCCTTTCTCTTTAAATATTCAGCTCCTGCAATTACCGTCTGCCCTGTAGCAATCCCATCATCCACTACAAGAACCGATTTATCCTTTACATCCAATTCTTTACCCTTTAAAAACTTTTCTTCCCTTTCCCTTATCTTTTTTAGCTCCTCCTGTGCCACTCTCTTTATTTCCTCCTGGGAAAGCCTAAAATATTCTACTGTCCATCTGTCCGTGTATATGCGACCTTCTGGGTCTATGGCTCCAAAGGCGAGCTCAGGATTTGAGGGAACCCCGAGCTTTCTCACTATTAGAAGGCTCATGGGCACATGGAGAACCTTTGAAACCTCCTTTGCCACTACAACACCGCCTCTTGGAATGCCAA
>JAXSOH010000012.1:0-28182 GCA_037925805.1 Aquificaceae bacterium
ATCTTAGACAAAGCACATCCAAAGCAAACTATCTGAGAGATACAAACAAACATGCCTATGGCAAGTGGTATCCCTCCTTGAAAGCTGGACTTCTAACCTTGCAAATAGATTTAGACAAATAGTCATTAACTCAACTCTACCACAAGAAAGAAAAAAGGCTTTGCTGTATCTGAATAGTTTCAAAGGATGGTTTTTGAGAACACCACCAAAGGAGTGGATAACTCAGGAGGGAGTGTTTCATCCATTGTGTAAAAATAAAGTAAGGAGGCATTAACATGAAACAGCCAAGCAAGGAGAAAGTAGAACAATACCGCAGGGAGTTCAGTTAGCTACTCAAAGACCTTATGTCTCAAGCCATTGTAATGTGTTAGGAGTTGAATGGGCAAGAGGATATAGTCCCAGCTAATACTTCTTTTTGAGGGTATGTTATGAAGTATGGCAGAATTTACACAAATTTTGAAACAGTCCCGATATAGAATGCAAGAACAAAAATTGAAAGACTCGGAGCAGGTTCTAAGAGCAATTAGGATGACCCCTCCAGAAATGCCTATAGACCTTATCGTGCATACACCCGGTGGGCTCGCTCTTGCTGCCACACAGATTGCTAACGCGTTGGTAAGACACAAGGGTTCTGTAAGGGTTATTGTTCCTCACTATGCCATGTCTGGAGGCACACTTCTTGCCCTTTCTGCAGATGAGATTATAATGGATCCAAACGCAGTGCTTGGACCAGTAGACCCATAGATAGGTCAGATGCCTGCTGCCTCTATACTTAAAGTGTTGGAACAAAAGGAGATAAAGGATATAGAAGACCAAACCATCATAATGGCGGATATAGCTCGGAAGGCAATAAGTGAAGTCCTACCTTCTTTGGCTTCTCACCCAGAACGGTACGGAGGAGGAAAAGGCGGAAAAATAGCCCAAGAGTTAGCGATGAGTAAATATACTCATGATTACCCTCTTACCGTTGAGTAATTAGGAACTAATTACTGAATTAGTAGAAATTTTTAGAAGAATATAGATATATTGTTTATAAGTTCGCCTCTTGACAAGGGAGAAATCTTGTAGTATATATTACATTGAAACTTTAGGAGGACGCTCCTCCTGAGGCTAAACCTATTACTGCGAAAAAGCAAACCTTTGAGGTGTTGGTAAAAAGACACCTTGAGAGGTTATAAAGGCTGTAATAGTGCTGCCTTGGAGCTCTAAAGTTGTAGTAGAGCCTCCTAAACCCCTGCAGTGGTAGGAATGAATTTTTATGAAAGGGGGAACTATTTAAAGGAGCTAGGTTTAAATGTTAGCACTGAGGTGCCTGAAGAAGTCTATGCTCTCATGGAGCTATTTCCACAGCCTATGGGTTCACAGGTTCCTTCTGTGCAGTATATTCCAGTTCCCTACAGAACTGGTCATGGAGGTAAACCTTGAAGGTTAGAGTTGGAATAGTAGGTTGTGGTGTGGTTGGAACTGGTGTAGTGGAACTTCTTTTGAAAAACTCAGAAACCATAAAAAAGAAGACTGGTGTAGAGCTTGAGCTTTCAAAGGTTGCAGACAGGGATTGGGAAAGACCAAGAGCTTTCCATGTGCCAGAAGAGTTAAGGACTACAGATTACAGAGAAGTTATAGAAAGTTCTCACATAGTAGTTGAGCTTGTGGGCGGGAAGGGTTTTGCAAAAGAGCTTATAAAAGAGGCACTTTTGAAAGGAAATCATATAGTTAGTGCCAACAAGCATCTCCTTGCGGAGGAAGGCGAAGAGCTTTTCACACTTGCGGAAGAAAGGAGTCTTTACATAGGCTTTGAGGCTTCTGTGGGTGGTGGCATACCTATTATAAAAGCGGTAAGAGAGTCGCTCCTTGGCAACAACATAATGGCAATTTATGGCATACTCAACGGGACTACAAACTACATACTAACGAGGATGCTCCAAGAAAATGTGGATTTTGAAATCGCCTTAAGAGAGGCTCAAAGGAAGGGATACGCAGAAGCAGACCCATCTCTTGACATAGACGGCTGGGACAGTGCTCATAAAATAGCCATACTTTCTTTTATAGCCTTTGGTAGCTTTCTTCCCTTCTCTCGTATCCATGTAGAGGGCATAAGGAACATTGACCTTTTGGATGTGGAACTTGGTAAAGAGCTGGGCTATACTCTTAAGCTCCTTGCCATAGCAAAAAAGAGAGGAGAGGAGCTTGAGGTAAGGGTCCACCCTACCTTTTTACCAGAAGAAGACCCTTTGGCAAAGGTCTCTGATGTTTTCAACGCCATTATGGTAGAGGGAGACTTTGTGGGTAAAACCATGTTTTACGGTAGAGGTGCAGGCTCTCATCCTACTGCCTCTGCGGTGGTTTCAGACATAGTGGATATTGCCTGCAGGCTACATAGGGGCGATGCTTGTAGCTACAAGGTTAACTGGGAAGAGAAAAACCTTACACTTACCGAAGACTTCTACAGCAGATACTACCTCAGGTTTGATGTGCCAGACAAACCTGGTGTTTTGGCAAGCATAGCCAAGGTTCTTGCGGACAATCACATAAGTATAGCGAGCGTTCTCCAAAAGGAGAAGGTCTGTAAACTGGCAGGAAGGCAGGGCGAGCACATAATACCCCTTGTTGTTCTTACCCATAAGGCTTATGAGAAATCTATGCAAAAGGCTCTGCAAGAGGTGCAAAATTTACCCGTAGTAGTAGGGAAACCTGTTCTCATAAGAGTTGAAGAGGAGGCGGAATGAAGCTCCTTGCTCCTTCCATACTCTCTGCGGATTTTTGGAGGCTTGGCGAGCAAGTAATGGCTTGCGTGGAAGGTGGTGCAGACCTTATACACTTTGACGTAATGGACGGACACTTTGTGCCAAATATAACCTTTGGTCCTGTGCTATTGGAGAGTATAAAAAAGCACTGTCCCCTTCCCTTGGATGCACACCTTATGATAGAAAACCCAGATAAATACATTCCCGAATTTATAAAAGCTGGTGCGGATATGGTAAGCGTCCATATTGAAAACACGCCCCACATTCACCGTACTCTTGAGCTTATAAAGAGCCTTGGTGCAAAGGTAGGCGTGGTTGTAAACCCCGGCACACCCCTTAGTGCATTGGAGGAAGCCATACACTATGTGGACTTCGTGCTTTTGATGTCTGTAAACCCCGGCTTTGGAGGACAAAAGTTCATACAAAGGTCTATGGAAAGGTTAAGAAGGCTAAAAGCCCTCTTGCAGGAGAAAAACCCATCAGTCCTTATTGAAATAGACGGTGGCATAAAAGAAGACAACATCGTAGATGTAGCAAAAGCTGGTGCGGACATATTAGTAGTAGGCTCTGGTATATTCCACTCAGAAGACATAAAGGCACAAACTAAAAGGCTAAAGGAAATGCTCACCTTCTCAGAGGCACTGTAAACCTCTGAAGGTCAAAGACATTAAAGGTCAAAAAAACCTCCTTGATATACTTCTGCCTTGTTCCGTCGTATATATCCCTTAGCAAAAGTCCAAAACTCCAGCAAGCACCTGTGTATTGTGTGCCTATTTGTCTTTGAATATCTTTTTCTACCTTGTTATCTCTTACAAGTCCAAAGGACATATTTAAACCTCTGTAGGTAGCGGAAGCGGATAGGTTATATTGGTCGTTTAGTTCAAGCCCTTGATAATTTCTTTCAAGCACCTTTCCGAGGGTTATGCTGTTTTCTTTACCACCAAGAGTAAGTGAACCTATTGTCTTCAAAACACGCCCATGAACTGGGTCGTAGACGCTATCTGAGGATAAACTCAACCAGTCTATAGGGTAGAGGAATAGACTTGCCCTAATAGGAGTAAGTTTTTCACTGACCTCCTGCCCTGCGTAGGTAAACTTGCCAAGGTAGTTGTATCCTCCTTCAAGAAAAAGGCTATAGAAAAGTCTTTGATTGTAATAGCCAAATTCCCTAAACTTGTAAGAAAGTAGGCTTTCCTTATCTATAAGGTCAAGAATATCAAATCTTGGATTGTCAAAACTTTTGTGTCTATAGGAATAGGATAGTTCAAATATGTTTTTAAGCTCAAGATTCCCAGCTCTAAAGTTATAGAATAAGGGAAGACTTTCTCTATAGCGAAGGCTCGCAAATACGGTTTCATCCTTAAAATTTCCACCCTTTACATCCCAGTAGGCAAGATTTTCCACGGTAAGAGTAGAGAGTAGATTAAGACCAAAAACTTGCTTTGGTATTGAAAACTCTGGAAATACAATAAACCTTTGGGCTCTGAGACCCTCTTCTCTATAAAAGTTTGTGTAGGAAGCGCTCAGGTTAAAGTAGAGGTTTTGCAACACAGGAGTGTCCTTAAGATAAAAGCCTATTTCGGGAAGCCTCTGGAGAGTCTCTTTATTGTTAGGAGATGTAGTATCGTAAAACTGCTTTGCATCAAAGGTAAAAAGAAAACTTTCCCATTCTCTTTTGTAGCTTATGTAGGAAGTAAGGTATGGAACTGTCCTCTCCTTTGTTGAGAAATAAACATCCTGCATAAAGTAGGGGTCTGAAATGGTGTCAACGCCAGCCTTTAGGTTTCCAAGGTCAACGTCAGCCTTTATTCCGTAGCGATTTTCTCTAAAGGTGGATGGGTCTCTACCTTCCCACCATTTATCAGGAGGCGTAGGTTCTTTGTAAAAGGAGAGATTTCCAGTAATGTCAAGCGTCTTCCTCATAGACTGGCGGTATTCAAGAGAAAAACCCTTTGCCTGTTTGTCTCTTAGGTCAAAGGTTAACGTGGCATCCTTATCCTTTGATATAGCCCAATATATAGGCTGTTGGTATATAAAGGTGTTGTATGTATTTAAGCCAATGGTGGGAGGCAAGAGCCCAGACCTTCTCTCTCCCACAGGAAAGAGAGTTATAGGAAGGTAGGCTATAGGCACTCTGAAAAGCTGTAGGGTGTTGTTTTCACTAAAAACATACCTTTGAGACACCCTTGCCCTTGAAAAGCACAATTTCATCTCTTTTCTGTCTGGCGGACATGTGGTTATTGAACCCTCTTGTATAGAGTAAGCTTCTCCCTCTTTATCAACTCTTTTTGCAGTAAAGCTAAACTTCTCAAACCTGCCCTCTGCGTCAAGGAAGTATCCTAAGTCTCTTTCAAGGTCAAGGAGTGCTTCGCTTCCTTTTACCTCAAACCTCCCATCCACAGACTTTATATAAACTCCATCTTTGGCGTAGACAATTCTTTTTTGCGGATCGTAGGTAATAAACTCAGCCTTAATGTAGTATTCTCTGTAGTAAGTTTCCACGTTGCCGGTGGCTTTTAAGCTCCCATCTGGCAATCTCTCAAGCCTTTCAGAAAAAACCTCCAAGGAAAAGGAAAGAGAAAAACAAAGGAAAAAAAGCAGAAAAAAGAACATAAAAATATTTTACTTATTCCCTAAGTGCTTCCTCCGGAGATTTAGCTCTTTGCAGTATCTTCACCACTACCCATCTCTTGGTCTTAGAAAGAGGTCTTGTCTCCCTTATAACCACAAGGTCTCCAACCTTGCACTCGTTATTTGGGTCATGAGCGTGATACTTCTTGCTCTTTATTATGTGCTTTTTGTATATAGGGTGAGCCTCCCTTCTGTCTACCTTTACAACTACCGTCTTGTCCATTTTATCGCTTACTACATAACCCACAAGCTCTTTTCTTTTCAAATGCCATTGTCTTTCCATTACGCCTCACCTCTTAGTTGTTTTTCCCTTATAAGGGTTAGAACCCTTGCAAGGTTTCTTCTTGTGTTTCTTATTTGCATAGGGTTTGGCAGTCCCTCTATCTTCTTCTTAAACCTAAGCCTGAGAAGCTCCCTTCTTAGTTCCTCTTCCTTCTTCAAAAGGTCCTGAAGGCTCAGCTTTTTTAGCTCCTTTATCTTCATCACTTTACACCTCCAGCCTTCACAAGCCTTGTCTTTATTGGTAGTTTTGCATCTACAAGTCTGTGGGCTTCTTCGGCCACCTCTTCTGGGACGCCAGAGAACTCATAAAGTATCTTTCCGGGTCTAACCACTGCCACGAAGCCCTCTGGGTCGCCCTTTCCACCACCCATACGAACCTCATTAGGTTTTTTTGTGTAAGGCTTGTCTGGAAATACCTGTATCCATACCTTTGCACCCTTTCTAAGAGCTCTCACTAAGGCTATCCTGCCTGATTCTATCTGCCTTTGAGTAAGCCAGCAGGACTCAAGTGCTTGTATGCCGTATTCACCAAAGGAGACCTTATTACCTCTAAGAGCCTTTCCCTTTAGTGTCCCTCTTTGTGTTTTTCTAAACTTGGTCTTTTTTGGTGCTAAGAAAGACATCTCTTATACCTCCTTTTCAGCCTTCTTGAGGTCTTCCTCTATCTTTTTAACTATCTCTTCCTTTCCGCCCTTTAGCACATCTCCCTTGTATATCCACACCTTTATGCCAAGCACTCCATACTTGGTCTGTGCTACCGCATAGCCATAGTCTATGTCCGCCCTCAAGGTTTGCAGAGGCATCCTTCCCACAAGAAACCACTCCGCCCTTGCAAGCTCCGCACCACCTATCCTACCCTTTACCTGCACCTTTACACCCTTCGCACCCGCTTTGAAAGCGTTATCTATAGCCCTTTTCATAGCCCTTCTGTGAGATACCCTTCTCTCTATCTGAAGTGCTATCTCTTCCGCCACAAGCTGTGCGTCCAACTCTGGGACTCTTACCTCATCCACGGTTATAACCACGTCTTTACCGCGGGTTATGTATTCTATATCCTTCTTTAACTGCTCTACCTCTGCACCCTTTCTACCTATGATGATACCCGGTCTTGAAGCAAGAACTCTCACCTTTACCTTGTCCGCCATCCTTTCTACCACAACCTTAGATATCCCAGCGGATGCATACCTCTTCTTTATGTAGTCTTTCACTCTTATATCTTCATGAAGTAGCTCTGTGTAGTCCCTTTTTCCTGCAAACCATTTGGAAGTCCAGTCCCTTATAACTCCTACCCTAAAACCTATAGGATGAGTTTTCTGACCCATCAGTTTTCCTCCTTTTCTATAAGCACAAGGGTTATGTGAGAGGTTCTTTTTCTTAGCATAGTAGCCCTACCGTGAGCTCTTGGAAGCCATTTTTTATACATAGGACCCTCGTCCGCCACAGCCTTTTGAATGTATAGCTTTTCCAAGTCCATACCCTTTTGCTCTGCGTTAGCAAGAGCACTTTTTAGGACACCTTCCACTATGCGTGCGGACTTTTTGGGTATGAACCTAAGCTGATATAATGCATCGCCTGCCTTCATTCCTTGAATAACCCTTAGCACTTGCCTTGCCTTTGTGGGTGAAACCTTTGCATACCTTAAAACCGCCCTTGCTTCCATCTTTTCACCTCACTTCTTCTTTGTAGCCTTTGCGGATTTGTCTGGGTGTCCCTTAAAGGTTCTCGTGGGAGCAAACTCACCCAGCTTATGACCCACCATCTCTGAAGTTATATAAACTGGGACAAAGGTTTTCCCGTTATGCACCGCTATGGTATGTCCTACAAACTCAGGGATTATGGTAGTATCCCTGCTGTAGGTTTTTATCACCTTCCTATCACCAGTTTGGTTCATCTTCTTTATCCTTACCCAGAGTTTTGGGTCTACCCATGCTTTTTTGTTTACCAGCCTTCTGTATTCGTCCCACACCTGCTGATACTTTTCAAGAGCCTTTTGGTAGAGCTGTGACGTATGCTGAACCGCCCTGACCCTTTTGTATATCCTCTGGGTCTTCTTGTAGAGCTTTAGAAAGTTGTCAAGGTCTTCAACGAGCTTGTTTCTTTTGTTCCATGCACCTTTAAAGCCCATTACTTAACACCTCCTTTGAGAGGCTTACCTTTCCTTGAGACCAGTATAAAGTTGTCAGAATACTTCCTACCCCTTCTGGTCTTGTATCCCTTTGTCTTCCAACCCCAGGGAGACTCTGGATGTTTACCCTTTGTCTTTCCTTCACCACCACCATGAGGATGGTCAACGGGGTTTGTAGCAGTTCCTCTAACCTTTGGTCTCCAACCAAGCCACCTGTATCTGCCTGCCTTTCCATACTTCACAAGCTCATGCTCTGCGAGACCCACAACACCAACCGTTGCCATACACCTTTGGTGAACAAGCCTTATCTCACCAGAAGGCATCCTAAGTTGGACATAATCTCCCACCTTGCCCAGTATCTGTGCGGACATACCCGCAGACCTAGCTATTTGCCCACCCTTACCGGGATTAAGCTCCACATTGTGAACCACCGTTCCCACAGGCATATACTTAAGAGGCAAAGCATTACCCACCTTTATCTCTGGAAGCTCCTTGCCCTTCTCCGCATCCTCGTAGGAGATAGACACAACCGTGTCTCCTACCTTTAGCCCCTCAGGCCAAAGAATATACCTTTTTTCGCCATCCGCATAGTGTAGCAATGCTATGCGTGCAGACCTATTGGGGTCATACTCTATAGCGACAACCTTTGCAGGGACAAGGCTTTTATCCCTTTTGAAGTCAATGAGCCTGTATCTTCTCTTGTTGCCACCGCCTCTACCCCTTGAGGTTACCTTACCCTGCTGACGGGACCTACCTTTTGCCCTATGCCAATGCACAAGCAAGGACTTTTCTGGCTCAGGCTTGGTAATCTCAGAAAAGTCATACAAAACCGCATGCCTCTGACCGTTGGTAACAGGCTTTAAGTTCCTTACACCCATCTTTACACTCCTGTGAGGTCTATTTCCTTATCGGGAGGTATGGTAATTATGGCTTTTTTGTATGCCCTTGTATAGCCATACCTCCTAAACTTTCCTATTATCCTCTTCTTTCTTGGCTTTACTATGAGGGTGTTTACCTTTAGCACCTCTACACCAAAAAGCTTTTCCACTGCGTGCTTTATTTCGTGCTTTGTGGCGTCCATAGCCACTTCAAAGGTATACTTTTTGTGGTCTTCCATAAGCCTGTTGCTCTTTTCGGTTATTATAGGTCTTATTATCACTTCCTCTGGTCTTTTCATGATGACAACCTCTCATATATCTTCTCTAAGGCTTGGGAGGTTATAAGTAGCTTGTCCGCCCAAAGGATATCATAAACATTCAAACCCTCAACAGGCAGAACCCTCACATAAGGCAGATTTCTAAAGGATTTGTATATAACCTCTTCCTTTTGAGGCAGAACCACAAGCACCTTTTGAGGATATATACCAAGGTTTTTAAGCACTTCCACAGCCCTTTTAGTCTTTGGCACCTCTCCCAAATCTAAGCTGTCAACTAAGAGCAGATTATTCTCCTTAGCCTTCAAGCTCAAAGCCATTTTAAGCCCAAGCCTTCTTACCTTCTTAGGAAGAGCGTAGTAATGGTCTCTTGGCTTTGGACCGTGAGCTACACCACCACCTACGAATATGTTGGCACCTCTGTCTCCGTGCCTTGCGTTACCCGTGCCCTTCTGAGGTAGGAGCTTTCTTCCGCTATAGGATACTTCACCTCTGGTTTTGGTGCTATGGCTTCCCTGCCTTCTGCTGGCAAGTTGCCACTTTACAACTTCCCACAGCACATGCTTTTTTACTTCCACATTAAAGACTTCAGGTTTTAGCTCAGCGTCAAGCACCTTCATGAGACCTCTCCTTTAACCAAGGCTTCCACCATACCCTTTATTCTGTTTAGCTTAAGTCTCTGAGACCTTCTATTTACTATCCTACTCTTTTCTACAAAAACTATTCCACCGTTAGGTCCTGGCACAGAACCCTTAACCAAAAGGACATTATGCTCAGGAATAATGTCAAGCACCAACAGAGATTGAACCCTTATAGGCTCATCACCCCAATGCCCAGCCATCCTCTTGCTTTTCCATACCCTACCTGGGTCTGACCTGTTTCCTATGGAACCCACCGCTCTGTGGTATCTGTGTCCGTGAGACTTGGGGAAACCACCAAAGTCCCACCTTTTCATAGTGCCCGCAAAGCCTCTTCCTTTGCTTTTGCCCACCACATCCACAAGCTCACCTGTCTGAAAGACCTCTTCAAGTTTTAGCTCTTGACCTACCTCATAGCCTTCCATCGAGTCTAACCTAAACTCTTTTAGCACCCTTAGAACTTTACCCACCTTTTTGAGATGTCCAAGCTCTGGCTTTGTTAGATGTTTTTCCTTGTCTTCAAAGGCACCCACCTGTATGGCGGTATAACCATTCTTTTCAGACGTCCTTACCGCAGTTATATAGTTAGGCTTTACCTCTATAACCGTTGCGGGCACAGAAGTGCCATCCTTTAGGAAAACTCTTGTCATTCCTATCTTCTTACCAATAAGCCCTATCGCCATGGCTATCTCCCTATTATTAGCTCCACATCAACCCCTGCAGGGAGGGTCAGGTCCCTCAGGGACTCTATGGTTTGAGAGGTCGCTCTGGTTATATCCAGTATCCTTCTGTGTTCCCTCATTTCAAAGTGCTCCCTTGACTGGTCAAACTTGTGTGGAGACCTGAGAACCACCCACCTTTTCCTTCTCACAGGAAGTGGTATGGGACCCTTGACCACGCCACCAGTTCTCTTGACCGTGTCTATTATCTGCTTTACATACTGGTCAAGAAGCCTGTGGTCATAAGACCTAAGTTTTATCCGTATTAGTTCCTGCTCCATAGCCATTCCTCACTCAATAATTTTTGTGACCACACCAGCACCAACAGTTCTTCCACCTTCCCTTATGGCAAACCTAAGCTGTTCTTCCATAGCCACTGGCTTGACTAGCTCCACCTCTATCTCCACATTGTCCCCAGGCATCACCATCTCTTGTCCCTCTGGCAGTTTCACCACCGTCCCTGTCACGTCCGCAGTCCTAAAGTAAAACTGTGGCCTGTAGTTGACAAAAAATGGAGTGTGCCTTCCACCCTCTTCCTTGCTTAGCACATACACCTGTGCCCTAAACTTCCTATGGGGCTTTACTGTCCCAGGCTTTGCCAATACTTGTCCTCTCTCCACATCGTCCTTGCCTACTCCCCTTAGCAATACTCCCACATTGTCACCCGGTAGTGCCTCGTCAAGTATCTTCCTAAACATCTCTATGGAGGTTGCCACTGTCTTTAGTGGCTCTTCTCTTAATCCTACTATCTCCACTTCCTCTCCAGGCTTTAGCACCCCTCTCTCTACCCTTCCTGTCACAACTGTTCCACGTCCTGAAATGGTAAACACATCCTCTATGGGCATAAGGAAGGGTTTGTCCGCTTCTCTTTGTGGTGTGGGTATATATTGGTCAAGGGCTTCCATTAACTGCACTATGGCGTTGCACCACTGGTCTGGTTTGCCTGCGTCTAATTCCTGCAGCGCTCCAAGGGCTGAACCTCTTATTACTGGCACATCATCCCCAGGAAACTCATACTTAGATAGTAGCTCTCTTACCTCAAGTTCTACAAGGTCTAAAAGTTCTGGGTCATCTACCATATCGCACTTGTTCATAAAGACCACTATGTATGGCACGTTAACTTGTCTTGCCAATAGCACGTGCTCTCTTGTCTGTGGCATAGGTCCGTCTGCTGCGGAGACCACAAGGATTGCTCCGTCCATCTGTGCTGCACCTGTTATCATGTTCTTTATGTAGTCTGCGTGTCCTGGGCAGTCTACGTGTGCGTAGTGTCTTTTGGGTGTCTCATACTCTACGTGTGTGATGTTTATGGTTATGCCTCTTTCTTTTTCTTCTGGTGCTTTGTCAATCTCTTCGTATCTCATGCACTTGGCTTTACCGCCTTGCATTACGCCTGCGGCAAGCACGCAGGTTATGGCTGAGGTGAGCGTGGACTTGCCGTGGTCTACGTGTCCTATGGTGCCTACGTTAACGTGCTCCTTTTCTCTTACAAACTTCTCCTTTGCCATTGCTTTACCTCCTTATTTTGCTACAGCAGTTCTTTCCCCAACTATTTGCTCTGCTATGCTGTGGGGAACTTCATCGTAATGAGAAAATTTCATTATAAAGGTTCCTCTTCCTTGTGTCAAGCTCCTAAGGGTTGTTGCATAGCCAAACATCTCCGCAAGAGGCACATACGCCCTTATGGCAGTTATGACACCCTTGTTCTCCACACCCATTATCTTACCCCTTCTTGAGTTTAGGTCCCCTATCACATCACCCACATAATCCTCGGGGGTTTCCACCTCTACTTCCATTATTGGCTCAAGGAGCACAAGACCCGCCTTTTTTGCCGCTTCTTTGAAAGCAAGGGAACCTGCTATCTTAAAAGCCATCTCTGAAGAGTCCACCTCGTGGTAAGAGCCGTCAAAGAGCTTTACCTTTACGTCCACCACGGGGTAGCCTGCCATAACGCCGTTCTGCATAGCCTCCTTTACGCCTTCTTCAACCGCAGGGATAAACTCCTTGGGTATTATTCCGCCCACTATGGCATTTTCAAAGATAAAGCCCTGACCCCTTTCAAGTGGCTCTATCTCTATAACCGCATGCCCGTATTGACCCCTACCACCTGTTTGACGAATAAACTTGCCTTCCGCGCTTGCCTTACCCTTTATGGTCTCCTTATAGGCAACTTGTGGCTTACCCACGTTCACCTCAATGCCGTATTCCCTCTTCATCCTATCTACTATTATCTCAAGGTGCAGTTCTCCCATACCGTGTATAAGAGTTTGACCTGTTTCTGGGTCTGCACTTGCTTTGAAGGTGGGGTCTTCCTTCATAAACTTGTTAAGCACCTGAGAGAGCTTTTCTTGGTCCTTTTTGGTCTTAGGTTCTATTGCCATAGAAATAACAGGCTCTGGAAACTCTAACTTTTCAAGTAGTATGGGAAACTTTTCATCGCAGAGTGTGTCTCCGGTTGCTGCGTCCATGCCAACCGCTGCTACTATCTCACCGGCAGAGGCTTCTTGCACATCCTCTCTGGAGTTGGCGTGCATAAGTAGAAGCCTTCCAACCCTTTCCTTCTTGTCCTTTGTGGCGTTGTATACATAAGAGCCTGCGGTAACTTTACCCGAGAACACCCTAAAGTAGGTAAGCTGTCCTGCATATGGGTCGCTCATAACCTTAAAGGCGTATGCACAGAAGGGTTCTTCGTCAAAGGGTTTCCTTTCCTCTTCTTGGCTTGTTTTTGGATTTATTCCACGCACTGGTGGGACATCAAGGGGAGAAGGAAGATAGTCAAGAACCGCATCCAGAAGTGGCTGAACACCCTTGTTTTTAAAGGCAGAGCCACACAGAACTGGGACAAGCTCCTTGTTTATGGTTGCCTTTCTGAGAACCCTCTTTAGGTCTTCTGTAGCTATCTCCTCTCCCTCAAGATATTTCATCATAAGCTCGTCATCCTTTTCTACAATGGCTTCTACCATCTTGGCGCGCCACTCTTGAGCCTTGTCCATGTAGTCCGCAGGCACGTCCACTATTTCATATTTGGCACCGAGGGTTTCCTCAAGCCAGATTATAGCCTTCATCTCCATAAGGTCTACCACACCCTTGAACTGGTCTTCCGCACCTATGGGTATCTGGACTGCCACAGGTTTTATGCTTAGCTTTTTCTCTATTTCATTAAATACCCTATAAAAGTCCGCACCAAGCCTGTCTAATTTGTTTATAAAGGCTATTCTTGGCACTCCAAACCTGTCCGCCCATCTCCAGTTGGCTTCTGACTGAGGCTGGACACCTTCTACCGCAGAGAAGATAAAGATAATACCGTCCAAGACCTTCATAGAACGGACTACTTCCACAGAAAAGTCCACGTGACCGGGTGTGTCTATGATGTTTATCTGGTGGTCTTTCCAATAGCAGGCGGTGGTTGCTGCGGTTATGGTTATACCCCTTTCCCTTTCTTGGGGCATCCAGTCCATGGTAGCAGCACCCTCGTGGACTTCACCTATTTTGTAGGTTTTACCCGTGTAGTAGAGTATTCTTTCTGTGGTAGTGGTCTTTCCAGCATCTATATGGGCTACTATTCCTATGTTTCTGAGCCTTTCTATAGGCACAAGCCTTGGCATGACTTCCTCCTTACCATCTAAAGTGTGCGAAAACCTTGTTGGCTTCCGCCATCTTGTGGGTATCTTCCTTCTTCTTTATGGCACCACCCTTTTCGTTTAGAGCATCAAGAAGCTCCGCCTTTAGCCTTTCCACCATGGTGTAGCTTCCCCTGTGCTTTGACCTTTCTCTTGCGGACTGCACCAGCCACTTGAGAGCAAGGCTTATCTGCCTACGGGGTGGAACTTCCACGGGGACTTGATAGGTGGCACCACCCACCCTTCTGGGACGCACTTCAAACTCAGGCTTTAGCTTTTCCACCACCTTGTGAAGTAGTTCCACGGGGTGCATGTTTACCTCTTTTGCGGCGGATTCAAGGGCAGTGTAGACTATCCACTCCGCCACGGACTTCTTACCACTTTCCATTACCTTGTTGATGAGCTTGTGGACTATCACATCCCCATACTTTGGGTCTGGAGAGATTTCTCTTGCAGGAACTGGACCTTTTCTTGGCATTACTTCTTACCTCCCTTTGCCTGTGCTTGTTGACCGGGTTTTGGTCTCTTAGCTCCGTATTTAGACCTGGACTGTCTTCTGTTGGCAACGCCCGCGGTATCCATAGCACCCCTTACCACCTTATAACGAACACCGGGAAGGTCCTTTACCCTTCCACCCCTTACCAAAACCAAAGAGTGCTCTTGAAGGTTGTGCCCTTCACCGGGTATATATGCAGTCACTTCAATACCGTTTGATAGTCTCACCCTTGTAACCTTCCTCAGGGCAGAATTTGGCTTCTTAGGCGTGACCGTATAGACCCTCACACAGACACCTCTCTTTTGAGGATTGCCCTGCAAGGCAGGTGCCTTGCTCTTTTTCTTCCTTGTTTCCCTACCTTGTTTTACAAGCTGGTTTATGGTAGGCATACCTTAAACCTCCTAAGCTGAATATTATAACACATCTTTGAAAACTTTTGCCTTCTCTTCCTCTATAACATCTACTTCCGCATACTCCCACAGGCCAGTTCCTGCAGGTATAAGATTGCCTATTATCACATTCTCCTTTATGCCTCTTAGCTCGTCCACTTTGCCTTCGCAGGATGCGTCGGTTAGCACCTTTGTGGTCTCTTGGAAGGAGGCAGAAGAAATCCAGCTTCTTGAGGTGAGTGCAGCCTTTGATATACCCACGAGTATGGGCTCTGCCTTTGGTATCTTGCCACCCTCTTCTTTTATCCTTTCCACTTCTTGCTGTAGCTCTTCCATTTCCACCTCCTCGTTTACTAAAAACCTGCTGTCTCCTGGGTCTACTATGCGTCTTCGCTTTAGCATTTGACGAATCATTATCTCAAAGTGCTTGTCGTTTATATCCACGCCTTGCAGTCTGTAGACCATTTGAACCTCTTTAAGGAGGAACTTCTGAAGCTCCTCCACTCCTTTTATCTTGAGTATCTCTTCTGGAACTGGTGTGCCGTCAGTGAGGGGGTCTCCTGCGTTTACCATATCACCGTTCTTTACAAGTAGGTGTTTGCCCTTAGGCACAAAGTATTCCTTCTGGAGACCTGTCTCTTTATTGTATACCACAACTCTGTAGCCTCTTCCCTTTATCCTAACCTGCCCTTCTACTTCCGCCTCTATATGGTCTGTTATCTTTGTCCCCTTCTGCAGGAATTGTCCATGGCTTACAAGGATGTATTCGTCCCTCTTTATATCATACTTTCTGGTTTCTCCAGTCCTTGGGTTAAAGACTATCACCTCGTCCGCATCCTCAAATATCCTTACAATACCATCAATCTCTGTAAGTATTGCTGGGTTCTTGGGTCTTCTTGCCTCAAAGAGCTCTTCCACCCTTGGAAGACCGCCTACGATATCACGCACCTTTGCCATTTCCTTTGGAATGCGTGCCAGCACGTCACCGGGCTGAACCACATAGTCCTTGACCACATAATACTTGTGTTGTATCTCCGTGCCTTCGGACTCACTGCATGTGGGACATACCATCCACTCAAAGCTCACCTTTTCAGCTGGCACGTTTAGTATGGAGTTCACAGGAAGGTCATAGGATACCTCTCTTCCATCCTCTGTATGGACCACTATCTTTGGAGTGTGAAGCATAGCATCTTTGGGTCTTGTAAAGGAGACAATGGTGGAGGTCTTACCAGTAAGTGGGTCTCTCTCTTCTTTGACCGTAATGTCAAGTGCTATGTCCTTGAACTCAACCCTTCCAGGCTCCTCTGCAATGATAAAGGTGTTGAAGGGGTCCCATTCCGCCAAAAGACTGTTCTCTGAAACTTCCTTGCCTTCCTCCACAAGTATGCTGGCACCATATGGCACCGCATGACGCTCCACCATCCTACCCTCTGCGTCAAGTATTCCAATAGCTCCGTCCTTGGAGATGTTTATCTTTTTGCCTTCCCTGTTGGTGATAAGTTTTATGTTGTAGTATTTGACAGTTCCCGGCTCTTCATTAAAGAGCTCACCCTTTACCCTCTCTGCCACCGCAGCACCGCCAATGTGGAAGGTTCTCATGGTGAGCTGAGTTCCGGGCTCTCCTATGGACTGCGCTGCGATTATTCCCACAGCCTCTCCCACGTCCACTAACTTCCTCTGAGAGAGGTCCCATCCATAGCACATGGTACATATACCATGCTGAGACTCGCAGGTGAGAGGAGACCTTACCATTACCCTTTCTATACCCGTATGCACTATTTTGTCTGCAAGCTCCTCATCCACTATCTGATCTCTCTTGGCTATTACCTCTCCTGTGTATGGGTCTATCACATCCTCTGCGAGGGTTCTTCCTATTATCCTATCCTTGAGAGAAACCTTTTCTTCACCACCTTCTACTATAGCCTCCATAACAATACCCCTGTGGGTTCCACAGTCCCTCTCCATTATGGTTATATCCTGTGCCACGTCCACAAGCCTTCTGGTCAGATACCCTGCAAAGGCAGTCTTTAAAGCTGTGTCCGCAAGACCCTTCCTTGCACCATAGGTAGAAATGAAATACTCAAGCACAGAGAGACCTTCTCTGAAGTTAGACACAATAGGCGTTTCTATAAACTCTCCCGTGTGCTTTGCCATAAGACCCCTCATGGCAGCGAGCTGTCTTATCTGGTCTCTGTTTCCACGAGCTCCCGAGTTTGCCATCATGTATATAGGGTTGAAGATACCCGTGTAGACTTTTCCTCCCTCCTTTCTCGTGCTCTTTTCTATCTCCTCAAACATAGCCTTTGAAACCCTGTCTGTTATCTCAGACCAAAGGTCAATTATCCTGTTATAACGCTCCTTTGCGGTTATTATACCCCTTCTATGCAATTCCGCTATCTCGTCAGTCTGTTCAAAAGCCCTCGCGAGAACTTCTTTCTTTACCTCTGGAATCTGTAAGTCCTCTATCCCTATAGACACTGCAGCCTTTGCGGCTATGTTAAAGCCCAGCTCTTTGAGGTCATCAAGAAACTTTGCGGTTCTTTCCATTCCATACCTGTTGTAAATGTTAGCTATTAGCTTGGAGACCTTCTTCTTGTCTAAGGGTTCGTTCACAAAGGGATGCCCCTCTGGCACTATGCTGTTAAAGAGGATTCTACCGGGGGTTGTTTCTATAAGTTTTCCATCCTCAAGCCTTAGCTTTATGCGTGCGTGTATGTCCACCCTCTTGTTTTCAAAAGCAAGAAGCACCTCCTCTTTGCTAAGAAAGAGCTTGCCCTCACCCTTTACACCGGGAACCTCTTGGGTCATGTAGTAGACACCTAAGATCATATCCTGAGAAGGCATGGTTATGGGCTTGCCGTGTGCTGGTGAGAGGATGTTTTGCGTGGAGAGCATGAGTATGTAAGCCTCAAGCTGTGCGGTTATTCCAAGAGGCACGTGCACTGCCATCTGGTCTCCGTCAAAGTCCGCGTTAAAGGGTGGACAAACAAGTGGGTGTAGCTGTATGGCTTTGCCATCCACAAGCACTGGTTCAAAAGCCTGAATAGACATCCTGTGCAGGGTTGGTGCGCGGTTAAGAAGCACTGGGTGCTGTTTTACCACTTCCTCAAGGCACTCCCACACCTCTGGGGTTTTCTGCTCTACGAGCTTTTTAGCGTTCTTTATGGATGTAGCGTAGCCTTTTTCTTCAAGCCTTCTATAGACAAAGGGCTTAAAGAGCTCAAGAGCCATAATCCTTGGAAGACCGCACTGGTGCATCTTAAGCTCAGGACCTACCACTATAACGCTACGACCCGAATAGTCCACTCTTTTACCCAGAAGGTTCTGCCTAAAGCGTCCTTGTTTACCTCTGAGGTAGTCTGAGAGAGACTTGAGGGCTCTTCCATTTTGGGTCACCACCCTTCCGCGTTTTCCGTTGTCAATAAGGGCAGAGACCACCTCTTGGAGCATCCTCTTTTCGTTTCTTATGATTATCTCTGGTGCATCCAGCTCTATTAGCCTTCTTAACCTGTTGTTGCGGTTTATTATCCTTCTGTAGAGGTCATTCAGGTCTGAGGTGGCAAAGCGTCCTCCTTCAAGGGCAACGAGGGGTCTGAGTTCAGGGGGTAGAACGGGAAGAACCTCTAATATCATCCACTCGGGCTTGTTTCCACTCTTTATGAGGTCCTCCGCCAGCTTGAGGACTCTTAGCACCTTTTTGACCTTTGATTCTGATACCTCCTTAAGAACCGCACTCCTTATATCACCCTTTATCTTTTCAAAGACGGGCAGGTCTCTCTTCCTTTGACGAACCCTTTCGTAATAGGATTGGACGGCTTCTTTACCCGTCATAAAGCCTTCAAGAGCTTCATCTGAGAGCTCTCCCGTGTGTGTGTTGAGATAGAGCTCACCGCATATAATTCTGTGTAGTGCCTGCTCAAGGGTTGCACCTTCTGGAACTTTTATGTCAACACCATATAGTCTCAGGTCTTCTGCAAGAACTCTGACCATACGCTCATAGAGCTTTCTGTATTTGTTGTATAGCTCCTCAGAAAGGTCTTCATAACCCAAGCTATAAGGTCTTATTTCTTCTCTTAGCTTTTTGGCGTAGGTTTCAAGGTCAAGAGAGGACAGCACCTTCTTTATTATCTCCGCACCCATACCCCCTTCATACTTATGCTCTAAGCTCGTTGCAAACTCTGCGTTGTAGGCATCCTCGTCCACCACATGGAGCATGACGAACCTTGTATTTCCCAATTCATCCTTAAGGGGGATAGTGTCTTCTGCCAGAGGAAAGTATTTCTCGTCCTCTTCGCTCATAGGATACTCTATAACCAGATAGGACTCAAAGTATATAACCTTTTCCACATCTCTAACGGAAAGGCCCAAAAGCGTAGCTATCTTTGAGGGTGTGCTTTTGAGAAACCAAATATGGGCTACAGGAGCTGCGAGGTCTATATGTCCAAACCTCTTGCGTCTTACGTAAGACCTTGTAACTTCCACACCACATCTATCGCATATAGTTCCTTCAAAACGCTTGCCTCTGTATTTTCCACAAAGACATTCGTAATCCTTTATGGGACCAAAAATCTTTGCACAGAAAAGACCATCCTTTTCAGGTTTGTGGGTTCTGTAGTTTATGGTTTCTGGCTTTTTTACCTCCCCATAGCTCCAGCTTCTTATCTCCTCTGGAGAGGCAAGCATGAGCTTTATTCTTTCGAAGGGTAAAAGACCTTTTCTCATCATTGCTCCTCCTCAACTTCTATCTGGTCGCAGGGCATTACCGCCCCGTTTTCACATCTTACGTCCAGCCCCAAAGCCTTTAGCTCGCGCACAAGAACCCTGAAAGATTCTGGCACCCCAGGCTGATAGATGTATTTACCCTTGACTATGGACTCGTAGACCTTCGTCCTTCCCTCTATGTCATCAGACTTAACAGTGAGCATCTCCTGAAGGGTATGTGCTGCACCGTGAGCTTCCAAAGCCCAAACCTCCATCTCTCCAAGCCTTTGACCACCAAACTGAGCCCTTCCACCGAGAGGCTGTTGAGTAACCAGAGAGTAAGGACCTGTGCTACGAGCGTGTATCTTGTCATCTACCATGTGTATAAGCTTGAGCATATGCATGTATCCGACGGTGACCCTCATATCAAAGGGTTCTCCAGTTCTTCCATCGTAAAGCACTGTTTTGCCATCCTCTGGAAGCCCTGCCATCCTGAGAAGTTCTCTTATATGCTCTTCGCTCGCACCTTCAAAGGCTGAGGTTGCCATTGGCACACCCCTCTCTGCGTAAAGGTTAATCACCTCTTCAAAGCTCTCTTCATCAAGACTTTGCAGGAACTCCTCCACGTGCTTTTGGTTTTCGCCCTTCACATCACCCACCGCATAGACCTTCTTGAGAAACTCTATAAGCTCCTGTCTTTCTGCCCCTTCTTCTATAAGCTCTCTAAGCCTTTTGCCAAGTTCTCTGGAAGCCCAGCCCAAGTGGGTCTCCAATATCTGTCCCACGTTCATACGAGAAGGCACACCAAGTGGGTTTAACACTATGTCCACAGGAGTTCCATCCTCAAGGAAAGGCATATCCTCCACAGGAAGCACCACAGATATAACACCCTTGTTTCCGTGACGACCTGCCATCTTGTCTCCCACCTTTATCTTTCTCTTCTGGGCTATGTATACCTTTACAAGGGTTGTAATGCCAGCTGGAAGCTCACTCCTTTTGCCTATGGACTCTATCTTATCTTCATAGACCTTTGAGACCATATCTACTTGGAAACGTGTTCTTTCTCTTAGCTCATTTATCTTTTTGCATAGCTCTTCATCCTCAAAGAGGTTTTCCGGCTTGGTTATAATGTAGTTGAGCAGTGCTTCAAAGACTTGTTCGTCTACCAAAGTGCCTACCTTGTACACCTTTTTCTTAACAGTTATCTCCTTATCTAACTTTCTGCCAAGCACCAAAGCCTTTACCATTCTGTTCCTACCTTCAACGATGAGGCTCTTTTTCTTTTCCAGCTCCCTTTCCAACTCTTCCCTTTCAGTCCTTTCCACATGCTCCGCAAGGTAGTTTCTTCTCTCTCCGGTTTTTCTCACAAATACCTTCACATCAACCACTACACCTTCCACGCCCGGAGGGCACTTAAGGGAGGAATCTTTAACATCTCTGGACTTCTCACCAAATATGGCTTGAAGGAGCTTTTCTTCAGGTGTGAGCTGTGCTTCGCCCTTGGGAGTCACCTTTCCAACCAGTATATCGCCAGGCTTTACGTAAGTTCCCACCTTTACTATACCATACTCATCAAGATGGGAAAGAAGCCTTTCTGGAACGCCTGGTATCTGACGAGTTATTTCCTCGTTACCTATCTTTGTCTCCCTTGCTTCTACCTCAAACTCTTCTATATGTATTGAAGTGTATACATCCTCCTTTACAAGTCTTTCGGATATAACGATGGCGTCCTCAAAGTTGTATCCTCTCCATGGCATAAAGGCAACCAGCACATCCTTGCCAAGGGCTAACTCTCCCCTGAAGGTGGACTGACCGTCCGCAAGAAGCTCTCCCTTCTTAACCTGTTGGTTTTTTACCACAAGAAGCCTTTGATTTACACATGTGTTTTGGTTTGTCCTTTCAAATTTCTTAAGCTCATAAAGGTCTATACCTATGTCAGTTGGGTCAGCCAAGTTTATCTCTTCAGGATTAACCCTTATTATTATCCTCTTGGAGTCCACCTCTTCTACCACACCACCTCTCTTTGCCGCTACCACCGCACCACTGTCAAAGGCAACCTTCTTTTCCATACCAGTGCCTATGAGAGGAGAGGAGGTAAACATAAGAGGAACTGCCTGCCTTTGCATGTTAGAACCCATAAGAGCTCTGTTAGCGTCGTCATGTTCAAGGAAGGGTATAAGAGAGGCAGATACGGATATAACCTGTCTTGGAGAGACATCCATATAGTGGACTTGCTCTGGCTTTACTATCTGTATGTCGTTTCTGTATCGCACATAGACCCTGTCGCTAAGAATTCTACCTTCCTCATCAGTTGGGGTATACTGAGCTATAACAAAGTTTTCCTCCTCATACGCAGCTAAATGCTCAACCTTGTCAGTAACTTTTCCATTCTCCACTTTCCTGTAGGGAGTTACAATGAAACCATACTCGTTGGTTTGAGCGTAGACAGTTAAAGAAGTTACCAGACCTATGTTCTGACCCTCTGGCGTCTCAATGGGACATATCCTTCCGTAGTGAGAGGGATGCACGTCCCTTATCTCAAACTTGGCACTTTCTCTCGTTAGACCACCTGGACCCAACGCAGAAAGCCTCCTTTTGTGAGTAAGAGCGGAAAGTGGGTTTGTATTGTCAAGATACTGAGAAAGCATACCACCCTTTAAAAACTCATAGAGAGAGCTGGTAAGATATCTGGGGTTTAGAAGGTCTTGGGGCTTTAGGTTGGGGTCTTCTGGGTTTGCCACAGTGCACCTGTCTCTGAAAAACTTCTCCATTCTGGCTATGCCTATCCTTGCCTGATTTTCCAAAAGCTCACCTACCGCCCTTATCCTTCTATTGCCAAGGTAAGCTATGTCGTCTTTCTTCTCCCTTCCGTATCTGAGGTTTATGAGATACTTTATGGTGTTTACAAGGTCAAGGGCACTGAGAAACCTCGCTTGACCTTCTGTGTAGTCCTTTACCTTTATGCTGTCTTTTATCTTAAAGACTTCAGAAAGCACTTCTTCTGTTATCAAAGTTCCAACCTTGAAACTACCCACATCCTCTGCAAGAGCAAGGGATGGAAGGCTTGATAGTCTTTCAAAGTCTGCAGGTTTTAGCTCCTTTGGAACTCTGTGAACCTTTGCATTAAGCTTTACCCTTCCCACCTTTGAAAGGTCGTATCTGGTTAGGTCATTAAAGTATAGGTCAAAATGAGACCTTGCCCTACTTATAAGATGTTCAAGCTCCATTACCATAGGCTCTACCGCCCTGAGCTTTTTGTATATATCCACAAGGGCAAAATCTCTAAGGGTAAACTTTGCAGGTATCTTGAGAGGGCTTCTCTTGTCCTGGTCCTTTGGAGCAGTCTCCGCCACGAGTGTCTCTATGAGTATCTTACCGTATGGGCTTTTTACTGCACTCTCTTTGGGAACTGCAGATATAAGGTCTATCTTTATCCTTTCATCTTTCAAGAGCCTTTCAAGCTGTTCGGGGTTTTCAATGAACCTCTCCTCGAGCATCTCCTCTTCCACGCCTTTCTCTTCCAACTTTGCCTTGTAGCGGAGAACAGCAAAGAGGTAAAAACCTTCCAAATCTTCAACTTTGAACTCTTCACCCGTATGCTTGTCAAATATTCCTCCCTTCTGCACAAAAAAGGCTCTCGCATCTGGATAGAAGGGTTTGAGTATACCGTAGGCAGTTTCAAGACCAAGAGCCCTAAGGACAAAGGTTCCACCCACCTTCCGCCTGTCTATCCTTGAGGAGAGTATATCAGTAGTGCTTGAAAGCTCAAACTCAACCCTGGGTCCCTTGTCTGGTATGATGCTTGCTCTATAAATCATACGGATTATAGTGGTTTCCTTTTGACGCTCCTCTTTTTCTTCAAAAAAGACGCCCGGAGACCGTATAAGCTGGCTCACCACTATCCTTTCACTACCGTTTATAATAAAAGAGCCAGTCTTGGTCATCATAGGCACTTCGCCAAAGTAGACCTTTTTAGGCTCTCCTACCCTTTCACCCTTTTTGGTCTTGGTTCTGAGCCTGACCATAACTCTAAGGGGCAAAGAGTATGTAAAGCCCTTTATCCTGCATTCCTCTTCTGTATACTTTTCCTTATGCACCAGCAAGGTTCCACATTTTGGACAGTTTACACCATAACCACCCAAAAAGCCTTGGTCTGTATGAGCCTTATATCCACATCTATTACATTCCCAATCTCCTATCTCGTAGCCTAAGTATTCAAGGGTTATCTTTTCGTCCGGGTCCTTAAAGGGAAAGGAAGTAGAAAACACATACTCAAGACCCTTTTGTTCCCTTTGGAACGGTGGAGTATAAAACTGTAGAAAAGACTCAAAGGACTCCTTTGGAAGGAAAAGAAGGTTTGGCGGGCTGACAAGCTCTTCCCTTCTACCAAAGAACTTTCTTGGTAAGGGCATATTTTTTCTCATGTTTTCATCCCTCTGATTAGGATAAACTTGTAATTATACATGATTACACATGGATTGTCAATAAAAACAAAATACCCCCTGTGCGCGCAGGGGGTAAGCCATATAAAGCTCTCCCATAAGAGAACCAAGTTCACTTTATCTCTACTTCCGCACCAGCCTCCTTGAGCTTTGCAGCTATCTTCTCCGCCTCTTCCTTTGGGACACCTTCCTTGACAGGTTTTGGAGCACCTTCTACAAGGTCCTTTGCTTCTTTGAGACCAAGTCCGGTGAGCTCTCTGACCACCTTTATCACGTTTATCTTGTTAGCCCCAGCGGACTTGAGGATAACATCAAACTCTGTCTTTTCCTCAGCTGCGGGTGCTCCAGCCGCAGGTGCTCCGGCTGCCGCCACAGGTGCTGCAGCCACCATAGCAGCGGACACACCGAACTTTTCTTCGAGCTTTTTAACAAGCTCTGCAACCTCAAGCAGTGTCATACTGCCTATGGCTTCAACGATCTCGTCAATGGTAAGTGTTGCCATGTCTATACCTCCTTATTAAGATTTTTTCTCTTCTATGGCTTTAAGTGTAAGCACCAGCTTTTGAGGTGCGGACTTGAGAGCCATAACAAGGGCATATATAGGTCCTTGAATAGCCCCCATGAGTTTGGAGACCAGCACCTCCTTGGGTGGAAGCTCCGCAAGAGCCTGCACCTCTACAGGCTTTAAAAACCTTCCCTGCATGTATGCACCCTTTATCTTAGAGAGGGGCTTTTCCTTATCAAGCTCTTTCATAAAGTCAAAGAGGATTTTAGCAACCTTCACAGGGTCGCCATACGCAAAGGCAAAGGCAGTGGGACCAGTGAGGACTTCCCTATGGTCTGCCACAACCGTATTCATAAAGGCTCTGTAAAAAAGAGTGTTTTTACCCACAAGCATCTCCCCTTCCGCATCCTTTAGGTCTGCCCTGAGCTTTGTAACAGCCTGAGCATCAATGCCAGTAAAGTCAAAAAAGACCACAAGGCTTGACCTTTGTATCCTTTCACCGTATGAGCCTATTAGCTTACCCTTCTCTTCCCAACTTCTTCTCATTTTTGACCTCCTACATTAAGTTCATATACTTGAGCAGTCTTGCTACCTTTTCGTCTTCTTTTGCAAGCTCACGAAGAGTTTCTATGAGCTTTTGGACCTTTTCCTTGTTCTCAAGCATATCCTTCTCCATAGATTTTACCTTGTCCTCAAAGGGTCTTATCATAGTTCTCCTATCCCAAAGAGCAAAACCTATTGTAACTGTGGTTATAGCAGAAAAAATACCAACAAGCATCCAAGGGAAGTTCATAAGGTCATCTATCCTTTTGTTCGTATCCTCTATCCTTTTGTTTAGTTGCTCCAAAGTGGCTTTTATCTCCGCTATATCTTTGACTATTTGTCTTTCTTCTTGAGGAGTAAAGGCAAAGGAAAAGCACACTAATAGCAGAGGCACAAGCATTTTTATCATGCTACAAGCTCCTGAAGTCTCTTGAGAGTGGTGGACACATCCAGCTTTACCGATGGGCTCATGGTTAGAGAAAGGGCTATTCCCTTCACATACTGACCCTTTGCACCAGAGGGCTTTGCCTTCACAACTGCGTCTATGGCGGTGTATATGTTTTGAAGTAGCTTTTGCTCCTCAAAGGATATCTTACCCACGGGCATATGCAGGTTTCCTGTTTTGTCAACCCTGAACTCCACTCTTCCCTTTTTGGCTTCTTCTATAGCCTGCTTTAGGTTTGTGGTGACCGTTCCAGTCTTGGGGTTTGGCATAAGACCCTTGGGACCCAATATCTTACCGAGCTTTGCCACCTTGGGCATTATCTCAGGAGTTGCTATAACTACGTCATAGTCCACCCACTCCTCTTTGGCTATCTTGTTTATGAGGTCTTCGCCACCCACATAGTCCGCACCTGCGTCCTTTGCTATCTTTTGATATTCACCCTCTGCGAGCACCAAGACCTTTAGCTCCCTGCCAAGACCATGGGGTAATACCACCGAGCCTCTTACCATCTGGTCTGCATACTTGGGGTCAACTCCCAGCCTCATTGCAAGCTCCACTGTCTGGTCAAACTTAGGACCACAACCTGCATGGAGCTTTCTAAGAACTTCTACCGCTCCTTCTACTGTGTAGAAGGCATCCTTATCATAAAGCTCAAGACACTTTTGATATCTCTTTCCTCTCTTCATGGCTTTACTCCTTCCATCCTTCTACTTCTATACCCATACTTCTTGCAGTTCCCACCACCTGCCTCATGGCAGACTTGAGGTCTCTTGTGTTCATATCCTTTAGTTTAAGTTTTGCAATCTCTTCCACTTGCTGTAGGCTTACCTTACCCACCTTTTGCTTTTTGGGGTCAGAAGAACCACTTTTGAGGTTTGCTGCCTTCTTTAGGAGATAAGAAACCGGTGGAGTCTTAAGTATAAAGCTAAAGCTCCTATCTTGGTAAATGGTTATAACCACAGGCACTACAGTCCCAGGTTCAAAATCCTTACTGGCGGCGTTAAACTGCTTTACAAACTCCATTATGTTTACACCATGCTGACCCAGGGCAGGACCTACAGGTGGTGCAGGTGTTGCCTGCTGGGCAGGTAGCATAAGCTCAACCTTTGCGGTTACCTTTTTCATCCTCTTTCCTCCTTTCTTCTTTCCATAAAGAGAGTAAGTAGCATATTCATAAGAGTGTCAAGTCTTTGGTTTATATGCCTGAGCTCAGCCCTTGTCTCTTCTTGATACTTTTCCTGCCTGTCTTCTATCCTATTAAGACGCTCCGTAAATTCGTTTCTAAGTGCCTTTATGTGTCCAAGTAGTTCCTCTTTATCCCTTTCCTGCATCTCTTCTAACCTTTTTATGTATCCGAGCAGTTCCTGTTTGTCCCTTTCCTGTTTTTCCAGTATGTCGGCAGTTCTTTCATCTACTATGTTGTATATAAGTTCAAGAGTAACCTTTTTAATTGCACCACTTAACCACTCTCTCATAGCTTCTCCACTTGAGAATAATCTAACTCAACGGGCGTAAGCCTTCCAAAAATGCTTACCAAAACAACCACCTTTTCCTTCTCTGCATGCACCTCTTCCACCGTGCCAGTAAAGTTCATAAAAGGACCCTCTATAACCCTAACTTGGTCACCCTTCTCAAAAAGCACTCTAACAGGCTTTACACCCTTCTTCACAAAGGCAACTATCCTCTCCACTTCCTTCTCATCAAGGGGTGCAACCCTTCCACCCACTAACACAGGTTTGTAAACGTGAGGCGTTTTTTCTATGGCACGCATTAGGGCATCGTTCATGACCGCCTTTATGAGAAGATAACCAGGGAACATCCTTGACTCAAGAATAACCTTTGCTTCTGTCTTGTTCTCTTTACAGGTTATCTTCTGACCAGGTTTTGATATAGGGGGTGCTTCTATACACACATCACCCTCAACGCTTTCTACAACCTTTACCTCTCCGTTTTCTATCCTAAAGGTAGTAACACCCTTTTTACCAAGCACGCTTATATCTCTGTTGTTGCCACGCAGAGACAGTCTATACTTTTCCTTACCCATGGTCTTTATGACCACCTTTTCCTCCGCAGGGACAATAACATCCTCTACCTGCCCAAGTAGTCCTTCAAGCTCAAGGACTTTTAGTAGGTTTTCCCTTGCGGTAGCCTCCTTGCCTGCTTCTACCTGCAGTGCATACCACCTAAACTCATCCATCTTTAACCCCTCAAAGAAAGCAGAAAGTGTATAAGCCTGGTAAACACAAGGTCAAAGACCCACAAGCTTATACCAAAGGTCAAAGAGAATATTATAACACTAATCGTGGCTTTTACCACCAAGTTTCTCTTTGCCCAAGAAACCTTGTCAAGTTCCTTCCTTACACTCTTTATAAACTCCTTTAACCTTTCCATCTCTTTTCCTACGGGGCGCGGAGGACTCGAACCCCCAACCGCGGGATTTGGAGTCCCGCGCTCTGCCAATTGAGCTAGCGCCCCTACTTTACCTCTCTATGAAGTGTGTGTTTTTTACACCACTTGCAGTATTTCCTGAGCTCCATCCTTTGAGGATGCTTTTGCTTGTTCTTTGTTATGGAGTAGTTCCTTCTCTTGCACTCAGTGCATGCAAGCACCACCACTTCTCTTACTGCGGCCATCTTTTACACCTCACTCAATAATTTTTGTGACCACACCAGCACCAACAGTTCTTCCACCTTCCCTTATGGCAAACCTAAGCTGTTCTTCCATAGCCACTGGCTTGACTAGCTCCACC
>JAXSOH010000013.1:0-27376 GCA_037925805.1 Aquificaceae bacterium
GACCCGTCAAGCAAGCGGTAAGGTTTTAAATGCCATAGCTCCTCATATACCGACCCTCTTTGGTGGCTCTGCAGACCTATCTGAGTCTAACAACACCTACTTGCATGGTATGGGAGACTTTTCTGCGGAGAACTCCACAGGAAGAAACCTGCACTTTGGCGTAAGAGAGCATGGAATGGGTGCCATACTTAACGGCATGGCATACCATGGTGGCATCCTGCCTTACGGTGGGACTTTTCTTATCTTTTCTGACTACATGAGACCCTCCATTAGGCTCGCCAGTATGTCTGGTTTGCAGGTGGTTTATGTCTTTACCCATGATTCCATAGGGCTTGGAGAGGATGGTCCAACCCATCAACCCGTGGAACAGCTCTCTTCTTTGAGGCTCATCCCTAACCTTTGGGTTATAAGACCTGCGGATGCTAATGAGACTGCGGTCGCATGGGACATGGCAATCCAAAGAAAAGAGGGACCAACCGCACTCATACTCACAAGACAAAAGCTACCCCTAATAGACAGGTCTAAGTATCCACCAGCACAAAACATCACAAAGGGTGCTTACACACTCCTTGACTGTGAGGGTCTACCAGAGCTAATCTTAATGGCGAGTGGTTCAGAAGTCCACCCAACGCTAAAGGCTGGTGAAATGCTCTCTCAGGAAGGTCTAAGGGTGAGAGTGGTTAACATGGCGAGCTTTGAGGTCTTTGAAAGCCAAGAGGAAGAATACAAAAGGTCAATACTACCCCCAGAGGTAAGAAAAAGGGTGGCGGTAGAAGCCGGAAGAAGCCTATGCTGGCACAAGTATGTGGGACCTGAAGGTCTCGTTATAGGGCTTGACACCTTTGGCAAGTCCGCACCGGGCGATGTGCTTATGGAACACTTTGGCTTTAGTCCAGAAAAGATAGTGAAAAGGATAAAGGAACACTTTAGCCTATGATAAGTTGCATTGAAAGAAAGCTTTTGGAAGATATCTTTTTATCACCATGATAGACACGCACTGCCACCTTGACCTTTTGAAAAGGGAAGACTTGGAGGAAACCCTCCGGGACAAGGGATTGGAGTATCTTATAACGGTAGGATACGACAGGAAAACCATAAAAAACGCCATAAGGCTCTCTGAGGAAAACCCTCATGTCTTTTGTGCGGTAGGCTTTCATCCCCATGAGGCGGACAAGGTAAAGGAAGAAGACCTACTTTGGCTAAAGGAGACCGCACAAAGATATCCAAAGGTGAAAGCTCTCGGAGAGATGGGTTTGGATTTTTATAAGGACTACTCTGACAGAAAAAAACAAGAAGAGGTCTTTAGAAAACAGATAGCCATAGCCAAGGAGCTTGGACTTCCCATTGTGGTGCACTCAAGGGAGGCGGAAAAGGAAACCATAAGGATTTTGAAAGAGGAGAAGGCATACGAAGTGGGTGGCGTAATGCACTGTTTTACGGGCTCTTACGAGTTTATGAAAGCCTGTCTTGACTTGGGCTTTTATATATCCTACTCTGGCATAATTACCTACCCCAACGCTCAAAACCTCAGAGAAGTGGTAAAGAGAACACCTACCTACAGACTGCTCATTGAAACGGATGCACCCTTCTTGGCACCTCAGCCTGTGCGAGGCAAACCCAACAAGCCACCCTACATACGCTACACCGCAGAGGTTATGGCACAACTTATCCCCAACAGCTCCTTTGAAGACATGGAGAGGATGACCTCAGAAAACGCCAAACTTCTCTTTAACCTCTCCACCAACGGTCATAAGGAGACCATAACCTATGTAATAAACAACAAGCTATATATAAACCTTACCAACAAGTGCAATCTCCATTGTGAGTTTTGTCAAAGGGAAAGGGAGAGAAACTTTATGGTAAAGGGCTATTGGGTTTGGGTATCCAGAGACCCCTCTGTGGAAGAGGTGATAAGGGAAATAGGAGACCCTACAAAATACGAAGAGATAGTCTTCTGTGGATACGGCGAGCCTACTTTGAGGTTTTCCGCTCTCAAGGAAATAGCCAAGTGGGTAAAGGAAAAGGGTGGTAAGGTGCGTGTAGATACCAACGGGCTCATGTTTACCTTCCTTCCAAAGGAAAAGCTAAGAGAATTAAAGGGTCTTGTGGATGTGTGGTCGGTGAGCCTTAACGCACAGGATAAGGAAACCTATAACAAAGTCTGCAGACCTGCACAAGGAGATGCCTTTGAAAAGGTTGTAGAGTTTATAAAAGAAGCTGTCAAGGAAGGCTTTGAGGTGGTTGCCACCGCGGTGGACTACGAGGGCGTGGATATGAAGAAAACAGAGGAGCTTGCAAGTTCCTTGGGTGCCAAGTTCAGAGGCAGGATATACGAATCGGTAGGTTAAGGGTTAGAAATGTGTTAAATTAACTCCTCATGATAACTGCAGTTCTCTTATAACACAAGTTTGCGGATAAATTTAAAATAAGCAGTCATTTTGGACACTTTGATGCCTTTGCTCTTATTGAAGATGGAAAGCTTACAAAGATAATACTAAACCCAGCAAAGGGGTTTAAGTTAGCTGTATCTGGATGTAAGCAACAAAAATATGCAACTGAGTTAGCGGGACATCTAAAAACACACTCCGTGGAAGCTATAGAAGTAAAGAGAATGGGAAAATATATGAAATAACGGGACTGTTTCAAAATTTGTGTAAATTCCGCCATACTTCATAACATACCCTCAATAAAGAATTATTAACTGGGACTATATCCTCTTGCCCATTCAACTCCTAACACCTTACAATGGCTTGAGGCACAAGGTCTTTGAGTAGCTCACTGAACTCCCCGCAGTATTGTTCTATTTTCTCCTTGCTTGGCTGTTTCATGTTAACACCTCCTTACTTTATTTTTACACAATGGATGAAACACTCCCACGAAATCTTTAGGATAGTTCAGATAGTTAACCTTTTGGAGAACAGCTTGAAAGACTTTCTATAAGCCTTTTTTCCAACTCTATAAAGTGTTTTTCTTCCTCCTCTCCAAGCTCATGGTCATAGCCCAGAAGGTGCACAAAGCCATGCACTAAAAGCCTTTTTATCTCTTCTTCAAGGCTGTGTCCAAGCTCTTTTGCTTGCCTTTTAGCAGTGTCTATAGATATAACTATCTCGCCAAGAAGTTTGTATCCGCCTACCTGCTCCTTGTATATAAAAGAAAGGACATCTGTAGCCTTGTCCTTGCCTCTAAAGCTTTTGTTTAAAAGCCTTATAGTCTCATCGTCTGTTAGGTATATGCTTACTTCTACACCTTCTAAGCTTTGACTATCTAACAGCTTACTAACTATATCTCTAACCCATCTAATCCTGACCTTTCCCTTCTCCTTCCTTACTAAAACCTTGTTCTTCTTTTGCTCTTTCAAACTCTTCATAGGCTTTTATTATCCTTGCAACTATAGGATGCCTGACCACGTCCTCATCTTTAAACCACACAAAGCTAATACCTTCTATGCCCTGCAAAACCTTTATGGCTTCTACCAAACCCGATTGCTCTCTCTTAGGAAGGTCTATCTGTGTTATATCACCTGTTATAACTACTTTTGAGCCAAAACCTATACGAGTGAGAAACATCTTCATCTGCTCTTTTGTAGAGTTCTGTGCTTCGTCCAAGATTATAAAGGCATCGTTGAGGGTTCTTCCCCTCATAAAGGCAAGAGGTGCTATCTCTATTATGTTCCTCTCAAGCATATAGCTTGCCTTATCATAGTCCACCATGTCATAGAGGGCATCGTAAAGGGGTCTAAGGTATGGGTCTACCTTTTCCGCTATACCACCGGGTAGAAAGCCCAGCTTCTCTCCAGCCTCTACCGCAGGTCTGGTGAGTATTATCTTGTTAACCTTGTTTGCCTTTAGGTGTGTCAGTGCCATCGCCATAGCTAGATAGGTTTTACCCGTCCCTGCTGGACCAATTCCAAAGACTATGTCGTTATTTTTTATAGCATCCACATATATGCTTTGAGTATGTGTCTTTGGTAGTATGGCTTTTTTCCTGTGGGTTATGAGTATTATCTCTTCTTTTGGAACTTTTTCCCTTTCAATCTTTAGCTGGACGTAATTTTTTGCTCTCTCTTTTACCTCTTGAGGAGTTAAGGTGGATGTTCTAAGTTCCTTTATTATGTCCCTTAGGAACTCGTATACTGTCCGGACTCTGTCTTCTTCACCCCTTATTAGTATCTCTGTCCCCTTTGCAGATATCTTTACATCAAAAAGTTGTGAAAAATACTTAAGGTTTTCATCCCCTCTACCTACAATAGCGTAGAACTTCTCATCAAAACTTCCGAGGTCAAGCCTTTCTTCTGCTCTTTCTGTCATTGCAATGTGCTTCTATTTATTGCTAATATAGTCCACTTCTTTTAAAAGTCAAGCCTGAGCCATCTCATCTAAGGTTGACAGCCTTATCTCTTGTTTGTATCTTATTTATGTAAATAACTGTGGCATGGACTAAAACCGCCTGCTGGGGCAGTCCATGTTTAAAAAGGCGGGATACAAATACCCCAGCCCAGTCAGCTTTATCGTGGCTGTCTGGAAGAGGAAAGGAAAATGGGCTACTCAATAAGGAGTGTTATACTGCTCGGAGTTTTAACTGGTCTTTTTCTGTTTGTAGGCAATCTAATAGGTGGTAAGACTGGAATGACCATAGCCCTCGTGTTGGCAGGAATTATGAATTTTATCGCCTACTGGTTTTCTGACAAGATAGTGCTTGCTATGTATGGTGCAAGGGAGATACCCTACGAGGAGGCTCCGTGGCTTCACAGAATGGTAGAGGAGCTTGCCCAGAGGGCAAACATGCCAAAGCCTAAAGTATACCTTGTCCCCATGGAACAGCCCAACGCTTTTGCTACAGGAAGAGGACCTTCTAACGGTGCAGTGGCGGTTACCTCTGGCATACTCAGGCTTTTGAACGAGAGGGAGCTAAGAGGCGTGCTTGCTCACGAGATTGGACATATAAAAAACAGAGATGTGTTAGTTGCCACTATGGCCGCGACTATAGCGGGTGCCATATCTTACCTCGTAAACATGCTACAATGGGCTCTCATATTCGGACACTCCAGAGACGGCGAGAATAACAACAACCCCCTTTCTCTTATAGCAAGCATAGCTATGATAATCATAACACCCATAATAGCTACCATTATCCAAATGGCTATATCTCGTTCAAGGGAATATATGGCGGATGAGACTGGTGCAAGGATTTCTGGAGACCCTCTTGCCCTTGCCAGTGCCCTTGAGAAGATACACAACTATGTGCACCAAATCCCAGCGGAAGTCAACCAAGGAACTGCCCACCTTTTCATAGAAAATCCCCTTTCTGGTCAAGGTATATGGGAGCTTTTCTCCACGCATCCATCTACAGAAAAGAGGATAGAAAGGCTCAAGGAGCTCGCAAGGCAGATGGGAGCCTTTGCATACTAAGATAAAACGTGCTTTTCTGGAACTACGCAGAGGAACTCCCCCTCTGCGACCTTCTCTTCTCCCCTTTTAACCTCTACAAAAACCCACCGCTTTTTACCCTCTGACCTTGTAATCCTTCCCTCTGCGATTAGCTCATCTCCCACCACCACTGGCTTTAAAAACTTTATACTTGCCTGTGCCAACACAACCGTTGGCTTGTTTACCGTTGCCATAGCACAAAAGTCCGCAAGAGAAAAGATAAAGCCTCCGTGCACAAGACCCTTCTCATCCGCCACCATCCTACGGTCTGTCTTCAGCTTAAGCACCGCAGAGCCTTCAGAAAGTTCAAGAATCTCACCGCTAAGGCTTGTGTCAATCTCCAAGTGCGTTCTTAACTGCATGGACAAACTCCTCCATTTTTTTATGGTCTTTTATGCCAGGGCTTATCTCTATACCAGAAGAGACATCAACCCCAAAGGGTTTCACAGCTTTTATAGCTTCCCTCACGCTTTCAGAATTCAAGCCACCTGCGAGAATTACCCTAAAGCCTCTTTCCACGAGCTCCTTTGCAGTGCTCCAATCAGACCTTTTGCCACTTCCACCGTAAGATTCTGAGCAAGCATCAAGAAGCACCGCATGTGCTTTTTTCCACTCCTCTTGGACTTCAAACCCCGGACAGCTCCTAAAGGCTTTTATGACCCTTTCTATTCCAATCTCCTTGGCAAAGTCAGGACTTTCCTCTCCGTGAAGTTGAATAAGGTCAAAGCCCATCTCTAAAGCCTCTCTTGCCTCTTCCAATGTAGGGTTTACCATAACCGCCACCCTTTTGGGACCCCTTACAGCCTCAAGAAGTTTCACAGCCGTATCCATTTCCACATATCTTGGACTTTTAGGATAAAGTATTATGCCTAAGTAATCTACCTTTAGGCTCACCGCTTTTTTTATGTCCTCTTCCCTTGTAAAACCGCAGAGTTTTATTTTTATCATGTAAGTGAAGAATATTATAATGCCAGTTGTAAGTTAGCTTAGGCTCATCTTCTACATTGTATGCAGAGCGTAAGATTTACCCATGCAATATCGCTAACACATAGCTTAAAACTGTTGAAAGACTTTGCTTTGACTAAGTATAATATGTATAATAAACATTTCCAAAGGCTCAATTCCACTTGAACATCAAAGTTAGACCTGTAGCTTGAGGTTCTTCATAAACTTACTTCCTTAAATAAGCTATCTACAGTGCTTTTCTGTCAATGACAACTCAACTCAAAAGTCTCTCTTCCCTCAGAACCTCCAAAACATCCCCAGAGTTTATTAACTTCTCTATCAAGGCATTTAAATATTCCCTGTCTCTTATACCCTTAACCTTTATTCCCACACCTTCAGGAACTTGTCCAAGCTTGCCCCTTATAAGGGTCAACACTGTATCTTGCAATGCTTTTAAAAATCCTTCCTCAAGCCCAATCTGCTTACCCTCTTCAAGTCCAATTTGTTTACCCTCCTCAAGTCCAAGCCTATACAGAACATCCTTTCTCAGTTTTTTCTTTGAAAGTTTTATATCCTCAGGTCTAACCACTATAGGCATAGGCTTTACCTCCTCTGTTAACTTTATCCTTAAGTTAGGTCTTAGCTCTGTCAGTGTCAAGGCTTTCAATAGATAGTCCTTTCTTTCCTCTTCGTTCATGCCTTCCATTGTCTTTATGAGTTTCTCTATCAGATATACCTCATCCTCTACCTTACACAAACATGCCAATAGCCTATCCATAGGGTCTGGGCTTTCTAAAAGCAACTTACAGTCTATCTGCCTTATGTCAAGTATCTCATAGCTAAAGCTGAGGTTTCTAATCCTTAGCCTTGACTTCATTCTTAGCTTTCTATTTCCCACATACACAAGAAGCTGTTTTATAGGATTGCTTGGATATCTCTCTCATATGGCAAGGTAATAGCGTAGCATTCTGAAGGGCATATTAGTGTCGTTAAAGGACTGGAACTCTATATGCAGTATGCTATCATCCTCAAGCCTTGCCAAAAAGTCCACTCTTAGCTCGGTGGAAGGGAAGTTTGTGGGTAGTAGCTCCTTTATGGGTGCTGGTGCAAGTATCTTGCTAAGCCTGTGTGGAATTTCCTCAAAAATGTCTTTTAGAGCTATATCTTTTGAAGACACATAAAAAGTATATCATGCATTCCTAAGGTCTTAAAAGGTTCAAATGTTTAGCTCTTCTTTTAAGACTTCCAACACTTTCTCAGAGGTTATCAGCTTTTTAATCAAAGTATGTAAAAAGTCTCTGTCTTTTATATCTTTTACCCTTTCCTCCAGACCCTCAGGCACATAACCGAGTTTATCCTCTGTAATAGTTATAACCATTTTTTGTGCAAACTCTAACTCTCCAATCTGCTTACCCTTTTCAATACCAATAACTTCACCCTCTTTTCTACCCTCTTCAAGTCCAATTTGTTTACCCTCTTCAAGTCCAATTTGCTTACCCTCTTCAAGCCCAAGCCTATACAGAATATCCTTTCTCAACTTCCTCTTTGGCAGTTTTATATCCTCAGGTCTAACCACTATAGGCATAGGCTTTACCTCCTCTGTTAACTTTATCCTTAAGTTAGGTCTTAGTTCTGTCAGTGTCAAGGCTTTCAATAGATAGTCTTTTCTTTCCTCTTCGTTCATGCTTTCCATTGTCTTTATGAGTTTCTCTATCAGATACACCTCATCCTCTACCTTACACAAACATGCCAATAGCCTATCCATAGGGTCTGGGCTTTCCAAAAGCACCTTGCAGTCTATCTGCCTTATGTCAAGTATCTCATAGCTAAAGCTGAGGTTTCTAATCCTTAGCCTTGACTTCATTCTTAGCTTTCTGTTTCCCACATACACAAGGAGCTGTTTTATAGGACTGCTTGGATATCTCTCCAATATGGCAAGGTAGTAGCGTAGCATTCTGAAGGGCATGTTAGTGTCGTTGAAAGACTGGAATTCTATATGCAGTATGCTTTCATCCTCAAGCCTTGCTAAAAAGTCCACTCTTAGCTCTGTAGAAGGAAAGTTGGTAGGCAGTAGCTCCTTTATGGGTGCTGGTGCGAGTATTTTGCTTAGTCTGTAAGGGATTTCTTCAAAGATGTCTTTTAAGGCTATATCTTTTGAGAACACACGAAAATTATAACAAGCATAGGTTTTAGGCTTAACAGATATAATAGAAAATTGTTATGACCCTTCTCCTGGGAAAACTCAAAACCTTTGTTAAATGGGCATGTGGGAAAAGGCAGATAGTAAACTTGCTTGTGGCTTGTATGCCGTCAAAATATCGGACTTACGTAGAACCTTTTGTGGGTTGTAGTGCTTTGTTTTTTGAAGCTCAGCCAAAAAGGGCTATAAGTGGTAATAACCAACTACTGAACCATGTCTGAGAACAAAGTAGAAAAGGCAGTAAAGCTCATAAAAGACTTATCGCAGGAAGACTATAAGCGTCTCAAAAGGAGTTTTGGCGTTGGTCTGTATCTTTTTAACCTTTTAAAGGACAGCCTTGAGCCCTCATATCTTGAAATGTTAAGGGATTTTGACAAACTTCCCTTTGAGAAGCAAAAGGCTATTCTAAGGAGCATTGAGGATAGGCTAAGGCATCCTTTACCTACCCTTGAGGTAGACTTTTCCAAGGTAGAGAAAAAGCCAATAGAAGCCTTCTTTAAACCCGTGGACAAGTTAAAGATACTTGACGAAAGGGAAAAGAAGACTTTAAAAGCCTTTGAGATAAAAGACCTTTACTCTGCACTTTGGTTTGCTCCATTAAGGTATGAGGACAGAAGGCTTTTATACACGGTAAGGACCACAAAGCCTGGGCAGAAGGTAGCCTTAAAGGTTAAAGTGGTTGCCACAGGTTATGACCCCCAAGAAAAATATCCCGCTTGGGTTTTGTGTGAGGATAGCACAGAAAGCCTATATTTGAGGTTTCGCTACAAGGACAAAAGACCTCTTTATAGCTTCAGAAAAGGTCAAGAGCTTATAGTCTATGGAAAGCTAAAGGAGTTTGCGGGCGAAAGGTATATGGTTCATCCCGAGTTTCTAAAAGAGACGGAGGTTGGAAGGGTTTTGCCCTTTTACTATATAAGGGTGGACGGAGAGCTAAGGAGTATATCCGCAGAGAAAAGACACGAAAGAATAAGGAGCATTCTCTACAAACTTTCTGAAACTACAAAGTATATGCCTGAATATCTTCCTGAGTGGGTCATAAAAGAGAGAAACTTCCCACCTATTGGAGAAAGCCTATACCTTTTACATAGACCAATGGGGTTTTCCGAAGAAGACCTAAACAGCTTTTCTACACCCTTTCAAAGAAGGCTCATATACGAAGACCTTTTCCTGTTTCAGCTTTCTTTACATCTTATAAAGTCTCAAGTAAAGAGCCAGCCTGCGATGGCTCTCAAAGAACCAGAAAAGCATATTAAGGAATTTTTAGCTTCTTTGCCTTTTAAGCTCACTCAGGCTCAAATGAAGGCTATAAGGGAAATACTGACGGACATAAAGGAAGACAGACCTATGAATAGGCTTTTGCAGGGTGATGTGGGAAGTGGAAAGACGGTTGTGGCTATGGCTATAGCTTACGCCTTTGCAAGGGAAGGCTATCAAAGTGCCATAATGGTCCCTACGGAGATATTAGCACTTCAGCATTACGAAAACTTCAGAAAGTTTCTTGAGCCTCTTGGGGTTCATGTGGGTCTTTTGACTGGGTCTGTAAAGGGGTCTAAGAGAAAAAGCGTGCTTTTTCATACAGAAAGGGGAAACATAAAGGTGCTTGTAGGCACTCACGCCCTAATTCAAGAGAGCGTGGAGTTTCATAGGCTTGCCTTTGTGGTGGTGGACGAACAGCATCGCTTTGGTGTCATGCAAAGAAAACTTCTTTTAGAAAAGGGTAAAGGCTATTATCCTCATAGCCTTGTAATGAGTGCCACGCCCATACCAAGAACCCTTGCTCTTTCCTTGTATGGAGACCTTGACCTTTCAATAATAGACCAACTGCCTATTGGCAGAAAACCTGTTATTACAAAGCTCCTTTTTGATTCGGAGTTTGAGAAGGTTTTGCAGGATGTTAAAGAAGAGCTTTCAAAGGGAAACAAGGTGTATGTTATTTATCCTCTTATTGAAGAGTCAGAAAGCCTTGATATGAAGTCCGCAATAAAGGAACATGAAAGGTGGAAAAGCCTCTTTCCAGACAAGGAAGTGCTTTTACTTCATGGAAAGCTAAAAGATGAAGAAAAGAGAGAGGTTATGGAAAGGTTCAAAGGCACTGGAGATATACTTGTAGCTACCACTGTGGTGGAGGTAGGCGTGGATGTGCCATCCGCAACTCTTATGGTTATAGAGTCCGCACACCGCTTTGGACTTTCTCAGCTTCATCAGCTTAGAGGAAGGGTAGGAAGGTCAGACAAGCAGGCTTACTGCTATCTTGTTGTGCCAGATGAACTAAAGAAAGACCACGATGCCATGAAAAGGTTAAGGGTTGTGGTGAGGTCTAATAACGGCTTTGAGATTGCAGAGGAAGACCTAAAGCTGAGAGGTCCTGGGGAGCTATTGGGTGTCTCTCAGTCAGGATACTTTGGCTTTATGACCGCAAACCTTGCCAGGGCTCAAGATAGGGTTATGCTTGAGCTTGCAAAGGAAGACGCAAAGAGGACTCTTGAGGAAGACCCAAACCTTGAAAAATACATGGACTTAAAAAAGGTTCTCATACACAGATACGGTGATAAGATAGGTCTTTCTTATATGGCATGAAAGGCTGGGGTGCAGGCGAGAAACCTAAGCCCAAAGTAAAACCTCCAAAAACGAAAGCGGTAGGTATAGACTTTAAGAGTATATTCATCGCTCTCTCGGAGATTTTCTCTTATAGACCTTTGGTCAAAGACCTTATAAACTTTGCCATCCCTTAAGAGAAATATCAAAACTCTCTTTTCATAAAAGTTCGCACTTAGCACTGCAGGGGTTTTGAATTGGTCGCCTGGAAAGAAGAAACCTGCTCGTGAATAGACATATATTTGAGGATTTTTGCTTCCAGTGAAGGGTATGAGGTTTGTGGTTTCTTGAGGGTTGCATGTGCTTGCATAGTAAAGGTTTTTTCTATCTGCTAATATGAAACTGTAGCTGGGTATGTCGCTGTTCCAGATAGAGATAAACACAGGCATGTTTGAAGCCAGAGGTTTGCAAGGGTTTGGACTAATAAGAGAATAGGGGTCTGAAGGCTTTTCAAAAAGAATTTTCTTAGGCATGTATTCAAAGAGAAAATATAAAAGCCATCTACTAAAGCCGATATCTTGGTAGCCTTTTACCTTTTCCTCTTCCATATGGCAAGCTAATGCACCTCTTTTTTCTAACTCTTCTTGAAGTTTTCTTGGGTTTCCCAAGGGGCTGTTGTAGACACTTTTGGGGTTTATAACACATGCACACTGTCTTTGGAAGAGTATTGGCACTGGAGAGGGAATAGAGTAGTTTACATGGTCAACATAAGCATAGGGCAGAGAATAGTAGAGGGAAAATCCAACCAAGTATAAACTCATTAGAAACCTAATAACTCCCTGGCATCTCTTCCTCCACTTTTTTTAGATTTCTGAGCTTGTATATGTAAAACCTCTTTATTTCTTTACCTCTCCAGAGAATGGGAAGTTCTCTCTCTTCTATTATACCTTCACTTGCAGAAAGCACCCTCTGGTTTATTGGCACATAATCCACAAAGATGGCATCGCCTTCATAGTTCTTTTCCCAGAGGTCATACTGGTTCATTCTTCTTCCAAGATTTATGCAATAAGTCCTTGGGTTTCCTTTCACATAGAAGGCAAGCTCCGCACTAATTTGATAGTGGGGGCTTATGATGCTCTCCTGTGCTCCTCTCATTTCTGAAACTACCTCTCCCAGCTTAGACCAACCTATGCCTACCTTTGTGGGGTCTCTGTGAGGTGGGAGAAGTCCTCCAATCCCAACCTTATCAAGAAGAGGAGTAAAGTGCAAAAACACAAACAAAAATCCAGCCAGGAGGTAGAACGGTAAAAGTAGCCTGCTTTTTGAAAGATATAGGCTCACTAACACAAAGGCGGAGAAATAGGAAAACCCTGACCAGTTGGCTTCTACCCTTTTGAAAAGGGAAAGTGTTGCAAAGAAAAGAAAGGGTATAAGGGAGAAAAAGACAAAGAAGGCGGTTTTTCCCTCCTTTATGTTCTTGAACCAGAGGTATGGCAAAAGTAAAAAGGGAATCATTGAAAGCAAAAGAGCCTGACCTGCAAGAAACTCAAAGAAAGAGCCAAAGTTTAAGAGGCTTGCGGACTTGCTGGCAAGGGTGGAAACATGTTTGAAGGAGACAAAGTCATGTCTATAGTTCCAATACAAAACAGGCAAGGATAAAAGAAAGGCTGGAATTAGGCTAAGGTAAGGCTTGTAGTCTTTAAGCAGGCTTCTTTTAAAGAAAAAGGCGTATGCAAGGGCACAGGGAAGAAGAAAAACCGCTGGATACTTACTCAAAAAGGCAAGACCACCCAAAAATCCCGCCAAAAGCCAAAGCCAGAAGAGGTTTTTCTCAAAGGCAAAGAATAGCACCATAAGGCTCAAAGACCAGAAGAAGATAAAGCCTGCATCTGTGGTCATAAGCAGGGAGTTTATGCCAAAGCCTATGGTTATCTGTGGCAAGGTTGAGGCTACTATGGCAGACCTCTCGTCAAAGACTCTTTTTACAAAAAGGTAAGTAAACAAAGAAAGTAGAAAGGACAAGACTATGGGTGTTATCCTTACCGCAAGCTCTGAAACACCAAAGATTTCTCTTGTCAAAAAGTTCAAATAGGCAACCATAGGTGGTTTTGAATAGTAGCTTAGGTCTAAGTGCCTTGACCAATCCCAGTATTGGGCTTCCTCTGGCGTGAGGTCAAGGGGGTAGTAAACTACATAAAACACTCTAAAAAGGAACAAGATTAGGTTAAAAGAAAGAACCGCTATCACGACCTAAAGCTGTGTTCTTTGCCTTCCATGAGCCTTGCTATATTCTCCTTGTGGCGGTATAGAATAAGAAGGAACATAAGAAGTGCCATAAGGAATATTTTGAAGGAGTAGCCTGAAAGAGGAAGTAGCAAAACCGCAAGGAAGGAAGCAGAAAGAGAAGCAATAGAAACTATACCTTTCCACCTAAATATAAGCCCCCAGAAGGCTATGGAAAGGACTGCAATTAGTGGAGAGACCGCGGTAAGAGTGCCAAAGGCAGTAGCCACACCCTTTCCACCTCTGAAGTTGTGAAAAACTGGATACATATGTCCCAGAAGGCTTGCAAGACCTACAAAAAAGGCAGTCCAGCTATCAAGCCCAAAGTAGAGCCTTGCAAGAAGCATGGAAATTAAACCTTTGGAAAAGTCAAGCAGAAAGACCAAAACAGCGTATTTTTTACCCAGTGCTCTTCCCACATTGGTAGCTCCTACGTTTCCACTACCCACAGACCTTATATCCACACCCTTTACCTTTGCTATATGCTCTCCAAAGAGAACTGAGCCATACAGGTAAGCAAAGAGAATAAGAAGCACACTGTCCATGGAAACTATGATACCCTAAATCTATGCAGGTGATAGGTTATTTTATACTCTTGCTCCTTGCCCTCTACTTTCTTTTTATAAAGCCTTATCTTATGGCAAGGAATATAGAGATTGAGGTGGAGGATATAAGATTTAGCTTTGAAAGAGGTCTAAGTTTTAAGAGCTTTCTTTTATATGTGCCTCTTGAGGAAAAAACCATCCACGTCTTTGTTGGCAATGGAGCCATAAGACCGTGGGATATTAAGGCTGGTGAGCTTAGCTTTATAGAGATTTCCAAAGCTCCACCTTCTGACAAACCCTTTGACTATGACTTTGGACCCCTTGTAAAGTTTGCAAGTAGGTTAAACCTTAGGGTAGACAAGCTATATATTTCTACGAACCAAGTGCTTAACGGAGAGAGCCTTACGCTTTTCATACCAACAATTGAGTTAAAGACGGGTAGGATATATTCCACCAGATGGGCACAGGTTTATAGAATACACCACAAGGACATAAGCAGTATTGAAGTTTTTCTAAACAAAGCTCACATAGAAGAGAAAAATCTCATATTGGAACGAGCTCAAGTAAAAAGCGATTTATACAACCTTAGTTTGAGTGGCATATGGAAAGGAAAAGAGGGAACATTTCAAGCAGAAGGATACATAGAGCCTATTGAAAAAGAGAGCTTTTCTCTTGAAAAGACTAACATAAAACTATCGGGTAGCCTAAGCTACACTCAAATAAACGCACGCTTTTCTGGTTATTCTGAACTGCTTGATATAAAAAATAGAAAGGAGTTTAGGAGTCTGAACTTGGAAGGGGAATACCTATGGGAATGGAAAGGGAAAAACCAGCTCAAAGGGGTCATAACAGATGGCTTCACTAATGTGGAAGTTAACTATTCTCTAAGCGATGGAATTTTGCGTGCGGTGTTTAGGGGTTTTCCAGTAGACCAGAGGCTTTTGGGCATAAATCAGAGGCTTTCCACTATAGCCAGCGGACAGCTTGAGCTTAATTTGGAAAGAAAACTCTTAAAATTACAGGCTTATTCACCTATAGCAGAGTTTGAAGCTCAGAAGATTATGGGTGTTAGCTTTAGGCTGACGCTTAACTATGAAGGAATTTCAAGAGGAAGCCTTGAGCTTTCTGTAGCACAGCCTTTTTTACTTTCTTTAGGGGGTAGTTTTTATGCTAAAGACTTTACAGGAAGTGTAAGCCTTACAGGATACAAACTAAAACAGGAGGATGTTTCTGCGGTAGTCTCCTACGATGGCTCTCTTAGAATTCAACAGGGTGAAGCCCTTAGCTATGGTAAAGGAAGGCTCGAAAACCTAATTTTGAAAGAACTAAGCCTTGGAAGTGCCAGTTATGACCTCTTTCTTGAAAAAGGAAGCTATACCATAAACCTTGTAGGGAAGGGTTATTCTCTGTCTGGTGGTGGTTCTATAAAGGATAAGAACTTTTCTGGTAGCTTGAATTTCAATGGTATGAACCTTTCTCATGCTTATTTTAATGCAAATTCTATAAATGGAAGTATGGATGTCAGCTTTGAAGGAGAAGAAGCCTCTGTTGTTGGAAAACTTGAAGGCAAATTATCAAGAGAAAATTTTACCTCTTGGATTACAGTATCCTTTAATGTAAAAAAGAGGGGTCAGCAGATGGATGCTAATTTCAATGGTGGGCTAAAGGAAACTAAAATACTGCAATTTTCTTACGAAAAGGGTAGCTTTGAAGGAAAGGTAGATGGAGAAAGGGTGCTTTTCTCTTTTAACCTTCAGGAAAGGCTTACGGGTAGAGGTTCTTACAACTATAAAAACACATCCTACAGCCTTGATGGATTTATAAAGCATACTCAGGGTGCCCTTTCAGTAGCTTCTAAATATCGTCTAAGTGGTAAAGGGAAAGACCTTACTCTTGAGGCTTCGGGTGAAGGCAAATACAAAAACATGAACTTTCCCCTAAACGCCAGCTTAAGTATGAAAGAAGGAGTTATTGACGGTCATCTGAAAGGCTTTACCTTAAAGGAGGGTGTTATTGCTTTCAAAGTTCCGAACGTGAGAGTATATGGCAAAGAAGAGCAAGGAAATATAGATGCTGAGCCTCTTTATATAAGCATAGGACAGGAAACATTATCAAGAGTTGATTTTAAAAGGGGGGAATACAAGGATAAAAAGGTTTCACTTAAAGGCACAATGCATGGTGCTCTTGAAGGTTGGCTTGAGTTTTCTTACGATGACGGTCCTAAGGTTCTCTCTGAGGGTGTGTTGGACCTTGGTAGGATTTTCTCTGTAATAAAAAGCAGGGTGCTCGCAGATGCGGAAGGCAAGCTGTCTTACAGGCTCTCTTACAAGGATACATTAGACTTTAGGTTAACCTCAGATATGATAACTTTGCGATCTAGATACATAGCAGTGCCATTATCAGGAGGTTTATATCTTAGTTTTAAGGATGACAATCTTTCGGGTTTTTTAAGGCTGACAGATAGCAGTAAAGCATTTATAATTGCAAACCTTACAGGCAATAGCAAATTAGCCAAGCTCAACTTTGAAGCCTCAAGGCTACCTCTGATATACAGAAGTGATTCAGTTAGGACTAACATACTACTTTCTGGTATTGGCAATATAGACTTTGATAGCAAAAATATAAATATAGCAGGTGATTTTTATACCTCAGGAGTTCTCAATCTACAAAGGGGTAAGGGAAAGGCAGGAGAATCTCCGGAGGATTATAAAAGGGTCAACCTTAACATCTCTCTTGCATCTTCTGAACCTTTAAGGCTCAATCTACCAGAGGGTTTTGTGTATGCTGACATCTCTGCAAAGATAAAAGGCAGTCTTTATGAACCTGAGTATGTGGTAAACACAAGCCTTAAAGGTGGTGTATTGAAATACTTTGAAAGGACATTCTATGTAAGAAAGGGTGAGTTGACTTTTACAAGAAAAGAAAATCAGATGGACGTTACCATAACAACTCCTACCTCCGATTACACCATAATAATAGACATAAAGGGCAACCCGCAGTATCCAAAAGCGATAGTAAGAGCAGAGCCCCCGAGGGATACAAGAGAAGTGCTTACCACTCTCATCCTTGGAGGTGCTCAAACAGATAGCCTAATACCACTTGGAAGTGCACTTATGAACCAGATACCGCAATTGGGAGACCTAATAGAGGGCACAAACCGCATGACGGGGCTTGATGTGAAGGTTCAAATATCACCATCTGTATCCCCCACAGGAGAGGTGGGAATAAACGCTGTTATTTCTAAAGATGTTGGTCAAAGACTATCAATAGAACACAGGCAGAGCACTTTGAAAAACCCAAAGGAAACTTATACAGGTGGAGATATAAAACTCACACCAAGCACATCAATAGGTGGCAGATACTATTCAGACAAGTCTCGAGAAGTAAGGGTTAGGTTGAAAAGGAAGTTTGACTTTTGAGGCTTTTTAATCCAAAGAGGGCATAGTCTAACCAAGAAAGGAAGAGCATAAACATGCTAATCCAGAGTATAAATTGAGAATAAAAACCGGCAATACACAAGAAAATAAGAAGGGATAGCGTAAAGGTAAAAGCCTTACCTAAGAGCCTTGCAGAAGGAACCTTTCCATATTTACTGGTAAGGACTGCCCCACCCAAGAGGAGAAACAGGTCTCTTGCCAAAACAGCGTAGAGGAAAGCAGGAGGCATAAGCTGAAGCCTAAAGGTGCATACGAGAAGCCCACACAAGACCATTACCTTGTCCGCCAAAGGGTCAAGCACCTTGCCAAGCTCTGTTTGAGCTTTCAACTTCCTTGCAAGAAAGCCGTCCAAGGCGTCAGAAAGAGCAAGCGGAAGGAAGATAAGAATTAGATAATCCCTCGGAGCAAAAAGAAGCGTTGGGCCAAGTATTAGCCTAAGAAAGGATAGAAGGTTTGGCAAGTTAGTCAATAAGTAATACCTTTCCATAAACTACGCCTCTTTTCATATATGGCATTCTCTCAAGGACCTTGCCCATAGGGTTTATTATGCCAGTGTCTCCTGAGTTGTTGACCCAAAGCACGTATTTGCCTGTCTCCAACGCCCTTACCCTCGCCCAAAGATAGTGTTGGCTTACGCAGTCAGAATCTTTAAACCAACCATCATTGGTAAGGACTGCTATAAGGTTTGCACTTTTAGAGAGCTCCATAACGAGACCGTGATAGGCTACTTCAAAGCATATGGGTGTGGCTATCTTCATAGTTTTGTATTCTAAGGGCATTAGGCTTTCACCAGGGACGTAGTCAATGCCACTTATTGCAGGGAAGATCTTCTTAAGAAAGCCAAAGGGGAAGGGCATGTATTCTCCTATCGGGAACAGTCTTATCTTGTGGTAGCTCTGGACTGAAATACCATCCTTTAAAAGATAGGCGGAGTTGTAAGGTCTTAACCCCTCTCTTATGTCAACAAGACCCACAAGAATAGGTATTTTTTGACTAAGTAGCCTCAGCTCAAAGTTGTATTCGTCGTGCTTTTCAGAGTAGAAAAAGTGAAAGGCAGACTCTGGAAGAACTACAAGGTCTGCACCCTTCTTATTGACTTCTTCTATAAGTTTGAGTATCTCTTCCGCATGTTTTCTGAAAAATTCCCTTTGGAGTTTGTCCTTCTGTGGCACTGCGGTCTGCACCAGTGCAACCCTTACAGCTTGTGCCTTTTCCATTGCACGATCCTTTTCCTTGATAGCCAGAATGCCCATAAATAGAAAGAGTGCCCAAATAGAGGAAATTAACTTTATCTTCCTATGAAGGATAAAAATCGCAGTGTATAGCAAAAAAAGGCTCTGAAGGTATACATTTGCATACAAAAGGCTGTGTTTTACAACAGGAAGGTATACGGAGAGAGAACCCACAATAAGCCATGGAAAGCCTCCATAAGGGAAATTTGAGCGGACAACTTCAAAGGATACATACAAAAGGGGTAAGAGCCATAGATTACCTTTAAAGAACTTTTTCCAAAAGAAAAAAGGCAGATAAAATTGGTAAAGGCTGAGAGAAAGTGCAAAAATACCAAAAACTCCGTAAGAAAGAACTGGACTGACACCGCCATAATACACACTGGCAATGTTAGCACACCTTAGGGAAAGGAAGAAGAAAAAGAAGCCTGAAAGAAACCAGTAGAGTCCGGACCTTATATGAAGAAGAAGTATAAAGGCTGGAAAAATAAAGAACCAAAGCTCATACTTAGAAAAGGGCAGGTATAGCAGAAAACCTGTTAGAAAAGCCAGAGCTATTTGCCCGAATTGCCCGAAGATAGACTTATTAAAACTATTCCACATACCACAAGAAGTATACCAAAGGCTCTTAACCAAGTGAAAGGTTCACCAAGAAGGAAAAAGGCAAGAAGTGAGCCCCAGATGGGTGATGTGGAAGCTATGGGTGCCACAACAGACACATCTCCATGTTTAACAGCCTTAAAGAAGAAGAAAAGCCCCAGGAAGCCTGACATTATACCACCAGCCATTATAAGCATTACTTCTTTAAGTGGGTAGTTCAACTTCATTCCCATAGTAGCTGTGACACCGAGAGCAAGCAGGAAAGCGGAGAGGTTGTGAAAGACTAAAGCAGTTATTGGATGTAAATCTCCCCTTAAACCAAGCTTAAAGAGCACTGGGGCTGTTCCCCATACAAGGCTCGCAAAAAGTGCAAAGATTATACTTTTCATACCTTAAATCCTCAAAATCTTCTTGCAGATTGACTTAATTTGGTATATCATTATAAACTGCTAAAAACTTTGTAAGGAGGGAATGCCATGACCAAAGCTGAGCTTGTTTCAGCTATAGCCAAAGGGGCAGGTATTACCAAGAAGCAGGCTGACGCTGCCCTCAAATCTGCCATTCAAGCTGTCTCTGGAGCCCTAAAGAAGGGTGAAAGAGTAGCAGTCCCCGGGTTTGGGATATTTGCGGTTCGCACAAGGGCAGAGAGAAAAGGCCGCAACCCAAGGACTGGTGCAGAGATAAAGATACCAGCCAGAAAGGTAGTCACTTTCAGGCCTGCAAAAGAGCTCAGAGAGTCTGTAAAGTAACTGCTGGCGGGGCGTCCGCCCCGCTCCCTTTATGGAAAGGTTAATATGCACTGGTAAGGAGGGGGACTTCTTAGTTATAGGAGACCAAGAGTTTAACCATCTTAAAGCCTTAAGAGTTAAAAAAGGAGACAGGCTTGAGGTTTTTTGTGAAGGTAGGTTATTCTTGAGCGTTCTTTTGTCTATTGAAAAAGGCTACGCCCTGTGCAAGCCTCTGGAAGAGATAGACATCCCTTTGCCAGAGCCAGAGGTAAATCTATATCAGTGTGTGCCTTTAGAACTAAAACTTATGGAGGAAGTAATAGACAGGGCAAGCCAAACAGGAGTAAACTTACTCATACCTGTAGTTTGTAAAAGAGGTTTCCAAAGGTTAAGCATTGTTGAAGAGAAGCTGGAAAGATGGAAAAAGCTAAGCCTTGCCTCTTTTAAGCAATGTAAAAGACCAAAACCTATGCAGATAGGTAGACCTATAAGGCTATCTGAGATAGAAGCCAAAGAAGAGGTTTCTCTTGTGCTTGATAACTTCTCTGCGGAGGCTGATGTAAAAAGTCTTGAGCTAACCAAAAAAAGCTACGGTGTGTTGGTGGGTCCTGAAGGTGGTTTGTCTGTTGAGGAAGTAGAGCTTCTAAGAAGCAAAGGTTTTAAGCCTCTTTTTCTAAGACCTTATGTGCTAAGAACGGAGATGGCTGGTGCAGTGGCAACTGCTCTTATAATGAACCTTGCAGGAAAGGGCTAAGGAGATTATAATAAGAAGATTAGGAGAGCGTAGCTCAGTTGGCAGAGCAGTGGACTGTGGATCCACGGGTCGCGGGTTCGACTCCCGTCGCTCTCCCCATGTTATAATCCTTTAGATGGTCTTTGAGTGGCCTGAGTTTATTCAAAAGGTAAAGGACTTTTTCAAAGAAAGAGGCTATCTTGAAGTTCATACGCCTGTGCTTCTTGAGTTTCCCAACATTGACCTAAATGTTGACCCAATAGAGCTTAAGGTAATAGAGTGCGGTAAAGAAAAGACCCTTTGGCTTCAAACTTCCCCAGAGTTTTCCATGAAGAAACTGCTCTCAAAATACAAAAGGGACATATTCCAAGTGGCAAGGGTCTTTAGAAATAACGAGTGCGGAAGGCTCAACAAGATAGAGTTTACCATGCTTGAGTGGTATAAGATTGGGGCGGACTACAGTCATCTCATAAGGGAGATAGCTGACCTGCTTGAGTTTTTGGGAATTTCAAAGGACTACAAGACCACAAGGCTTGAGCATGCCTTTGAAGAGTATGCGGGCGTGGTGCTTTCTGAGGATGAGGAGATATTCAAAAACAACCTACTTGCATATGGTTATGAATTTGACGATAAAGAAGACTGGGAAAGTCTCTTTTTCAGAATATATGTGGATGTGGAAAGAAATCTTGGCAGAGAAAAGCCTGAGTTTATAACCCATTTTCCTCAAAGGCTGAGCTCTTATGCAAAGGTGGTAGATGGTTATGCGGAGAGATTTGAGCTTTACATAAAGGGTATAGAGATAGCTAACGGCTGGACGGAGGAAACAGACCCTGAGGAAATAAGAAGAAGGATGGAAGACTTCGCAAGGGGTAGAGATTTACCCTTTGACGAGGAGCTTATCAAGGCTTACAAAGACTTTCCTCCCTGTGCGGGCTGTTCCATAGGACTTGAGAGACTTTTTATGGTTTATAGGGGACTTAATAGCCTTGATGATATATACTTTTAAACATGGCATACAGGTGCCTTGTGGTTTCCCTTGAGGGTAATGATAAAGAGATAACCGCAAAGCTCAACGAAGTTTTATCCACAATAGAACAAGATGGTGGAGAAGTAGTTGATGTGGAGACAAGCTTTGCGAAAGAACATGGTATAGACGGCTTCGTAGTACTATACACCATAAAATACAGAGCTATCAGAGAACTACCCGAAGAATGATACTGAGAGTAAGAGCCAAGCCCAAGTCAAAGGTGGAGTGTGTAAAAGAAATAGAAAAAGACTTATACGAAGTTGCGGTAAAAGAACCACCAGAAGATGGCAAAGCCAACGAAAGAATTATAGAGCTTTTGGCAGAGCACTTTGGAGTTTCAAAATCAAAGGTAAAACTCCTCAAGGGCCATACTTCAAGGCTTAAGGTCTTCGAGATTATCAAAGATTAGAAAAACTTGGCTAAATCCAAAGGACTTTGGAGCTCAAAATCTGGTACTTCTTCTTGAACTTTAACATAGCCCCACTTAGCTAGCCCCCTCTTTACACCTGCGAGCCTGCCCGCCTTTAGGTCTGCCTCTGTGTCTCCCACCATAACAGCTTCTGAAGGCAAGACTTTAACATGCCTTATGGCTTCCAACACGGGCAAAGCTGAAGGCTTTTTTTCTGACAGAGTGTCTCCCCCAATCACCACTGAAAAATATTCCGCCATGCCAAGCTCCTGAAGGATAACCTTAGAGAGGCTCTCCATCTTATTGGTAACCACCGCAAGCTCTATACCTTTGCTTCTTGCTCTTTCAAGAACTTCTATTATGCCATCAAAAGGCTTTGTGTAAATAACAGGCTCTTTGAGATAATACTCTCTGAAGACTTTCAAAGCCTCTTCAAGGATGCCATCTTGGAAAAACCTTTTTAAAAGCTCTCTTGCTCCTCCTCCCACCATGTATCTGACCTCTTGTATTTCAACCTGAGGTTTGTTGAAGTCTTTTAGAGTTTTGTTTAGATGTATGCCTATATCTCTGTAAGAGTCTATGAGCGTCCCGTCTAAGTCAAAGAGTATGGCTTTTAGATGCATCTTTCCGCTTTAAGATAGTCCATATATTGAGTATCTTTGTATTTGCCCTCCCTTACAAACCTTATACTGCAGGCAAGGGTTTTGGGTGGCTGGTAGCCCGGCAGATGAAGCACTATATTACCTTCCTTATCATAGAAGAAAAGCTGAGGGAAGGAGTTGACCTTTAGTGCTTTTGCAAGTTCCTCTTCGGTGCTTACATGCTCTTGTCCTTTGAGGATATATCTTACTCTTGCGTTGCTCTCATAAAGCACGCTGTAAACATCCATGTTCTCCAACTCTGAAGCTAAAGCATGGCTCTGAAGGTCTTTTCTTAGCTGTTTGCAGTAAATACAGCTTTCGCTCTCCACTATAAGCATAGCGTATTCATGTTTTGGCACTATGTCCTTTATCTCAGAATTTGATACCGCCTGCTTTTGTTGGCAGGAAACTAAAAATAGAAGGCAGAGTGTGTATAGCAGTCTTTTCATAGCTTATAATTTTAATTCAGAGTGAATTGGCTTCAACTTGTAGAATATGTTTTTCTGTTTTGGCTTGGTGCAAGTTTAGGAAGTTTTTACAACGTGCTAATATACAGAATGCCCAGAGGCTTATCCATAGTCTCACCTCCCTCCCATTGTCCCTACTGTAGTCAGAGAATAAAATGGTATGACAACATTCCCATAATCTCTTACCTTATCCTCAAAGGTAGATGTAGGCACTGCGGAGCGAAGATATCCATCAGATATCCTCTGGTGGAAGCCTTTACCGGCTTTTTGGCAGTCCTTTGCAGAGTAAGGTTTGAAGAGCCTTTTTTGAGCCTTGTTTTCTTTGTTTTCTTCTCAATACTTCTTGTGGCAAGCCTTATAGACTGGAATACCTTTATACTTCCAGATACTTTCACGCTTGGTGGGCTTGTCTTTGGGCTTGTGGTGTCGGTTTTTAGACAAGACTTTAGCCTAAAAGAGAGTTTTCTTGGTGCTCTTGTAGGTGGTGGCCTCTTTCTACTTATATACCTTTACTACACAAAGCTCAGAAAGATAGAAGGTCTTGGCTTTGGAGATGTAAAGCTTATGGCTTTTATAGGTTCTGTGGCTGGTCTTTGGGGTGTTGTATATGCGGTCTTTTTGGGGTCTTTGCTTGGTCTTCTGTATGCACTGCCTATAATAGTCAAGAACAAAAGCCTACAGTTTGCTCTTCCATACGGACCTTTTCTCTCTTTGGGCGCCTTTTTAGGGATTGTTTTGGACCTCAAGAGGTTCTTCCTCTGACCTCCAGCGGAAAAGCTCTCTGTATAGCTCTGAGTCTATCCTTCTTGCCATATGTCTTTCCTTTGGCACATCTTCTATCTTCACAAAATACAAACAGTTGGTGACGCACTTAGACACACAAGAGGGTAAAAGCCCAGCATCTACTCTTTTGTAGCAATAATCACACTTTTCTACCTTCATGACAGCAGGATTGAATGCTATAGCTCCATAGGGACAGGCAATTATGCACGCCTTACAGCCTATGCATCTTAGCTCTTCCACATAGACTATGCCATCCTCTCTTTTCCTCATGGCGGAGGTAGGACAGGCATAAACGCAGGGTGCTGGCTCGCAGTGAAAGCAGTTCATAGGCAGAAAGAAGGCATCCGCCCTGTCTCCAATGCCTCCCACTCGGAAGACCTTCATGGGTCTTATGCCAAAGTTCTCAAGCCCCTTTTCCTGTTTACAGGCAACCTCGCAAGAAAGACAGCCTATGCATCTGTCAAGGTCTATCAGCATTATGGGTCTTTTCATAGCATTTCCTGAATTTTTCTTTTGTATTCTTGTAGCTTTTCAAAGGTATCGTCTATCTCACTGTCTATCTCAAATATCTCCTTTTCCACATCGTCCACTTCCTTCTTCATATCCCTTATCTGCTTAATCCTGTCCGCAAGGGCTTCTACCGCCTGAAAAACATCCTCTCCCAGTGTCTCCTTTATCCTCTCAAGGCTCTGAGGATTGCTCTCGTATTCTTCCAAGAAGTATAGGGCGGTTTGAATATCAATGCCTACCTCTTCCTCAAAGATCTTTTCAATCTCTTGTATCCTCTGCCTCATTTCTTGAACTCTCTTATACTGATAGAGCACCTTCATGCGTCTTTGCCAGAGGCTCTCTTCCATATCAAGAAGTTCCTTTATGAAGTCCTCTATACTCATGAAATAAAATTATATGCATGAAAAGTCCTTTGGTAGGCATAATAATGGGTAGTCTTTCTGACTGGGAGTGGCTAAAGCCTGCTTACGAAGTCCTTCTGCAGTTTGAAGTCCCATGCGAGGTAAGAGTTGTGTCCGCCCACAGAACGCCAGAAGCCATGTATGAGTATGCAAAAACTGCAAGAGAAAGAGGCATAGAGGTAATAATAGCAGGTGCAGGAGGCTCCGCACATCTCCCAGGCATGACCGCCAGCATGACCACACTACCGGTGATAGGCGTCCCCGTGCCTTCTAAACATCTAAATGGTGTGGACTCCCTTTACTCCATAGTGCAGATGCCAGCAGGCATCCCCGTGGCAACCGTAGGCATAGGCAACGGTGCAAACGCAGGACTTCTTGCAGTAAGGATACTTTCCATAAAATACCCAGAGCTTGAGAAAAAACTAAGGGACTACGAGGTATCCTTAAGACAGAAGGTCAAAGAAATGAACGAGAAGCTAAAAGAAGAGCTATCTTAGATAACTATCACTCTGTTTTTCCCCTGCTGTTTTGCCTGATAAAGAGCTTCGTCCGCCCTTGAAATCATGCTATCTATGGTATCATCTTCTCTGTAGGTAGTTGCTCCCAGAGATATGGTTACTTTCAAGTTTCCAGAAAACTTATGGTTTTCAACAGCTTGTCTTATCTTCTCCGCAGGTGTATAAGGCTTTGAGGTCATAGGGAGAAGCACCAAAAACTCCTCACCACCCCACCTTCCGAAGATATCGCTTTTTCTCAGAATCCTCCTTATTTCTTTAACCATCTCCTTTAAAACCTTATCTCCTACAAGATGTCCGTATGTATCGTTTAACTTTTTGAAGTTATCTATGTCAAGAATAAGCAAAGAGAAGGGTGTTTGGTATCTTTTTGCCTGAAATAAAAGACGCTCAAAGTCGTGGATGAGTGCGCGTCGGTTGAATATCCCAGTAAGCTGGTCTCTTGTGGCGAGTTTTATGAGGGTTCTTTCCCTTTTTACCTCTTCTGATATGTCTACGAGGGTTATTATGGAGACAATCTTTCCTTTAAAAGACGCTATGTTTGAAGATAAGTTGACCCATTTTATTCTTTCACGCTTGGTAACAATTCTTAGCTTGTAGCTGATAGGACTTCTCTCACCCTCTTTCCTCTTTTTTAAGTTTTCATAGACCTTCTGTTTATCTCTCCAAAATACGAGGCTTATAGGGTCTTCAATGTTAAGTAGCTCTTCTTTATGATATTCAAAAAGTTTTACCGCCCTTTGGTTCACATAGAGAATTTTGTTTTGCCAAAAATCATATACCAGCACCGCATGAGGGTTTGACTCTGCGAGAATATGGAAAAGCTCTTCCTGTTCATGTTTTTCAGTTATATTTAGCAAGTATCCATAGTAGCCAATTATCTCATTCTTGTCGTTAAATAATGGCACTGTATGGTCAAGAACCCATATGTATTCTCCGTCTTTTCTTCTAAGCCTATAATCTTGATGTATCCAAAAGGAAGATTTCTTGTCTGTATGATACTTTACCTCTTGAGCTACCCTTTCCAAGTCTTCTGGATGTATAAGGTCTGAATACTTTATCCTTCCCGATATAAAGTCCTCTGCGGTATATCCCAAAAGCTCAGACACATTAGGTGAGACAAACTCCACAGGCCAGCCCTCTGCCCTTTTCCATTGGAAAAAGACCACGGGACCCCAAGAAAGAAGAAGTTCCGTCCTTTGACCACTGAGCTTTAGATTTTCCATAAGGTCAAAGAGGTCTATGCAAAGCTCTACGTAAAAATCCTTCTCCAGAAGGTACTGAGCTATTACATAAAAATACCTTTCACCCTCTTGCGTTTTGTGAACATGTAGGACACCAGATTTTTCTATCCCCAGCTCTCTTATGTTTTTAATGGGACATGGGTGTCCCTCGTATTCATAACAAGGTGCTGGAAAGGAATGAGAAAGCCCATAGCAGGTTTCCGCCCTATTACCGTATATCTCTCTTGCCTTTTTGTTAGCAAAGAGAACGCGATGCTCCCTATCCACTATTAAGACCGGCTCAGCTATAAGGTCAAGTGCGTAGTAGTCCATTAGTAAAACCCAAAGATTTTTCTATTATAAACCAAATTGCAAGTTATTATAAAGTTAGATACCTCTCATAAACCTACTTTCCTAAATAAGCTGTCTATAGTGCTTTTCTGTCAATTACAACTCAACCCAAAAGTCTCTCTTCCCTCAAAAGCTCCAAAATATCTCCAGAGTTTATTAACTTCTCTATCAAAGCATTTAAATATTCCCTGTCCCTTATGCCCTTCACCCTTACTTCCACACCTTCAGGAACTCGTCCAAGCCTACTCTTTATAAGGGTCAACACTGTATCCTGCAATGCTTTTATGAACCCTTCCTCATGTCCAATTTTTTTACCCTTTTCAATACCAATAACTTCACCCTCCTTTCTACCCTCTTCAAGCCCCATCTGTTTACCCTCTTCCAA
>JAXSOH010000013.1:27403-27787 GCA_037925805.1 Aquificaceae bacterium
TCTCAGTTTTTTCTTTGAAAGTTTTACATCCTCAGGTCTAACCACTATAGGCATAGGCTTTACCTCCTCTGTTAACTTTATCCTTAAGTTAGGTCTTAGTTCTGTTAGTGTCAAGGCTTTCAATAGATAGTCCTTTCTTTCCTCTTCGTTCATACCTTCCATTGTCTTTATGAGCTTTTCTATCAGATACACCTCATCCTCTACTTTACACAAACATGCCAATAGCCTATCCATAGGGTCTGGGCTTTCCAAAAGCACCCTGCAGTCTATCTGCCTTATGTCAAGTATTTCATAGCTAAAGCTGAGGTTTCTAATCTTTAGCCTTGACTTCATTCTTAGCTTTCTATTTCCCACATACACAAGAAGCTGTTTTATAGGATTGCT
>JAXSOH010000014.1:0-26804 GCA_037925805.1 Aquificaceae bacterium
TACCGTTGCATTTTTATCTCACCCGTGGGGAGTTGCAATACAATGCTTGGCAAGAACTTTACAGGCGTTGGGCTGAAAGTTGCATTTTTATCTGACCCGTGGGGAGTTGCAATTCATAACTGCAACACCATTTTTGGTTTTTACGAGTTGCATTTTTATCTGACCCGTGGGGAGTTGCAATTTTAATCTAATCATGAGAATTTTTTTGCGCTTTTCATCTTGTTGCATTTTTATCTGACCCGTGGGGAGTTGCAATTTAATATACTGTTCGGTATGAACAACGTAAAGGTTGCATTTTTATCTGACCCGTGGGGAGTTGCAATACACCGTCCCGATTTTCAATAATCTTTACTTTTACTCCTGTTGCATTTTTATCTGACCCGTGGGGAGTTGCAATGGGAATGGTCATATTAAGATCAATATGTCGTCAATAAGTTGCATTTTTATCTGACCCGTGGGGAGTTGCAACCCTATACCTCCCCAATCTTATCCGAAAGTGCTTCTTTTTACGTTGCATTTTTATCTGACCCGTGGGGAGTTGCAACTCTTAGTAATTGCTTTCATAAGAAAGTATTCACTATTAAAGTTGCATTTTATCTGACCCGTGGGGAGTTGCAATTTTAGCTTTACTATCATTGCTCTACCTCCTGCCTGTTTGTTGCATTTTTATCTGACCCGTGGGGAGTTGAAATTCAGACTAATCACTTACTATGGCTCGCCTTTATAAGAGAACAAACTAAGAATCTTCTCCACCACCTCCTCTGGGCTAAGGCTTGTGGTATCAATCACAATTGCATCCTCTGCAGGTCTAAAGGGATACAAGGGTCTATTTTTGTCCCTCTCGTCCCTCTCCACTATAGCCCTAAGCACCTCTTGATAGTTGGCAGGTATGCCCTGAGCCATGAGTTGTTCGCACCTTCTTCTTGCCCTCTCCTCTGCAGATGCGGTAAGGAATATCTTTAGAGGTGCATCTGGAAATATATGCGTTCCCGCGTCCCTGCCCTCTGCCACCACCTGCCCCTCTCCTACCAAAGACCTAAAAAACTCGTTTATCCTCTCTCTAAAGGCTGGCAGGCTGGCTATCTCAGAGGCGGTTTTTCCCAAGTCCTCAGAGCCAAGTAGTTGGCTTATTTCCCTTCCCTTGTAGAAGACCCTTGTCTCCGCAGGCAGGATTTCCACCAAGGGTGGGTTTTCAAAGAGTAATATGGGGTTTTCCAGCCCCTCCTCTCTGTATATGTATGCAAAGGCTCTGTATACGAGCCCTGTGTTTAGGTAAGGCAAGCCAAGCCTTTGAGATAGCTTGCGTGCTACAGTGCTTTTCCCACTTCCTGCAGGACCGTCTATGGCTATCTTCATCAGAAAAAGCCTCTTCCTCCAGAAGCTATACCTTTAAGTTTTAGTTCTAAATCTGAAGGCTTAGTGGCATACATAATGGCAGTCTTATAGTCTATTAAACCTTTTCTATAGAGCTCTTCTAAATGTTGGTCAAAGAGCTGAGACCCATATATAGACCTTCCCTTCTCAATAAGCTGAGGGATTTCATCAAACTTGGTTGGGTCTACTATAGCCTCTTTTATAGAGGCGGTGTTTACAAGAACTTCTACCGCAGGAACTATACCTTTTTCATCCGCCCTTGGCAGTAATCTCTGCGAAAAAACCGCAATTAGAGTTTCTGCAATTTGTATTCTTATTTGCTCTCTTACTTCAAGGTTAAACATGCCTATAAGCCTGTTTATGGTCTCTTTGGCGTCCAAAGTGTGCAGAGTTGACATAACCAAGTGTCCCGTTTCTGCTGCCTGCAGGGCTATCTGTGCGGTTTCTGAGTCTCTTATTTCGCCTACCATGATAATGTCTGGGTCTTCTCTAAGTGCTGCGCGAAGACCTCTTGCAAAGGAGGAGGTATCTATACCTACCTCACGTTGGACTATAAAGCACTTGTTGTCCTTAAATAGATACTCTATAGGGTCTTCTATGGTAACTATAACGTCAGACCTTGTAGAGTTTATTAGGTTTATCAAAGATGCCAAGGTAGTAGACTTTCCTGAACCGGTGGGACCTGTTACCAATATAAGTCCCTTTGTATTTTCCAAAACCACCCTCTTCATAACCTCGGGAAGGTTCAGGCTCTCAAAGGGTGGGATGTTAAAGGGTATAGTTCTAAAGGCAAGACCAGTTGTATTTCTCTGTTTATATATATTTACACGAAAGCGAGCAACACCGGGAAGAGAATAAGACATATCTACCTCGCCCAGCTCTTCAAACTCCGCCATCTTTTTTTTGTTCTTTTCGAGCACCTCCCTCACTATCATCTCCATAATCTTCTCGTCTACTATTGGAAAGTCTTCAAGTTTCTGTAGTTTTTTCTTCACCCTTACTACGGGCAAACTGCCAGTTTTTATGTGTATATCGGAAGCTCCAAGCTCTATAGCTCTTTTAAGTATCAGCTGAAGCAATACCAGAAACCTCCCTTACTTTCTTCTCTATCTCCTTTGCTATCTCTGGGTTTTCCATAAGAAACTTCTTTGCCTGCTCTTTACCTTGTCCGAGCCTTATATCACCATAGTTATACCACGCACCACTTTTGTTTATTACCTTTAGCTCGCTTGCTACGTCTATAAGGTCGCAGAGCTTACATATACCTTCTCCATATATCACGTCAAACTCCGCCTCTTGGAAGGGGGGTGCGAGCTTATTTTTGACAACCCTTACCCTTACTCTGCTACCAGTTTTTTCTCCGCTGTCTTTTACGTCTCCTATCCTCCTTACATCAAGCCTCATATCCGCAAAGAACTTAAGGGCTCTACCGCCGGGCGTGGTCTCTGGATTTCCAAACATTACACCTATTTTTTCTCTAAGCTGGTTTATAAAGATTATAGTAGTGTTAGCTTTGTGTGCCATACCCTTTAGCTTTCTGAGTGCTTGAGACATAAGCCTCGCCTGTTTGCCTACGTGAGCTTCACCTATTTCACCCTCAAGCTCATCCTTGGGAACAAGTGCAGCAACGGAGTCTACAACTATAATATCAACTGCATTGCTCGCTATTAGGCTCTCCGCTATTTCAAGGGCTTGCTCTCCGTAATCTGGCTGAGATATGTAAAGGTTTTCCGTGTCAACTCCTATCTTCTCCGCATACTTGGGGTCAAGGGCGTGCTCTGCGTCTATGTAGACCGCTATACCTCCTGATCTCTGAACTTGTGCAACTATATGCAATGCGAGGGTGGTCTTACCAGAGGACTCTGGTCCAAATATTTCAATAACCTTACCCTTTGGTACGCCTCCTATACCTGTAGCTATGTCAAGTGCCAAAGAACCCGTGGGTATGACTTCAACCTTTACCTTCTCCGCACTTTTGAGAGGCATTATAGAGCCTTTGCCAAAACGCCTCTCTATGCTATTGAGTGCATTTTCCAAAGCCTTCTTCTTTTCAAGGGCTTCCTTCTGAACCTCTTCTATCATAGGCTTCTCCTTTTAATATTCTACCACTCTTGGCACTACAAAGAAACTCCCTTCCGCCTTTGGAGCTTTTTGCAAAACTAATTCAGTATCAAAATCCTTCATGGGTTCATCCTCTCTCATAGGGGTTTCCTCAAAAGAAGGGGTTAAGGGTTCTACCTTTGAGGTGTCAACCTCTTGGAGTTGCTCCACAAAGTGCAGGATGCTCGTAAGTTGTTTCTCAAAGTATTCCTTCTCTTCCTCTGTTAACCTTAGCCTTGCAAGATGAGCTACCTTCTCCACCATAAGGATAGAATATAACAGAATCTTTTAGTTTTTTCCAGCCTTTGGTAGGAGCTCCCTTATGAGGAGAAAAAATATAGCGGTGCTTATGCTGGCATCTGCCAAGTTAAAGGCAGGCCAAGAAAGACCTCCATAGGAAAGATATATGAAGTCTCTTACATGACCCAGAAAAACCCTATCGTAAAAATTCCCAAGAGCACCACCGCCCACCATACCCATAAGCACTGGAACAAACACTCCTTTGACTCTTATGGCATACAAAAAGGTTATAACAAGAGCTATAAGAGGAGTTATAAAAAGGACAGGAATCCTTACAAGGTCAGGTGCGTTCGCAAGAAATCCAAAGGCTACGCCCCTGTTGTAGACAAGCACAAGATGAAGAAAAGGCAAAAGGCTTATCTCCCTTTCTTTGAGAAAGGATTCTGCAAGGTTTTTGGTAATAAGGTCAAGGCTTAGCACCGTAAGGACGGTTAGCACATATATTAGAGCGATCTTTCTAAGGTTTTTTGCCATAACTTTTCAAGGTCTTTCAAAGATATTTCAAAAACCTCTTCGTCGTTGTTAGTCAGGGTAAAAAGCTGGTCTTCCTTTACCCTTCCCAAAAACATCCAATCAAGTCCATACTCTTCCACCAGGTCTTTAAAGGCTTCCGCATCCTCCTTTTTCAAACTCACAACCACAAGTGTGGGATTTTCAGAAAAGAGGAAAAAGTCAAGCCTATCTTCCACATATAGGTTTATGTCTATTCCCAGACCTGTTTCAAAGGTGCTTTCAAGGAGTGCTATGGCAAGTCCACCTACAGATACATCGTGAGCGGATCTGAGCAAACCCTTTTCTATGAGCCTTATAAGTAATGTATGAAGTTTTTTCTCCTTCTCAAGGTTTACCTGAGGAGTCCTGCCTGCCACTTTTCCGTGCACCACCTTTAGGTATTCACTGCCAGCGAGTGAAAACTCCCTTTTGAGGTCTCCCACTAAGAAGATGAGGTCTCCCTCCTCCTTAAAGCGGTGGTCTACAAACCTTCCAGAATCTATATAGCCTACCGCAACCAGTATGGGTGTTGGGTATACGTTTCTTATCTCTTCCCTTTCCACCGTCTCGTTATACAAAGACACATTACCGCTAACCACGGGAACTTCAAAGAACCTGCAGGCATCAGATATGCCTTCTATGGCTTTCACAAGTTGCCACATAATCTCTGGTCTGTCTGGGTTTCCAAAGTTAAGGCAGTCTGTTATTCCCAGGGGCTTTGCACCCACGCAGGCAAGATTTCTGAGGGCTTCCGCCACTGCATATTTCCCACCCTCATAGGGGTCAAGGAAAAACATCCTACCGTTGCCTTCCGATGTAATCGCTATGAGTCTTTCACTTTTTAACTCTGGCTTTTGAACCCATTTGACCCTGAGGATGGCAGAGTCTCCTCCTGGCTTTAGGACGGTGTTTGTCCCCACTTGATGGTCATATTGGGTGTATATCCACTCCTTTGAGGCTATATTGGGTGAGCTAAGGAGTTTAAGGAGTGCTTCCCTTAGGTCTACCTGAGGTAATTCCTTTTGGTTAAAGGACAAAAGGGTTTTTATATAGGCTGGCTCTGAGTAGGGCTTTTCGTATACGGGTGCTTCCTCCACTATAAGGCTTACTGGAAGCTCCGCCACTGTTTGACCTTCATAGTAAGCTCTAAACATTCCATTTTCTGTGAGCCTGCCTACCACCGCACCCTCAAGATGGTAATACTTGGCAAGCTCTAAAAGCCTTTGCACTTTGTCCTCTTGTGTTATAAGTAGCATCCTCTCTTGGCTCTCTGAGAGGAGTATTTCAAAGGGTTTCATAGCCTCTTCTCTTAGAGGGACTTTTTCAAGCCATAGCTCCACGCCACACTTGGACTTGCTGGCAAGCTCCGAAGAAGCACCAGAAAGCCCCGCCGCACCAAGGTCTTGAAGACCTGTTATAAGACCCTCCTCTATAGCCTGCAGGACCGCCTCTATGAGCTTTTTGCCAAAGTATGGGTCTCCTATCTGGACATTTGGTAGCTTTTCCTCCGCACCTTCTCCGAACTCCGCAGAAGCCATAACCGCACCGTGTATGCCATCCCTTCCAGTAGAAGACCCTAAGAGAAAGAGGAGGTCTCCGGGTTTGCCCCTCGCTCTAAGCATCCTCCCTGCAGGCAGAATACCAAGACAAAAGGCATTTACCAGAGGGTTTGTCCTGTAGCACTCCTCAAAGTAGGTTTCTCCTGCCACGGTGGGAATGCCTATACAGTTGCCATAATGAGATATACCGCTTACCACTCCCTTTACTATCCTTTTGTCTATAGGCAGTCCGAACCTCAGAGAATCCACGAGGGCTATGGGTCTTGCACCCATAGATAGGACATCCCTTATTATCCCTCCCACACCCGTTGCTGCACCGTGAAAGGGTTCAATGTAAGAGGGATGGTTGTGGCTCTCTACTTTAAAGGCGAGCCAGACCTTGCTGTCAAGCTCCACCACTCCTGCGTTTTCACCAGGTCCTTGGATTACCCAATTTGCACTGGTGGGAAATTTTCTAAGGTGCACCCTTGAGGACTTATAAGAGCAATGTTCAGACCAAAGAGCTCCAAGTATGCCAAGCTCTACCTCCTTTGGCTCACGCCCAAGCCTTTGGACTATTCTTTCGTATTCCTCTTCCTTTAGACCATAAAGCTCGTAGTCTTTCATTCCTTCTGTTCTCAAAAGACCTCCTTCTTTATCTCCTCTTCCCTTCCAAAGACACCCATTATATGGTAGCCGTTGTCCACGTGGATAACCTCACCAGTTATAGCCCTTGCCCAATCACTGCAGAGGAACACTGCGGTATCCCCCACATCCTCTATGGTTATAGCTCTTCCAAAGGGGTTTACCTTCATGGTGTGTTCCATAAGCAGGTGGAAACCCGTTATGCTGTATGCGGCGAGGGTCTTTATAGGTCCTGCGGATATGGCGTTTATTCTGTGTCCGTGCTTGGCAATATCATAGGCAAGGTATCGCACCGTGCTCTCAAGGGCGGACTTGGCAATACCCATCACATTGTAGTGTGGCACTACCTTCTCCGCACCGTAGTAAGAAAGGGTTATTATTGAGCCTTGTCTACCTTCCATAAGAGGCAGTAGCTCTCTGGTGATGGCTATAAGAGAGTAGACAGAGATATCCATTGCGGTCTTAAAGCCTTCCCTTGAGGTGTCTATAACACCGCCTTTGAACTCTTCCTTTGGAGCGTAGGCTATAGAGTGAACTACTATATCCAGACCTCCCCAAACCTCAGAGAGCCAATCCTTCAAAGCGGTAATGTGTTCGTCCTTTGAAACATCGCACTCAAACACAAGCTCAGAGCCAAACTCTTTGGCAATCTCTTCCACCCTCTTTTTGAGCTTTTCGTTGGCGTAGGTAAAACAAAGCTCCGCTCCCTCTCTGTAAAAGGCTTTTGCTATGCCATAGGCTATGCTACGCTCGTTGGCTATACCCGTTATAAGGGCTTTTCTGCCTTCAAGAAGACCCATACCATGCCTCCTCACTCTAAGATTTTTATGGCTTCTTCCACGCTTTTGCCTTCATGCACTATAAGGCTCAAGGCTCTTGCCATGGCAACCCTGTTCTTTGCCTGAAAGACATTGCGACCTATAGAAAGACCCTTCGCACCAGCCTTTATGGCTCCATATACCATCTCAAGCACTTCCCTCTCCGTTTTCATCTTAGGACCGCCAGCTATAACAACTGGTATGGGAGAGCCTTCAACCACCCTTGAAAAGCTCTCTGGGTCTCCTGTATAGGGGACTTTAACTATATCCGCACCAAGCTCCGCGCCAAGCCTTGCACAGTGAGCTACCACCTTGGGCTCATACTGGTTCATATCCTTACCCCTTCCATAGACCATGGCAAGCAAGGGCATACCCCACTCCTCGCAAACCTTAGAAACATAGCCAAAGTCCCTTAGCATCTCCCTTTCCATATCCGCACCCACATTTACATGGATAGATACACCGTCCGCACCCAGCTTTATGGCTTCTTCTACCGTGCATACCAGCACCTTGTCATTTTTGGTAGGTGCCCAGTCAGTAGAGGCGGAGAGGTGGACTATAAGCCCTATATCTCTGCCCCTGCCCCTGTGTCCTGCCCTTACCATACCCTTGTGTAGCACCACTGCGTTGGCACCACCTTCTGCCACATCCTCAATCGCTTTTCTTATGTTTTCAATACCCTCCATAGGACCAGAACTTACCCCATGGTCCATAGGCACTATTATGGTCTTGCCCGTATCCCTGTTAATAAGCCTTTCCAACCTTACTTGCTTTCCTATACTCATTTTTAACCTCCCTTAAACCTAAAGGTTATTAGACCTGTCTGGACTACGTTTTCTCCTATAGATTCAAACCTTATGCCACGAACAAACTCCACCATTTTTTGGTCTACCTGTGAAGACCCACTTTTTTGAATTATTTGAACCCTTGAGACCACACCCGACGGGTCTATCCATATTCTTACCCTCAAAGGGCTAAGAGGCTCATCAGAGCTTATCTTTGGAAAGGGTGGAATATATACGGTTGCCCTTCCACCACCCGAAAGTCCAACACCTTCAGGCAAAACCGTTGCGGTTATATTTCCAATATCTACATTTTTGACAACACCTGCTTCTATATCCTTTGCCCTTCCTTGCACCTTTTGTTCAATCTCTTTAAGTAAAGAAGGCTCTTCTTCTTGCGGATTGCCTGCTGGCACTGGAACATCTCCTACATTTCTTGACACTTCCATAGGACCTGAGCTTATAAGTTGTCTTTCTTCATTTATAAAGCCTTTCCCTACGTACAAGCCTTTGCTGTAGTAATCTCTCGCAGAAGTCAGCCTCACTTCCTTAATCTCTGGGACTTCCTGAAGAAACACCTTTATAGGCTCTTGGGGTTTTTCAAGTTCAATCTTGACAGAAAGATACAAAGAAAGCAGGGTAAAAATTATAAGGTTGAGAACCAAAGACACGCCCCAATAAAGGCTGTTTTCTAGTTTCTCAGTCATCATCTTCTGATATAGTATAACACATGAACTTCTCTGTTCTTGGTGGAGGTCGTTGGGGAACTGCCCTTGCCCTTCATTTGGGAAACCTGGGACACAATGCCTTAGTCTTTGAAAGGAAGGAAGACACAGTAAGGCTTATAAAAGAAGGAAAGCACCCCTACATGGAAGGGGTCAAGTTAAGGAGTATGGACGCCACGCAAGACCTTGACAAAGCCCTTGACTTTTCGGACTACATAATAGTAGCTTTACCCGTCCAAGCTATAAGAGAGGTCTTAGCCAAGAAAGCCTTAGATGGCAAAAGGATAATCTCCGCCTCCAAGGGTCTTGAAGTGGGAACTGAAAAAAGGGTTTCTGAAGTTCTGCTTGAGATAGACCCTTCTGCAAAGGTTTTTTGTCTTTCTGGTCCTTCCTTTGCCAGCGAAGTTTCCAAGGGCTTGCCTACCGCCTTGGTGCTTGCAGGAAATTACCTTGAGGAGATGGAGAAGATAAGAAACTGGATAAGCTCTGAAAACTTTAGGGTTTACCTCTCCACAGACCTTGTGGGTGTTGAGCTTGGAGGGGCGTTGAAGAATGTAATAGCCATAGCCTGTGGCATATCTGATGGTCTTGGGCTTGGAGAAAACGCAAGGGCTTCTCTTATGACCCGTGGACTTGCGGAGATGGTAAGGCTTGGTGTCTCTCTTGGTGCAAAAAAAGAAACCTTCTACGGTCTTTCTGGTATGGGAGACCTCTTTTTGACCGCCAGCTCTTCGCAGTCAAGAAACAGAACCTTTGGCTACCTTTTGGGACAGGGTCTTTCTGTGCAAGAGGCTCTCCAAAGACTAAACCAAACAGTGGAGGGCATACACACCGTCAAAGCGGTTTACAAGATTTCCATAGAAAGAGGGCTACACGCACCTATAAGCACTGCGGTCTACAAGGTTGTGGTTGAGGGTCGCCCTCCAAAGGAGACTGCTCTTGAGCTTCTGAGGAGACCTCCTCAAAGCCCCTTTGAGACTCTATGAGCTCTCCATAAAAGTAATACTCTCCACAACCTTCACACCTAAATATCCCACCGCCACAGCATTCTATAACCTCAAGCAAAGCACCACACTTTGGACAGTTTTCCATGCTTTATAATTTAGTCCTGTGAGGGAAAAAGTTTTTCTCTATTTTCTTCTCGCTCTGACGGTCTTTTTTGCCTTCTTTGCCTTCACCATGCTTCTACCCTTTTTAAAACCCATCCTATGGGCTATCATCTTTTCCCTTGTCCTCTACCCCCTGCATATGAAACTCTCAAAGAGAATAGGAAATACCATATCCGCTCTCTTGCTGACCCTTTTGGTGCTCCTGCTGGTGGTAGTCCCTTTTAGCTTGGTGCTTACCTTAGCCATAAGACAGTCCATAGAGCTACTACATTTTGCTGTAGGTTTTACACAAAACAGTTCTTATGTGGATTTATTAAAGGGAATGCTTGAGAACCCCCTTCTTAAAAAATTCCTTACAGATCAGGAGATAAAAGGTTTTCTTGCATACATAGAGTCTGAGGAGTTTAGAAACATTCTTATAAGCGGTCTTAGAGACCTTCTTCAAAAAGGGCTAAACATCGCAGCTTCCATAGTCCCTGCGGTAGGGAGCTTTATCTTCAAAACCTTTGTGTTCCTGCTTACGCTTTTTTTCATACTTAGAGATGGTCCAAAGTTTGTGAGATTTTTGGAACGTTTTCTCCCCATGCATAGAGAGGATGTGGAGCAGGTTTCCATTACCGTATACAAAACGGTCCTTGCCACCGTTTATGGGTCCATTGGTGTGGGTATAGCCCAGAGCACCGTAGGCTTTATAGGATACAAGTTGGTAGGCTTAGACTACGCAGTCCTTCTTGCTATAGCAACCTTCATAAGCTCCTTTGTGCCACCCTTTGGTGCAGCTTTTGTATGGTTTCCAGTGGCACTATACACCTTTGCAGTGAAAGGCATATACGCAGGTGCTTTTATGTTCCTATATGGTATGTTCATTATATCCACCATAGACAACTTCATAAGACCTCTCATAATGAAAATGGGTGTGAGCGTACCCTACATAGTGCTTTTCTTCTCCATAGTGGGTGGTTTGCTGACCTTTGGCTTCGTGGGTATATTCCTTGGACCCATCATATTTACAACCCTGTTCACCCTCGCACTCATATACGAAAAGAGGATACTAAGGGATTAGCTTTGTCCAATATGCTTGCGGGAAAGACAGAAATTTCAGTCATATAAATTGTTAATCTGTTGCCTTTCAATAATCTTAAGTCAAGGCTAAAGATGTTAGACAAAGCATCTTATTTAAAATCGGGGTGACGGGACTTGAACCCGTGACCTCTGGCCCCCCATGCCAGCGCGCTTCCGCCTGCGCCACACCCCGTTGAATTTACATTTTAGACCTTTTGGCTTCTATTTTCAACCTCTTTATAAGCCTTTTGCTTAATCTAAATAGTATCCGTTTTCCTTTTCTTCTGAAACTACCAAAGCCTGAAATCTTCAAGCCATCATCAGAGGCTATGCTTTTTTTCATCTCGTCCAACAGAAAGTTCACCATTCTGTAAACCTTCTTCTTTGAGTAAATATGAGAATACTCTTCGTATAGCCTTTCAACGAGCCTTTTCTTTTTCATATTTTCATCTTTTTCTTGAGTATGTCACCCAGTGTAAAGCCCTTGTCGGAGGTGGTTATTATATCCGTTGTATCCTCTTTCTTATCTTCCTCCTTCATGCTGAAGGTTATTTTATCCTGAGAAAGCTCTATTATCTTTGCTTCTACCTCTTGACCTTCTTGAAGTTTCAAGCCCTTTGGCATCTCCGATATGGGTAGTAGCCCATCTATGCCCTCTGGGAACTGCAAGAATGCACCAAAGGGGTGCACACTCTTTACCTTTAGCTTTACCTTATCGCCAACTTTGTAATTTTTAAGGACTGTTTCCCAAGGGTTATCTGTAAGCTGTTTGAGACCCAGTTTTACGAACTTCCCATCAAGTCCAAGCACAGCAAACTCAAGGGATTGACCTACCTGAAGCACTTCTTCTATCCTTCCCGGCTTTATCCAAGCAAGGTCACCCCTATGGATAATACCCCGCACACCCTTTTCAAGTTTAACTATAGCCTTTGCACCTTCTATCTTCTCCACAGTTCCCACAATCTTACTACCAGCCGGATGTTCCTTTATAAACTCTTCCCACGGTTTTGGAAGGGTTTTCTTTATACTCATAATTAGCTTGTGCCTCTTGGGGTCAAAGTCAAGCACTTGGGCGGACACCCTATCACCCTTCTTGTATGTGGTGTCATCGTAGGATATTTCTTCTTTTGGCACAAAGCCCTCAACTCCTTCCATAACCTCAAGTATAAGCCCATTTTCTCTTACCTCTACCACCCTTCCGTTTACCATCTGACCCTTCTGTATGCTTTGCTCTGCCTTACGCCATGGGTTTTCCTTCGTATCCTTCAGGCTTACAAATATGAACTGTCCGTCCTTGGGTATTCTCTTGACCTTTACCCTTAGCTTTTCGTCTATCTCTGCGTAGTTGTATGGGTTTCTGTCCCTGCCCCAGCTCAGTTCCTCTAAAGGTATGAATGCCCTGAGAGCGTTACCCACCAGCAAGGTTATACCCTTGTCTGGGTCTATCTTTATAACCCTACCTTCTACTAAATCTCCCACTTTTATCTTAGAAAGCAGTTTTGCCTTTTTCTTCTCTTCCTGAGCCTTTATGTAGTCTCTTTGAGAAAGCACTACCTTAAGACCATCTTCTTCTTTTTTGAGGTCTATTATTTTTGCCACTATTTTCTTACCTTCTCTAAGGTTTTTGATGGCTTCCTTGGCAGGAAGGAAAACCTTCAGACCACTCACGTCCACTGTATAGCCATCATCCTTCTTTTCTACTACCGTCCCCGTTATCAGCTTTCCCTTCTCGTAGCAAGACCTCAAAAAGCCTGTTAGCTTATCCTCGATATATCTTCTATAGGACAGAAGAGGAGAGCCACCTTTGGTAAACCTTATGATTACTGCTTTTATCTCATCACCAACCTTTGAGTTTGGCAGTTCCTCCCTGGGGATTATACCCTCTACTTTGTAACCCACATCCACGTAGAGGTTCCTTTCATCTACCTTTACCACCCTACCCTTTATCACCTCCCCTCTTTTTATTTCCTTCATCTCAAGACTTTCTTCAAGCAATTTCTCAAACTCACCCATAAGTTCCTCCAGAATTCTTTATTATAACACTTAACCTTTCAAAGTGCCCAATGGTTTAAACCTTGCTACCAGCTTTGCTATCCTTAGGGAATGAACCACATAGGCAACTTCTGAAACATCTTTGTAAGCCTGTGGGATTTCCTCTGCAACAGTTCCCTTACCCCTTGCTACCACTACAAGACCACCGAGCACCTTTTCAAGCCCTTCCTTTTTTACAAACTCTTTTGCCTTAGTCCTTGACATAAGCCTTCCAGCTCCGTGGCAGGCACTTCCAAAGCTCATACTCATACTACCCTCCTGACCCACAAGTAGGAAGGAATACCTTCCCACATCTCCGGGAAGAAGCACAGGTTGACCAATATCTCTATAGGCGGGAGGGATGTCAGGACTGTAAGGCGGAAGAGCTCTTGTAGCACCTTTGCGGTGAACGAGGAGCTTCTTTCTTTTGCCATCTACCTTATGCTCTTCCACCTTACCTATGTTGTGTGCAAGGTCGTAAATAAGCCTGTAGCCAAGCTCTTCCCAAGAAAGACCAAAAAACCTTCTAAGGGTGTCTGCGGTCAGATATCCCAGTATCTGCCTGTTGGCAAAGGCGTAGTTTGCTGCAGAGTTCATAGCCTTAAAGTAGTCCTGCCCCTCTGGGGAGCTAAAGGGCATACAAGCAAGCTGCATATCTGGTATATCTATATTGTATTTCTTGAGAGCGTCCTTTGCAATTTTTAAGTAGTCTACGCATACTTGATGTCCAAAGCCCCTTGAGCCTGAATGCACCATTATGGTAATCTGACCCATGCTTAGTCCCAGCCTTTGTGCCACTTCTTCGTCGTAGACCTCATCCACGTACTGAACTTCCACAAAGTGGTTTCCAGAGCCTACAGTTCCAAGCTCTTCTGCTCCTCTTTGAAAGGCAAAGTCTGAAACCTTTGATGGGTCAGCGTTGGGAAGTGCACCACCACTCTCTATGTGTTGTAAATCCTCCTCAAAGCCAAAACCCTTTTCCATCGCCCAGCGAGCACCCTTTACTGCAACTTCAGAGAGCTCAGACTTTGAAAGTCTCAGCCTTCCCGTTGAACCTACACCCGCAGGCACACTCTTGAGTATCTCCTGCATGAGCTCTTTTCTTACGGGTTGAACCCTGTCTGCGGTTAGGTTGGTGGCTATGAGCCTTACCCCGCAGTTTATATCGTATCCTATAGACCCTGGGCTTATTATGCCTTCTGCTATATCCGTTGCCATTACACCACCCACAGGGAACCCATAGCCCACATGCACGTCTGGCATCACATATATAGCCTTTTCCACTCCAGGCAGGGTTGAGGCGTTGCCTGCCTGTCTTATAGCGTCTTCCTCTAAGAGTTCAAAGAGCTTCTCGCTAAGATAAAAATAAACTGGAACTTTTTGACCCTGTATTGTGCCCTTCGGAAGCATATACACAAAGGGTGATACATTAACCAGACTTTCTTTCAAGCCCATATCTATAAAAGTATGCAACAATATTAGCCTTTCTACAACACCTTTACAGAAATAAGCTCTTCTTCCTCCCTATATAGATGCACCGCACAGGCAAGGCAAGGGTCAAAGGAATGTATAGTTCTTAAAATCTCAAGAGGTTCTTGGGGATTTGCAAGGGAGTGTCCCACGAGGGACGCTTCGTAAGGAGATGGTTGACCCTTTGCATCCCTTGGTGAGCCGTTCCATGTGGTAGGCACCACAGCCTGATAGTTTTCTATTTTGCCATCTCTTATGTGAACCCAGTGAGAAAGGGAACCCCTTGGTGCTTCCATGAGACCAAGCCCCTTTGCTTCCTTCTCCCAAGTTGAAGGTTCCCATTTTTCTGCGTTGAAGGTTTTTGTGTCTCCAGACTTTATGTTTTCTATTAACTCATCATACCATCTTTTCATAGCGTGTGCGTATATATGGGTTTCTATACCTCTGGCAAGTGTCCTACCCATGGTTGAAAAGAGGGCTGAGTGGTTAAGTCCGAGTTTTGAGAGATAGGAATCTACCAACTCCTTTACACCAAGCATATTCCTTGCGTATAGAGATAAAACTCTGGCAAGAGGACCCACCTCCGCAGGCAAACCATCGTATCTTGGAGCCTTCAGCCAGCTATATTTACCCTCCACATTAAGGAGTTCATAGGGAGGCTCTGGACCTGTGTAATTAAGCACCGTCTCACCCTCAAAGGGGTGAAGCCCCACCTTATCTCCCTTGGAATAACTATACCAGCTGTGGGTAATATACTCCTCCACCTTTGAGTAGTCCACATCCTCATAGGCTTGCGGTCTTCTGTTTCTTATAAAGGTGGGTGGAATGAAAAATTTACCTTCTCTATGGGAGTCACCCTCTGGTTCTCCAAGCACCAAAAAGTTACCAGTGCCTTCTCCCTTTTCAAACCAATCCCTGTAAAAACTGGCTATGGCAGTCAAGTCTGGAAGGTAAACCTTATCCACAAAGTCCACCATCTGGTCTATCAATGTTTTGACCCTTCCGAGCTTTTCCATGTTTATGGCTGTATCGCTATCAAGGTCAATGGGCGAAGGCATGCCCCCCACCGCAAAGTTGGGATGGGGGTTCTTTCCACCAAAGATGGTGTGAACTTGCACCGCCTGTGTCTGCCAGTTAAGGGCATCTATGTAGTGAGCGACAGCCATAAGGTTTGCCTCTGGTGGAAGTCTATATTCTGGATGGTTCCAGTATCCTTTGCTGAATATACCAAGCTGTCCTCTCTCTACCTGTGCTTTTAGCTTTTCCTGAACTTCTCTAAAGTAAGAGGGTGATGACTTTTCGTAGTTGGATATGCTTCTGGCGAGCTCTGAGGTTTTTACAGGGTCTGCCTTAAGAGCAAGCACTGGGTTTACCCAATCGAGGGCGTGCAAGTGATAGAAGTGCACCACATGGTCATGGACAAAAAGCGTCCCTATCATGAGCTTTCTTATAAGGGAAGCGTTCTTTGGAACTTTTATCTTTAGAGCATCCTCCACCGCTCTTATGGAGGCAAAGGCGTGCACTGTGGTGCAAACTCCGCATATTCTTTGAGCAAAAGCCCAAGCCTCTCTTGGGTCTCTCCCCTTGAGTATAATCTCTATGCCTCTGACCATGGTGCCAGAAGAGTATGCGGACTTTATGGTGCTACCCTCAAGCTCCGCTTCAATCCTTAGATGTCCTTCTATACGGGTTATTGGGTCTACTACAAGTCTTTTCATTTTTACTCCTCCTCTATGGCTTCTGCCACAAGCTCCACTATGCTTACAAATCGGTAGTCTCTCTTTAGCTCCTGACTACTCTTTGTTAGTGCAAGCATACAGTTGGCACAGTAGCAAACCACTGTCTTTGCCTTTGCCTTGTCAAATAGCGTCATCTTTGATATGAATGCCTTTTGTCTGTAGTAGTCCGCATTGCCTATAACAAGAACCCCACCACCACCACCACAGCATATGTTATGCTCTGGTATAAGGACGGAATCTCTAAAGTCCTCAGCCACCATATACATTATCCTCCTCGGCTCTCTGAGCACTCCTCCCCTCCTGCCTATTTGACAGGAATCATGCAATGTTGCCCTATCCTTTAACACCTTCTTGTTTATTCTGAGCCTTCCTTCCCCTATCATCTTGTCTATGAATTCCACTATGTTTAAAACTTCAAAGTCCCATTCCTCCGGAAACACATTTGGAGCTATAAACCTCATGGATTGATAGGCATGACCACATTCTGGTGCTATTATGTATTTGACACCTAAGCCCTTTGCCCCTTCAAGAACTCTTCTAAGCATCTCCTTAGTTACTTCCTTGCTCTGTGCAAAAAGCCCAAAGTTGGTAGCTTCGTGGGCTACGGTGGAAACAGTCCAGTTAACCCCTGCCTTATTTAGAACCTTTGCTGCGGATGCAACAGAAGCTGGAAATTTCATAAGCTCTATAGATGATGGAATGTAGAGATATTCTGAGGGTTTTTTATCCACAGGGACTTCCACCTCGTATTCTTCAGAGATAAACTCTATCCTCTGCAGGAAGGTTTGAGTGTCTACACCTAAGGGGCTACCCTTTTCAACGGACATGTTGGTTGCGTCCGCAAGGTCTTTGGGTGTTAGCCCTGCGTAGGTTAGAGCTCCCCTTACTATGCTTACGAGCTTTGGCGTGTCTATACCCATAGGACAGGCTTTGGTGCATCGGTCACAGTTGGTGCAGGTATAGAAGGCAAGCCTCGCCTGCTCCTTTAGGTCTTCTGGCTCTATCTTAACACCAAAGCCGAAGAGCTTTTTCAATCTTCCAAGGAGCGTGTAGTTTTCCTTGTATATCTCTCTTAGCAGGTCTGCCTTATAGGCAGGTGTGAGGGTTGGGTCTATCCTTCCAGAGACGTTCTCACCCATGTAGAATAGACAAGCCTCCGCACATATGCCACAACGCACACAAGCTTCTAAATAAGAAGCCACCTCTGTGTTTATGCTGTTTTTACAAAACTGGTAAAACTTTTCCACTTCCTCATGACCAACGGTCTCTTTTGAAAGAACCACAGCCATAGCACACCTCCTTTAAAAGGAAACACCCCTTTTGCCTGCGTTCCATCCCATAAAACCAACTGAGAGAAAGTAGTATACAAAGTGAGAAAGCCTGCTAAAGGGTATGTATATGATAAGAAGGTCAGCGAGGAACAGATGAAGAGAGACTAACCATATATAACTGCCACCACCTGCCCAGCGTGTTGCAAGAAGCCCTGTGAAAAGTATCAAGGCTATAAGAAGGTTGGCAAAATATTCATCTTTGCCTGTTAGCAACTTTAAGACAGGGTTAAGAGCCCTATGAACTGTTAGAGCAATAAGAGAACCCAAGGCAGCATAAGCCAGAACATCGGAGACTATGTTTGGAAGCGTTGGAAAGGGTATGCCTGTTATTTTCTTCCAAAGGAGGGTATGGGCTGGAACGAAAAAGGTCAACCCAAGAAAGCCAAGGTGAAAGAGAAAGCCACCTATAAAGTTTATGGCTCTCCTTGAGAATATCTCATTAAAAGTCCAACCCATGGTGGGCTTTATTATTATCTTCTTGAGAGCCATAAAGGGTGGGCTTCCCTTGGGCTTTGCATAATCCGGAGGCAGTCCGAGAAGAAGCACTCTGAAAAACCTATAGGCTATGCCTACAAAGAAGACAAAAAGGGCAAACTTCAAAAAGGGACCTCTAACGAAATCATAAAAGGCAACATCGCTCATATCATTTCCCTCCTCTCAGCTTCTTGTTCATGTAAGCAACACCTACACCAACCGCAGTTCCAACTGCAGCACCTACAAAAGCTTCCTTAATCCCAAACTCTCCGCTTACCACGGACAAAGGGGTATATATCATCCCCCTGTCCCAGAAATCTGGCTCTGAACAACCAAAACATGGATGCCCAGACTGTATGGGAAAACTAAGACCACCGTTCCACCTTATAGTGGCACAGGCATTTCTGGTAATAGGACCCTTACATCCAAGCTTGTAAAGGCAGTAACCCTTTTTAGCACCCTCATCATCAAAGGAATTGGCAAATCTGCCTGCGTTGTAGAAAGGCCTCCTGTAGCATCGGTCATGAATGGTCTGTCCGTAGAAGGTCTTGGGTCTTCCCATACTATCTAACTCTGGAGCTTTTCCAGTTATCACATAATTAGCTATCACAGAAACCATCACATCCCCTATAGGTGGACAGCCGGGTATGTTAACCACTTGCTTTCCTTTTAGCACCTCACTTACAGACAAGGCACCAGTAGGGTTAGGATAGGCATGTGGTATTCCTCCCCAACTGGCACAGCTACCTACCGCTACTATAAGACCTGCACCCTCCACAGCTTCTTTAAGAAGGTCTATGCTTGACTTGCCGGCTACAGTGCAGTATACACCTTTATCCTTAGGAGAAACAGAGCCTTCTACCACAAGCACATACTTGCCTTTGTGCTTTTCCATGGCTTCTCTTTTTGACTCTTCTGCGTAGAAACCTGAAGGAGACATGAGTGTTTCATGATATTCAAGAGATAAGTAATCTAAAAGCACATCGGTGGGTAATATGCTTGTGCTTCTTATAAAAGATTCGCTACAACCCGCACAGTCCTGAAACTCAAGCCATATCACCACAGGCTTTGGTTTGTTCTCAAGAGCGTTGACAGCCTTTGGCAGTAAAGAAGAAGGCAGACCAAGAGCGGTAGAAAGCAAAAGAGCGGAGGTTAAGAAATCTCTCCTTGTGTATCCCCTCTTTTTGTATATTTGATAAACAATTTAAAATATAAACAAAATATGATATTTGTCAATGGAGAGCTTGAAGCCACAACTCCCAATCTCGGGAATTTATACTCTTTCCACTAAGCTCTTTATTATTTCTTTTTCAAGAGGTGAGCCTACCTTTGGCAGTATAGTATCCAGCACAAGACCTTTTACACTTTTGTGTTTGTCAAGCCTTCTGGCACATCTGATAGTATCTCTTATAGAAAATACAAAATCCACAGGCTCTTCGGACTGCTGAGTCTGGTATGCTCTATAAGCCTTCCTTATGGCGTTGGCTATCTTAAGAAGTTCAAAGACCTTCCACAGGCTTTCCTCAAGAGCTTCTTGAACCTCAAGAGGTGTGGTCTTTATTCCGTTTACAACTGAGTGCCAAAGGTAAACAAACTCTTCGAGGCTAAGGTGTGAAAGTCCCCGCACGTGGTCTTTGAGTATTATGGCTTCGTCTGGGTGGTATATGCCCTTCTCGTCTTCAAAGGGTGGATAGTCCACAAATATAATATCAGCTCTTGATTTTATGTCCTGTGGAAGTTCAGAAACTCCCAGGTAGTTTTGAGGGTTCATGCCACCTACGAGCACTACTTCCCTATGTGCCTTTATGACCTCCCCTGTGGGTAGAGTAAGGTATCTTCTGTAGTCAAAGAGAGGATTAAAGAGCTTTACCATTCCAGGTGGTAAGGTGTTTATCTCATCAAAATATATGACCGCACCAGGGGTTTGGAGGGCTTTTACAAGGTCTGAGTATACTCTCTTTGTTCCTCTTTTGGGGTCAAACTCATATACAAAGGTGATGTCTTCTTTTTCCATCTTGGAGTTGCAGGGTATGATATACAGTGGTCTATTAGTAAGGGCAGAAAAGACCTCTACAAGAAAGTTCTTTCCTACCCCTGCATCTCCTTCGAGGATTAGAATACCTTCAGAATACATGAGCTGTTCTTTTATCAAAGAGGTAAACCTTTCTAAATTCCTCACAAACCATGGTGTCTCTTCGTAGGATACAAAAAGAGGTAGCCTGTGGGGTTCGTGATAAAAAAGCCCATTTAAGTGTCTTAGGTATCTCTTAACCCATAAGGGCAGTGCCTTTAACTCCTCATGAGAAACAAGGTTTGGATACCTTTTGGGTTCTATTAAGATACCGTCTTCTCTTTCAAAAGCTATTTTGGCGAACATCTTATCTTGCAGGAGCAATCTCTCTTCTACCTTTATTCTCCACTTTAGCCTTTTCCTCTCACCAGAAAACTTAGGGAAGACTTCAGAGCCAAAAACAACCCTTGAGTCTTCAAACCTTATCCTGTATCTGCTAAGCCTGTCCTGTAGTATTTTCCCATGAAAAACTTTAAGAAGCTGGGCTTGTGCTTGCTGGCTTATGGGGCTGGGGAGCTTGTTTATAAACTCTCTCGCCTTCTTTACCTCTTCAAGGGCTTCAAAGTCCCTTAGGTCAGCACTCTCAACTTCATTTACTGCACCTCTTACCTTTTCTAAGTGTTCCTGCATTGTCCTTTGGAAGTAGGCTTCAAGACTTTCCTTGAGTGCCTTTAACCTCTGGGCTTTCTCACCCTCCTCCAGCTTTAGCTTGGTCTCTAAGTCTCTTAGGTCTCCTGCATCCGCCTTGCCTTGTCTTATTCTTTCCTCTAAGTTTCTCACAAAAGTGTCAAACCTCGCCTCTTCTATAAGGTGCTGTGCGTCAAGTATTATTTCTCTTAGCCTTCTTATGGGTGCGTCCATGGAGATAAGTCTTCTGTATTCTTCAAGCTCTTGGGGGTCTGATGAGTTGCCCGCCTTTTTGAGTTTGCTTTTTAAAGCCTTTAGTTCCTCCTCCGCCCTTTTGATAATCTGAGACTGTCTGTCCTTGTTATAGAGTAAATCCGTTAGGTTCGTAATTATACTTCTAAGGCTGTAGAACCTTTTATCCTCTTGGTCTGTGTAGGTGCATGTGTATACAGTCCCATCAGAAGATACTCTCACCACAGAATAGCCAAAACCCTCAAAGCTATAGACAAACTCAAGGTTAGGAAGATACACAAGCCCCATTCTGTTCTCTTCTGTGTCCGCAAGAAACATAAACTCACCATCTGGAGATAGGTCTATCTGAGAGATATTTATGGGTGTTGTAGTGCTCTGAAGGGACTCCTCAAGCTGTAGGTCATAGACAAAGAGGTTGTTCCCTTCTGCAAGTATAAGCCTATCCCTTAGTGGTAGAACCGCCCTGCCTGCAGCATGGTCAAGCCTTTTGAGTAGCTTTCCTCCAAGGTCATAAAGGGCTACTCCCTTAGTGCCTGACAGAAGAACCCTTCCTGAGCCTATTAGCCTTAAACACCTTAGCTCTCCTATCTGGGCTTCTGAGTAAGAAAAGGTGCTTCTAAAGTCCAAACCCTCTGAACCAAAGCCACCAGATATATCTATCACATAAACCCTTTCTCCTACAACGCCATAGGCAAGTAGGTTTCCCTGTAGGTCAAGCCCCACAGAGGCTCTTATACCCTCTTGTGTGGTTCTAAAACTCTTCCATGTTTGGGGGTTTCTTGGGTCTTCAAGAAAGTAAACCACAAGGTAAGGTGGTGTTATTAGTGCAAGATATTTTCCTCTAAAGACTATGTCCGTTATCACCTGAGCGGGTGGTCTAGAGGGTAGTCTGTGGATCCTTCCCCTCCAGTCATAAAGCTGTAAAACCCCATGTCTTCTTCCTACAAGAATCCAATAGCCATCTTCAGAGACATCCATGGCGTCCACCCAGAACTCCTCTATGCGTGCATCTGGGTCTTTTTCAAAAAAATCTTCAGGTTTTAGGGTCAGCTCTCCCTTTGACGTTGTTAACCTCAGGGTGCTTTTCTCCTCTTTTCCTTTCCTACCAAGTAGTTTTTCAAGGAAACGCATAGTTTTAAAATATTAACCGTGAAAGAGATTAAAACCTATGATTTATCTTATGTTGAATCGCTAAGTGGCAAGGAAAACATGCAAAGGGACTGGGAGAACCTTCTAAATGCTGAAGAAACAGGTAGCTCCTCTTTTAGGCTTTATAGGTGGTTTGAGCCAACCTTGAGCATAGGTTACTCTCAGGAAGCTCCACCTTTGTCCATTGAGGTAGTAAAAAGACCAACAGGGGGTGGAGCCCTTCTACATGGCTGGGACTTATCCTTTTCCTATGCAGGTTTGCGAAAAGACTGGGGCTGGAGCTTTACAAAAATATACAAAAACTTTATGGGTCTAATCTTAGAAAGCCTTAGAGACCTAAACCCTGAGTTTGAAATGAGCAGATATAAGGGTGGCTATGAAGACTTTTTCTGCTACTTTTATCCCACACTTGGTGAGATAACCTTTAAGGGTAAAAAAATCCTTGCATGTGCCATGAGAACCTTGAGAGAGGCTTTTCTTATACATGGAAGTCTTTTTGTTGAATTTGATTACGAAGAGCTTGAAAAGCTCACAGGTATAGATGCGAGCCTAATAAGAGAAAGAATAACAACCTTTAGAGAGCTCCATATACCTCCGAATGTTTTGATTTCTATTATGAAAGAGCAAGGCACAAAACTCTCTCTGTTGTAAAATAGATATATGCCAATCGCCATAACCCTCTTTAGGCTTTTTCTACTTTTCCCAACCCTTTACTTTCTTCATGAAGGACAGAAAAGTCTTGCAGGAGTTCTCGTAGTTTCTGCAGGGGTTTCTGATTGGTTAGACGGTGGTTTGGCAAGAAAAAACAATCAGGTAAGTAAGCTTGGCACTCTCCTTGACCCTCTTGTGGACAAGATTTTTGTTTTGGGTGTTCTGTCCTATTTTCTGTATGCAAATAATATTGAGCTTTTACCCTTTGTATTACTTCTCATAAGAGAACTTTCTATATCTTTTTTGAGAAGCATTTCTGTAGAAAAGGGTTACACCATGCCCGCATCCTATCTCGGAAAAGCAAAAGCTTTCTTTGAATTTATAACCCTTATAGCCCTATGTTTTAGTCAAGGCTATGCTAATGCCTTTTTATGGCTTTCTGTTTTATTGGCATATATCTCCATGTATGATTATACGGTTAGGTATTTTACCTTCGAAAAAAGAGGCTAACACCTTTTGCGTTATAATAAACCCTATGGTTATAAGAGGTAGAGTGTGGAAGTTTGGAGACAATGTGGACACAGACCAGATAATACCTGCCAGATACCTAAACACCTCTGACCCTTACGAACTTGCCCAGCATGTAATGGAGGACTCGGAGCATCCAGATTTTGCAAAGGAGCACAAGGAAGGGGATATAATAACTGCGGGTAGAAACTTTGGCTCTGGCTCTTCAAGGGAGCATGCACCCATAGCCATAAAGTATGCTGGAGTGCCTGTGGTTATAGCCAAATCCTTTGCAAGGATATTCTTCCGTAATGCCATAAACATAGGTCTTCCTATAGTGGAAGCACCACAGGCAGTGGATGAGATAAAAGAGGGCGATGAGATAGAGGTGGACTTGGAAAAGGGTATCATAAAAAATCTGACGACCGGTAAAGAGTATACCGCCACCAAGTTTCCAGATACTTTAATGGCTATCCTAAAAGCTGGTGGTCTGATGGAGTATGCTAAGGAGAAGTTGAAAGCCAATGGATAGGGAAAGGCTAAAAGCTCTCATAAGGGAAAGGTCTCTCAAGGTTGCGGACGAGCCTATATTCAAACTCTCCTCTGGAAAGCTAAGCAGGTATTACATAGACCTAAAGCAGATAACCTTTGACCCAGAAAGTGTGTATATCTTGGGTAAGGTTTTATATCAGGCTATAAAAGACCTAAAGCCTCAGGGTGTGGGAGGTCTAACCCTTGGTGCGGACCCTATAGCCTATGCGGTAAGCATGGTCTCATACCTTGAGGGAGATACCATAAAACCCTTTGTGGTCCGAAAGGAGCCAAAGGCTCACGGCACTGGAAAACAGGTGGAAGGGCTACTAAGGGCAGGAGACAGGGTTGTGGTCTTAGAGGATGTGATAACCACAGGAGGTTCTGCTCTCAAAGCAGTCCAAGCCTGCAAAAGGGAGGGCTATGAAGTGCTTTGTGTCTATGCGGTGGTTGACAGAGAAGAGGGTGGCAGGGAAAACTTACAAAGGGAAGGTCTTGAAGTATACGCTCTTTTTAGAGTGTCTGAGCTTTTGTAAGGATGGGAAAGGACCTAAAGGAGTTATACAAAGAAGATTTTCCTCTCTGGGCTGAGATAAACCATGAACTTCTCAAGGAAGGAAGATATCAAAAAGTTGATTGGGAAAATCTATACACAGAGTTGGAAAAGCTCATCCAAAGAGAGGTTGATGAGGTAGCAGGCTATTTATCTTTGCTCTTGGAAAAGCTCTATATATGGGAAAACTACAGGGAGCTTATAAAAGAGCCAAAAAGACACAGAATAGAGATATATCACCTTAGAGGCAGGATTGAGTTGGAGTTAGAGTTTTCGCCAAGCATGAAACAGAAGCTTGAAAGGGAGCTTTATAGGGCTTGGAACTACGCAAGGGTTAGGATAAGACTTTGGCTTGAGGACTTGGATAAGAAGTCAGAAGCTATAAGTTTTTTCTACACCTTTATAGATTGTCCCTATGACTTAACAGAAGCCCTTACGGGTAAAATAGAAGACACATGAACATATTTTTCATATCCTCTCTTCTACTTCTTGGCACTTTTCTTGGTAGCCTGCTTGCTGTCCTGCTTAGGAAGCCCTTTTTAAGCGTTGGTGTGAGCCTGTCTTTTACAGGTGGTGTTATGCTCGTTGCCAGCTTTACAAGTCTTATCCTGCCTGGGCTTGAGGTGGGTAGCTTTTTTGAAGTTGCCTTTGGCATTGTTTTAGGCTTTGTGCTTATGGCTTTGGTGGAAAGCCTTGTGCCTCACGAGCATACCATAAAGGGTATGGAAGGCATCTCTCCTCAAAGACTAAGCAGGCTATACTTGATAGTGTTTGCGGTAATTATTCACAACATACCCGAAGGCTTAAGCGTAGGTATAGCATCCGCCTACTCAGGAGAGAAAGGTTTTCAAACTGCCATAGCCATAGCCCTCCAAGATATTCCAGAAGGCTTTGTGGTGAGCTTGCCTCTCATGGTAATCACAGGCAAGGTTCTTATGCCTTTGTGGGTTGGCTTTCTTAGCGGTCTTCTTGAAGCCCTCTTTTCTCTGATAGGCTATGCCTTTTTTGAGGTCTTCAAAAGCCTTTTGGCAGTGGGTCTTGGCTTTGGTGGTGGTGCTATGGTATACATTACCGCAAAGGAGGTCTTCCCAGAAGCCTACGCAGAAGGCAAACACACCCAGTCCACCATAGCCTTTCTTTTAGGTCTTTTGCTTATGCTATTTCTTGACACCTCACTTTAGAGCATTTTGCACAAGCACAGGTATGAGGTGCACATTATGGCATCTGTAGCAAAATTGTCCTACCTCCGAAAGATGTCTAAAGACATTGTCTCTGTTTATCTGAGGAGCCTTGAGAGCCTTCTGGAGGTTATCAAGTGCGGTAAGATACTCCTTTCCTGCAAGGGACTCTATAGAAGCCTTTGAGGTATGACACTTGGTGCACATGGTATTGAGCTGTTTTGCCCTTTCTACAAAGTTATCGCCATGCTCCCTTGCCTTAGCCATATCGCCCTGAACTAAAAACATCCTAAGAGATTTCATTGAGTCCGTTAACTTCTTCATATAGTCCTTTGTCTTTAGATTCTGAAGCTCCACTGGGTCCTCAAGGGTTATGTTGTCATATCTTGGAAAGTGATAGTAGAGCTTTACCACTGCTTGATTGTCCTGATGGCACTTGCTACAGGTTTGTCCAAGCTCTCTTGATGCATTTATTACCGCATCCACATTCTTTGACTGGACCGCCTTTACAAGATTGTCCGCCAGTGCTGGCTTGAAATAGTCCTTCCACTCTGGCACCATCCTTGCGGATTCTTCATAAGCCTTTTTTAACTGGTTAGCCCACTCAAGAGCTTTATCCCACCTACCTTCGTTTATGTTTAGGTTAATTCCGTGAAAGGCTACGCTCATGGTATGCATATTGGACAGATATTCCATCCTTTGAGATTGAGGAGGGTAATATTTCTCAAGGGACTTGGGCGGTCTTTTCATGGTTATCTGCTGTGAGAAGGAAATTCCAACAAGCAAAGCAAAGGCAATATACAGTCTTTTCATAGCTCCACCTCCTGGGTTTATGCATAATTTTAGTAGAGCTGGGACAAATTTCAACCTTATAGGTTTATGCTTATTCCCTTAAAATTCTATACATGCATGTTTTACTGGTAGGTCTTGGCAATATGGGAAACAAATATTTTTGGAAATTAGAGGAGCTTGGTGAGAAGCTGGTTCTGTGCGATATAGACCCAAACAAGGAAAAAAAGCCTTACCCTTTCTATTGTCATTTTGGAGATATTAAAGAAGAGCTCAAGGCGGTTATAGTAGCAGTAGACCCAAAGGAGCATGTAGGCATAGCTCAAGAATTTTTAAAGAAAGGAATACCTCTTCTTCTTGAAAAGCCTCCCGCATTAAGCTCTAAGGAGTTTGACAGAATAAAAGACTACCCAAACCTGTATATCTCAGAGGTGGAAAGCTATTCGGTGTGTGTGGATTTTCTACAAAAACCGAAGAAGTTCATAAAGATAGAGAGGTTTGGAAGA
>JAXSOH010000015.1:0-26044 GCA_037925805.1 Aquificaceae bacterium
TGCCTCAAGCCATTGTAAGGTGTTAGGAGTTGAATGGGCAAGAGGATATGTCCCAGCTAATAATTCTTTTTGAGGGTATGTTATCAAGCATGGCAGAATTTACACAAATTTTGAAACAGTTCCCTTGAGGAAGGACTTTTGAAGTCTGCACAAGAGATGGTTATAACCATAATTGAGGGTAAACTTGGCTATGTGCCTGAGGAGATAGCAAATAGGATAAGGGAAATAAGAGACATGGAGTTTCTAAGGTCTTTAGCCAAAAAGTTGGTTTCTGCTTCTGAGGATTTTATGCAGGTTTTGGCTACTGAACTGAAAATTTCATGACCTAATTCAAAAACTCGTAATGAAGGCTAACGGGGGAGGTTAGGCACATGCCTATAGCGGTTAGACCTGAGGATATAAGATTGTCAAAGAGGAAGCTGAAAAAGGACGTTCTATACAGTCTTGGGCTTGAAGAGGGGAAAAAGATTGGGCTTAAGGAAGGTAAGCAAATCGGACTTGAAGAAGGGAAACAAATCGGGCTCGAAGGAGGGGAAAGGATTGGGTTTGAGGAGGGTAAACAAATTGGGCTTGAGGAAGGGTTTTTAAAAGCATTGCAAGATACAGTGTTGACCGCTATAAGGGGCAAGCTTGGACGAGTTCCCGAAGGTGTAGGAGTAAAGGTGAAGGGCATAAGAGATAGGGAATATTTAGATACCTTGATAGAGAAGTTAATAAACTCTTGGGATGTTATGGAGGTTTTGGGGGAAGAGAGACTTTTGGGTTGAGTTGTAATTGACAGAAAAGCACCGTAGATAGCTTATTTAGGGAAGTAGGTTTATGAGGGGTAGCAACCCACAGTGTCTAACTTTACAATAACTTGCAACTTGGGTTACAATAGTTCCTAATACTCTCAACTCCAGACAATAACCCTTTGTTCCCAAGAGCTAAAAAGCCTTGTGGATAGCTTGATTTTAGACTGTAGGGTTTTACCTCTTGACTACCCCTTGAAATTTGATAAAAGTTGACTAAAATCTTTTAACATGGCACAATCAGCAAAAAGAGACTATTACGAGGTGCTTGGCATTCCGAGGAATGCAACTCGGGAAGAGATAAAAAAAGCCTACCGCAGGCTTGCCAGAAAATACCATCCAGACTTCAACAAGGACCCCGACGCCCAAGAAAAGTTTAAGGAAATAAACGAAGCCTATCAGGTGCTCTCAGACCCAGAAAAAAGAAAGCTTTATGACCAATATGGACACTCCGCCTTTAGTGCTCAGCTGGGTGGCGAAGCATACCAAGAAGTGAGATTCCAAAACATGGGAGACCTTTTTGAAGAGCTTTTTAAAGGTTTTGGCTTTGAGGACATTTTTGAAAAGGCAAGCCGTGGAAGAAGGCGTGAAGCAAAAAGACCAATAAAGGGCGAGGACATATACTACACGGTGGAGCTCACTCTTGAGGAAGCGTACAGGGGCACTGTAATAAGTATTCCTCTTGTTAGGGAGGTTGTCTGTGCAGTATGTGGTGGAAGCGGTTATGATAAAAGTAAGGGTGAGAAGGTATGCCCTACCTGTGGTGGAAGGGGTGAGGTGGTTCACAGGCAATTTTTCATGACTATAGCACAGACCTGTTCCACATGTGGAGGTGAGGGAGTTATAAGAGAGTCTTGTCCTACATGTAGAGGCAGGGGAACCATTCCACAAAAGGAAGAGGTAAAGGTAAGAATCCCTGCAGGTGTAGATACGGGTAGTAAAATACTTGCAGAAGGGAAGGGCAATGCAGGCATGTTTGGAGGACCGCCTGGAGACCTTATTATAACCGTAAAGGTAAAACCTCATCCCATCTTTGAAAGAAGGGGCAATAACCTCTATGTGGACGTAAACCTTAAGCTCACTGAAGCGGTTTTGGGGGCAGAGCTTGAAGTCCCTACCCTTGAAGGAAAAAATCTTAAGGTGAAAGTTCCCTCGGCTGTAAAAGACGGAGACACTATAAGGGTAGAAGGTTATGGCATGCCAAAGCTAATGTCAGAAGGAAAAGGAGACCTATTTGTAAGAGTTCATATAGATGTTCCCAAAATAGGCTTTATGGATAAGCTCTTTGGCGATGGCAGAAAAATAAAACAGCTTCTTGAAGAGCTAAACAATCTTTTACCAGAACCCCAACGCATAAGGGAGAGGCAGACATGAAAAGAGAAAAGACAAGGCTTTATACCATAGGTGTAGTTGCGAGCATGTTTAATATACACCCACAAACCCTTAGACTTTATGAAAGGGAAGGACTTATAAAGCCTACAAGAAGTCGTGGCAGGACAAGGTATTACACAGAGGAGGACATCCAAAGGCTTGAGTTTATTTTAACCTTGAGTAGAGAACTTGGCGTAAACCTTGCTGGTATTGACATAATCCTCCGTATGAAGGATCAGATAGAAGAGCTTGAGACGCAGGTGCAAAAGTTAATAGAGTTCATACAGAGAGAGGTCTCGGAGGTTTACCAAAGAGACGAAGGCATAAAGTCTATTGTCTTAGCGGAAAAAAGAGACATACTCAAGTCAATAAAGAGGAATTAAAATAAAACTCATGGATATAAGGGAAACAGACCTTCCAGGTATAGGCAAAAAGTATTCCATGAGCCTAAAAGAAGGCAGGGAGCTTGTGCTTGTCATATACAACACAGGAAAGAGAGAGATATACCTAATGGAGGACGAAGAAACCTCCTGTATTTTTGACCTGACGGAGGAAGAAGCAAAAGAGCTCGGCTTCCTGCTGGCAGGAGCCTTATATCAGCCTATCAAAACAGATAAGATGGAGCTCATCTTAAAAGAGGTGGTGATGGAGTGGGTAAAGATAGAACCCGGGTCTAACTTCGCAGGTAAAACCATAGCAGAACTTCAGATAAGGAGGACAACTGGTGTATCTGTAATAGCCATAGACAGAAAAGGAAAGATAATACCGAGCCCTGACCCATACAAGGAAAAAATAGAGATTGGTGATATTCTTATTGTAGTTGGCTCTCGCCCGCAAATAAACCATTTCTTAGAGCTTTGTAAAAGGCATTAGAAAACAAGCTTATCCCAAAATCTCCCTCTCCCTTACCCTCGGGTCCACAACAGCAAGAAGGATATCCGCAATAAGGTTTCCTATAAGTAGCATTATAGTGCCAATGTATAGACCTCCCATAACAAGGAAGAGGTCTTGAGAGAGCACCGCATCCAACATAAGAGTCCCAAGCCCAGGCCAACCCACTATTATCTCAATAAGCGCCGCACCCGAAAGCAGACCTGCTATCTCGTAGCCAATAAGAGTGGTAAAAGGGTTCATGGCGTTTCTGAGTATATGTTTAATAATAACCCAATCGGATACACCTTTTGCCCTAAGCATTACCACCATAGGACTGTTCTTTATCTCTATAACACTGCTTCTCATGAGCCTTATAAGACCCGCAGAGGATACAAGGGTCAAAGTAAGCACAGGCACAAAAAGATGAGAAAGCACATCCACTATCTTACCCCAGAGGCTTAGCTTATGAAAGTCTGGGCTAAAGGGACCACCCACTGGCAAGTAGCCAGTTTTTGAAACCAAAACGAGGATAATAAAAGCGAGAAAAAAGGAAGGAAAAGACATAAAAACGTAGCTATAAGCCCTTATAAGCCTGTCTATCCAAGTGCCTTCCTTTAGCCCTGCCAACAAACCAAGAGGGACTGCTATAAGCCAAGATAAAACCGTAGAAGTGGCAGTAAGCAAAAGAGTATTCCAAATCCTCTCGCCTATGAGCTGAGAAACTGGAGCATGATACTGAAAGCTGTATCCAAGGTCAAACCTAAGAGCAGAGGTAAGCCACTTTATGTATTGCAGAAGGAGGTTTTGGTCAAGACCGTATTGCCTCTTTAGAGCTTCTATGGTCTCTGGAGATATTTGAGGGTTTAGCCTTAGCTGGTCAAGGTAGTCCCCCGGTGCAAGTTTTATGATAAGAAAGGACAAAAAGGTAACACCCAGCAGGGTTATAAAAGCCTGAAAAAGCCTATATAGCAGAAAGCCCACCATTAGAAGTAGTTGGCTATAAAGTGCTTAACCTGTGAAAAGTAGCGGTTTATCTCTTCCTTATGCTTTTCCTTTACATATCTTACGAGCTTATAGTCATCCCAGTATCCAATCATGGGTATGCGGTCAGGTATGGAGTCCTTGTCTTCTATAAAGTATAAGAGTGCGGACACAAAGTCCCTTTTGGCTTCTTCCTTTAGGTCAAACTCCTCGTCAGAGAGTATCCTATAGAGCATTTTGGCATCAAGTATAAGGTTTCTCACATACTCCATAGTGGGAGAGACCCTTCTGAGCTTTTCCTCAAAGAGCCTACCCAGTTCCCTTATGTCTATATCCCTGTAGTATTTACTTAGCTTTGCCTCCATGAATTTTTTATTATAGCATTCCCTTTGTTTTTGTGTTGGGTTGATATGGAAGAGGTTTTGAGCTATAATAATCCCAAGGCATTTTGTGGGAGCTTTGCCTCCCTTGACATCTTGGTAGTTGAATAGGGTTTTTGTTCCTTGAAGTTGAGGGGGCAGTATTGACTAAAAGGCTTTAACAGGTCTCTGTTTTTTAACTTCCACTGTGGCGGTCTTTCTCTTCAGTCTCTATGACCTGTGGGTTTTCTCAAAGGTGATAGGGTAGAGATATTATGCTTTTCTTGAATTTTTACCTTTTGTGAGGATTGTCTTTCATAGGTTATACTTTAATGCCCTTATGCTTTTATGTTTTAGCATAAAGATGCAATGATGCTTTGATGCTTTGATGACAGATACCTCAAAGCCCTGTCTCTCAGGGGTTTAAATTTGACAATACCACACTCAACCTTGCAGGACCTGCCACTTCTGGCAAACCACCTTCACTTGAGAGGGGTGCTACCCTAAGAAAATGCTTGATATTTCTTGCTTTTCTTTGTGTGTAGGTTTGAGGTTTTAAGCCCACCGTGAGGGATGGAGACATTGGCATTGTTATGAATACTTCTGAAAAGTGTTCCTGTAAAGTTTTAAGCCCACCGTGAGGGATGGAGACTTGTGGGGTATTATGGCACAGATATCTATGCTTACCATGTTTTAAGCCCACCGTGAGGGATGGAGACGTTACCATGATGACACCTCCTGTGAGTTTTTTAGGTAGTTTTAAGCCCACCGTGAGGGATGGAGACGTTTTTGTCATGAAGGCGACTTCCATCTGCACCCTTGTTTTAAGCCCACCGTGAGGGATGGATACGTTGCAGGTGTATATATTTTCATTCTTAAACCTCTTGGTTGCTAATCCATTGTGTGGAGTCAGAGTTGACAATATTAATAGGTGGTATATAATATTAGGTTAAATTAATACTTGTAAAGGAGGGTGAAACATGTATACCAAAGTTTTTGCCGAAGTCCTTGAGTTAGTGAAAACAGAAGACTTCAAAAAGGCTTTGCGGGAAAACATACTTCTCGTGAGTGCTACACTGGACAGAAGGCTACAGAAAGAGAAAATGATAAACGTATTTGGTTGGGATCCTGAAGTCATAGATAGTATGGAAGTAGATTATATAAAATTTCTATCTCTCATAAAGACTTTCAAAGATTTCGGTATTGACTTTAAAATTATACCAAATTTATATATAGACGAATTCTGGCACAATCATATTTTGGATACACAACAATACTATGAAGATTGCCATAAGATATTTAACGAGATGCTTCATCATTTTCCGTACTACGGAGTGCTTGGAGAAGAAGACAATAAAAACTGGAAAGCTCACAGTCATATATGTCAAACCATATGGAAAGAGTGTTTTGGAGAAAATCTGTATGATGAAATAGACTCAGAAGAAGATGGATATAAGCATTACAAGAAGTTATACAAAGAACTTTCAGAAATGTACAAGCAACCCAATGATTCTAAATCTGCCTCCAGATGTAGGAGCAATTGTAAACCCCAAAGATGCCCATAAGTAAAAGTGGTTATCTTTGAAAATAGGCGTTTATTTAACGACCTCCTAATTCAGGAGGTCGCTCTTGATTTTCCGAGTTATAATGCTTTAAATATATTAGACTTTGGGTGTGGAGACGGGTATCTGCTTAAAAGTTTTAAAAAGCGATATCCATCTTCTGATTGCTTATGTGTAGAGAAAGACTTAAAACACGTGATTAATTTAAGTAATGTATGCAATGTTTTGGATTATGAATCTTTTAAAAGGGAACATGAAAGGTTTATTAATTATTTTCATATAATATCGTTGGTAGACGTCGTTTATATGATACCAAAACAAGAGCTATTCATTCTTTTTGAAAGATTTTATCAAATGTTGAGAAGTGAAGGAGTTATATACATATATCTTGGTATATATGCTGAGAGTAAAGGAGTGTTTTTATTTAAGGAAATTCTTGATTCCATAAAAAAAGAGAACAAGTTGACAGAGTTTTTGTCTTTGCAAGAGTTGTTATCAATATTTCTACAGAAAAACTTTAATGTATACATAAAAAGGCTGAATCTTAGTAGTATATTCGGGCTAAGAGTGGACAAGTTTATAGTAGATAATTTAAAGGATTACATAGATTATATTTACAACGATAAACTCTTAATAAAGCTAACCAAGTCTTAGTATTTTAATGTTTATTCTTAATCTACAATGTGAAGTTGAAAGAAACATGTATAAGCTTTTGGCGGATGATTAATCAAAATTAAAAAGTTGAGATAGGCTATCCCTTCTAAACTCTTCCCTTTCAAAGGGATAATCCACCCTATAGTGCACGCCTCTGCTCTCCCTTCTCCAAAGAGCACAGCTAAGGGTAGCCATAGCGGTTAGGCTTATATCAAAAAGCTGGCGGTTTTCTATGGTGGGTTTCCACTCTTTCCATGTTTGTAGCCATGTGCTTAGCTTTTCAAGTGCCTGTTTGAGAAAGGTCTCTTCTCTTTCCAGTCCACAGTTTTCCCACATAAGCCTTCTCAGGTCTTCAAAGGTGTAAGGTGGGTCTTTTTGCCCTTCCCTTTGGTTTTTGTAATAGGTCTCCTTTGGCTTTTTCAAAAAGGAAAGGTCATGAAAAATTCTGTAGGCGGTTCTGTATCCAAAAACCAAGCCCTCAAGCAAGGAGTTAGAGGCAAGTCTGTTTGCCCCATGCACGCCCGTGCAGGCACATTCTCCTACCGCATAAAGACCTTCAAAGGTGGTTTTTCCATAGCTGTCTACCTCAATGCCACCTATAAAGTAGTGAGATGCGGGTGTGATGGGGACGGGTTGGGTTTCTGGGTTGTAGCCTGCTTCCCTTAGCATGGAGTATATGGTGGGAAACCTCTTGGAGAGGTCTATTCCTTTGGCTTTTATGGGTCTTAGGTCAAGGAAAACCTCTTGTCCTTGTCTTAGCTTTTTGTATATCGCCCTTGCTACCACATCTCTTGGCTGGAGTTCCTCCACAAACCTCTCACCTTTGGAATCCACCAAAATAGCACCCTCTCCTCTTACTGCCTCTGAGATGAGTATGCTGGTGTTTTTCACCACTGTGGGATGAAACTGCACAAACTCTGGGTTAATTAGTTTTACGCCCTTCCTTAGTGCTATGCCCAGTGCGTCTCCCCTTACCTTTACTGGGTTAGAGGTATGCAAAAACATGCTTGCGGAACCGCCAGTTGCCAAAAGGACCGCAGGTGTCTTTATAACTCTAAGGCTTTGCCCCTCATGGTAAACAAGCCCTTCTACCCTTTCCTCTCCAAGGATTTCCTCTAACTCTCCCCTTATTACCCTAATGCCTAAGCTTTGAGCCCTCTTCCACAAGGCTTGGTATATGGCTTTGCCCGTATAGTCCTTTACCTTATAGACTCTTGGAAAGGAATGACCTCCCTCTATTGTGGTCTCTTCGTCAAAGACCACACCCCACCTTTTGAGGTCTGCCATTCTTTGAATGCCTTCGTCCACGAGAATTTTGAGAGTTTCCTCTTTGCATAGTCCCCTTCCTGCCTTTTGAGTATCAAGCATATGAAGGTATGGACTGTCCTTTGGGTCAAGAGCACAAGCTATGCCACCTTGAGAGTAGTAGGTGTTTCCTATCCCCCTTGTGAGGACAATAGGCTCTAAGCCAAGCTCCTTTAAAACTATGGCACTGGTAAGTCCTGCTATGCCACTGCCACATATCACTACCTTAGCTTCTTCTACAGAAAGCCTTGAAATGTCAAAGCTAAGAAAAAACGCCATGCTTTTTGTATATTTCCACTATAAGGTCTGCAAGCCTTTGTGGGTCGTGCCTTACAAAGTCATCCTTATCGCCTATTAGGTCTTCTGTATACACTTCTATGCCTTCCTTTGCTATCCTTGCCACATCTGGCACTACAGGCTCTTGTTTTTGCTCTAAATACCTCTTCAAAACAGAACTTGATGGCATTTTTGTGTTTATCACAGCTACATCTATCCTCTCAATACCCGTATACTCTCTAAAGGTCTTTATATGGTCATAGGCGGTAAAGCTGTCGGTTTCTCCAGGTTGGGTCATGGCGTTTACCACAAAAACCTTTAGGGCTAAGGAGTGGTTTACCGCTTCCCTTATGTCTTGAATGAGTAGGTTAGGAATTATGCTGGTGTAGAGACTGCCAGGACCAAAAACTATCATATCCGCAGACTCTATCTTTGCAATAGCATCTATGGGTGCTTTTGCTTCCCTTGACTCTATCCATATGTTTTTAATTCTTACGCTGTCGTGCTTTCCGTACTCGGTTATATCCTCTTCACCACAAACAAGCTTCCCGTCGCTAAACTCCGCACAAAGCTGAATACTTTCAAGGGTTGCAGGTATTATTTCACCCTTTGTCCTTAGTATCTGTGAAGCTATGTTTATCGCATGCATAAAGCTACCTGTTATCTCCGTAAGTGCTACGAGGAAAAGGTTTCCAAAGGCATGACCCTCAAGCTCTCCACCTTTGAACCTAAACTGGAAAAGTTTTTGCATTATCTCCTCGCTCTCCGAAAGAGCAACAATGCAGTTTCTTATGTCTCCCGGTGCTGGCATGTTGTATATTTTTCTGAGCCTTCCCGTGCTTCCTCCACTGTCCGCCACCGTGACTATGGCAGAGAGGTCTTCAATCTCTTTTCCCACCTTCTCTTTTAGCCCCCTCAAAAGCGTGGAGAGCCCCGTTCCTCCTCCAATGGCTACAAGTCTCATACTAACCTCCTTGAAATTTCCTCAGCTTTGAGATATTTTAAACCATTATGGCGAAGTTAAACCTCAAAGAGATATTCAAAACAAAAAACAGGTTCTCCCAAAGCTATGTTTTTAAGCCAGAAGACCTAAGGCTACCTCCAGACCTTGGTGAGATAAGAGAACCCGTAAGCGTTTATGTGGATATAACCAAGGAAAAGGGTGGCTATAGGGTAAACATGGAAATTGAAGGCTACGTGGTGCTTGAGTGTAGCAGATGTCTGACTGTGTTCCATAAGGACATAGGCAGGCGTGAGTCCACTAGGATAGAGCCATATCCTACCAAGGACGTGCTATATTTAAAGCCCTCAGAGCTTGAAGTGTCCTTCTTTGAGAACGAGGAAGCCTTTGACCTCACAGAGCTTGTGAGAGAGCAGATAATACTTAGCATACCCACAAAGCCCCTTTGCAGTCCTGACTGTAGTGCGGGACTCTATGAAAACCTTGAGGAAAAGACCACCACCCTTGGAGACCTTCTCAAAAAGGTGAATATGTTATAATACAATTCCCACTATGACCTTATGGAGGCTATAAGATGGCAGTTCCAAAGAGAAAAACCTCAAAGTGGAGAAGAGACCAAAGGAGAGCACAGAACTTTTTTGCAAAGCTGAGCTCTTTGTCCCTTGCTACCTGCCCTAACTGTGGTGAGCTTATGATGCCACACAGAGCTTGCCCATACTGTGGATATTACAAGGGTAGGGAAGTTCTCAAGACTTCATGACAAAAATAGCAGTTGACTGTATGGGAGGGGACTACGCCCCCGAGGAGATAGTAAAGGGTTGTATTCTTGCCTACAAGGAGCTTGGTCTTGAAAGCATCCTCGTAGGGGACGAAGAAAAAATAAGACAAATTCTTGAAAGGGAGAAGTTTGACGGTCTTCAGGTAGTTCATGCAGGGGATGTGGTGCAGATGCACGAAGCACCCTCTAATGTCTTGAGAAAGAAAAACTCCTCTCTGTATGTGGCAGGCATGTTGGTAAGAGAGGGCAAGGCGGAGGGTCTTGTCTCTGCGGGAAACACGGGTGCGGTGCTAACGGTTGGCAAGTTTGTAATAGGCTCTATTCCTGACCTTGAAAGACCAGCCATAGCGGTCGCCTTGCCTAATCCAAAAGGTAAAACGGTTCTCATTGACGTGGGAGCAAACGTGGACTGTAAACCCTCGCATCTGCTCCATTTCGCGGTAATAGGACACACCTATGCGGAGGAGATATTAGGTATAAAAAACCCAAGGGTGGGTATTCTAAGCATAGGAGAGGAAGAGGGTAAAGGCAACGAGCTTGTCAAAGAAACCTATCCCCTCTTAAAAGCCAGCAAACTAAACTTTCTTGGAAACGCTGAGGGAAGAGACATATATGCAGGGAGCTTTGATGTGATAGTGTGTGATGGTTTTGTAGGTAATGTGGTGCTAAAAGCCAGTGAGAGCTTAGGTTTTGCAGTCCTTCAGATGATAAAGGAAGAGGTGCAAAAGAGCTTTTTGGCAAAGCTGGGAGCACTTTTTATGAAGCCTGCTCTGAATAACTTTAAGAAAAAGGCGGACTTTGCAGAGTATGGTGGTATTCCTCTTCTTGGGGCGAAAAAGCCTGTGATAATAACCCACGGAAGGGCAAATGCAAAGGCTATAAAAAACGCCATAAGGGTTGCCAATGAGTTTTTGACACACCACTTTAACGAAAGGCTCTCAGAGAACTTGAAAAAACTCCTTCCACAAGAGGTAAAGGTCTAATGGGCATAAGCATAAGGGGTATGGGTTATTATGTGCCTAACAGGGTGCTTACAAACTTTGAGCTTGAAAAGATGGTGGATACCTCTGACGACTGGATTACCACAAGAACGGGTATAAAGGAAAGGAGGGTAGCAGGTTCAGAAAGCCTTACGGATATGGCTTATAGGGCAAGTCTTGAAGCCTTAGAGTCTGCGCAGATTGACCCTCAAGAGATTGACGCCATAATCCTTGCGACCCTTACTCCAGACCTTGGGTTTCCTGCGAGTGCCTGTCTTCTTCAGGCAAGACTTGGTGCAAATAGGGCTTACGCCTTTGACATATCCGCAGCCTGTAGTGGCTTTTTGTATGGTCTTGAGATAGCAAGTTCTATGCTATCCTCTGGAAGGGCTAAAAGGGTGCTTTTAGTGGGGGCGGAGAAACTCTCCCAGATAGTGGATTGGACAGACAGGGCTACATGCGTTCTTTTTGGCGACGGTGCGGGTGCGGTAGTTCTTAGCTCCGACGGTGAAGGTGAGCTCCTTGCATCTGTGATGCGTTCTGATGGCAGTTATTGGGAAATTCTTTATGCGGAGAGATGTGGATACATAAAGATGAAGGGGAAGGAGCTCTTTAAACTTGCGGTGCGTTCTATGGCGGATGTGTGCGAGGAGGTCATGCAAAGGGCTGGAGTTTCCACACAGGATATAGACCTTATAGTTCCTCATCAGGCAAACATAAGGATAATGCAGGCACTTGTGGAAAAACTCAATGTGCCAATCGAAAAGGTCTATTCAAACATCCATAAGTATGGAAACACAAGCGCCGCATCCATTCCCATAGCTTTCTGTGAGGCATACAAAGAAGGTAGGCTAAAAAGAGGAGACTTGGTTCTTTTGACTGCCATGGGTGGTGGGCTCACATGGGGTGCAAGCCTTATAAGGTTTTAGGACAAACTATCCCGTGTAGAAGATAAAACTTTCTACTTGAATCACTTATGTTCTAATGGATCCCTGTCTTAAAAACTTTTTTGAAAGTTTGTAACTTTGTTACAGACAACAGAAAAGAGGCATCTCATAATTTAAACAGAACCCTTAAGGAGGTGCTGTCATGAAGAAACTTTTAGCTTTGGGAATCATGGCAGGTTTTAGCCTTGCCCTTGCAGAAGCCTTCAAGGTCGCTCCTGAGAAATACAGAGGCTGGAACCATGTAAAGAGTATGGTAATCTTTGACCAGAAGCATCCCCTTTTTAATCCCTTCAGCGGTGTCCATCATGTTTATGTGAACGATAAGGGTTTAGAAGCTATAAAGAAGAATGGGAAAAGGGTCTTTCCAGATGGAACGGTTATAGCCATAGTCTTCTACGAGCATGTGCTTGATAACGGTGCCTATGTAGAGGGTGCAAAGAGGATAGAAGCCTTTATGGTAAAAGATAGCAAGAAATACAAGGCTACCGACAGCTGGGGCTACTATGGCTACGATGGTAAGGGAAACAACTTGGTCAAGGACATGGCAAAAGATTGCCATGCTTGTCATGCTCAGGTAAAGGACAAGGACTTTGTCTTTTCTGTTTGGACTAAGTAGAGCTCAAGGGCAGGTTGTTCCTGCCCGCCTTTTCAGAGCGTCATAGTCCTTAATAAATATCCTTCCTCTGCAGACCTCTATAAGTCCATCTCTTTCAATGTCCTTTAGAACCCTACTTACCACTACCCTAACACTTCCCACATCTTTGGCAATATCTTCATGGGTCTTTTCAATAAACCTTTTTCCTTTAGCCTCTGAAAGTAGGTAATGTATAAGTCTTTCTTCTACCCTGTTTGATACCATTGAGTTGATTATCTCCGTTACAGAAAGAAGGTTTTCTGAGAGGACTCTCATAAAAAGGTTCCTCCACCATTGATTTTCCTCAAACCATCTTATGGCTATTTCCTTAGGCACCATAAAAATAACGGAATCTTCTTCAGCTCTTGTGTAGGCTGGATATTCCCTATTGGAGTAAACTGTAATCATAGCAAGCATACACATCTGACCGGGCACCACCTTGTAGAGGGTCAGCTCCCTCCCTGAGTCGGATATAAGATAAACCTTTAGTTCACCTTCTTTTACAAAAGGAACTGCAGAGCATAGACTACCTTCAGAAAAGAGCAAAGACCCTTTATTAACTCTCTGAGGTGGGAACAAACCCTCCAAAAGCTTTTTTGTTTCTTCTATCCGCATTGACTTAAAATATAAAATATGAAACCTATCTTTACCGAGAAAGCACCAAAACCTGTAGGACCCTATTCCCAAGCTCTTATAGCAGGTGGCTTTTTGTTCCTGTCGGGTCAGATAGGCATTGACCCAAATACGGGAAAGCTCAAAGAAGGCTTTACAGAGCAAGTTAGACAGGTTTTTGACAACATAGAGGCAATACTGCAGGCGAGTGGTGTGGATAAGAAGAGTATAGTAAGGGTAGTGGTCTATTTAAAGGACATAAGCCTTTTCAAAGAATTTAATACCCTATACGAGGACTTTTTCAAGGATGTCCCTGTCAAGCCTGTGAGAACAACCCTTGAAGTGAGCGGATTGCCTCTTGGTGCTCTTGTGGAGCTTGAGATTACCGCACTTACCAAAGAAGGAACATGATACCCTCCGACCTTGAGCCACCCTATGACGAGCTCGCAGAAAGGGCGGTCTTGGGTGCAATAATCGCAGACCCAGAAACCATGCCTACCGTGCTTGAGCACCTTAGGGAGGAGGATTTCTACTTTGAAAATCACAAACTGCTCTTTTCTCTGCTCTATAGGGTCTGGGAGGATAAGGGAAAGGACTGGGATGATATCGTCTTAAGAGAGTATATAGAGAAACGGGGACTGAAGGAAAAGTTGGATATGGCTTTTGTCTACTCTCTCGTGGAAGAGGCTGCCACAGGAAGCCTTCTTGAGGAAGCTATAAGAAATGTAAGGGAAAAATCTGGGCTTAGAAGGCTCATGGAGCTTTCCCTTAACGTGCTAAGGGGGATAAAAGAGGAGCCAGATCTTGAAAACCTTCTTGAGCTTCTAAACACAAAACTTATAGAAATATCAGAAAAGCAGATAGTTAGCCATTACTGGCATGTAAGGGATGTGGCAAGGGATGTTATTGACATTATAGAAAAACACAGAAAGCAGGAAAAACTCATAACAGGTAGGGCAACGGGTTTTCTTGACCTTGACACTTTGACCACTGGCTTTCATCCCTCTGACCTTATCATAGTTGCTGCCAGACCGGGCATGGGCAAAAGTAGCTTTATGCTCTCCATGGCGATAAACATGGCAATGCAGGAAAAGGTGCCTGTTGTCATATACTCCCTTGAGATGAGTAAAGAACAGCTGGTGATGAGGGCTTTGTCTATGCTCTCTGGAGTTCCTCTTCAAAACATAAGGAGGGGTTTTGTAAACGAAGAGGATAGAAACAAGCTCATATCTTCCGCTCTTGACCTTTCAAGATGTGAAATATACATAGATGACACTCCTGGGCTTTCTACCACTGACGTGAGAATAAAGACAAGAAAGCTAAAAAAGGAAAAGGGTGTAGAGGCAACCTTCATTGACTATCTTCAGCTCCTTAGACCTCCCACAAGAAGGTCTTCAAGACAAGAGGAGGTCGCAGAGATATCAAGAAACCTTAAGGCACTTGCAAAGGAGCTCTCCATGCCCGTTGTAGCCTTAGCACAGCTCTCCCGCCAAGTGGAACATCGTTCAGACAAAAGACCACAGCTTGCAGACCTAAGAGAGTCTGGACAGATTGAGCAAGATGCAGACCTTATAATCTTTATCCACAGACCAGAATACTACAAAAGAAACCCATCACCAGAAGAGCAGGGAATAGCGGAGATTATCGTAGCAAAGCAAAGGCAAGGACCTACAGGAATTGTAAAGGTTGCCTTCTTAAAGGATACAGCCAGCTTTAAACCACTTATGGCAGGTGTTTCTACCACCACAGAAGACTACGAGCAGGAGTTGGAGGACTTTTCAGAGGATGAATTTGACTTGGACTTTTAGCTTATAATCTTCTTATGTTCAGTATGACAGGCTACGGCTCAGGAACTTTTGAAAATGAAGATTGGGCTGTTAACATATTCGTGAAAAGCCTAAACGGCAAGACACTTGAGGTATTTATAAAGTCAAACTACAGCCTTATGTCTCTTGAATTTCTTGCGAGAAAACTGGTAAAGGAGTTTATCAGAAGGGGGACGGTCAACTTGCACATCGAGGTCAAGAAAAAGGGAATTATTGAACCCGTAAGCTTAGACGCTCTGTTTAGAAACATAAACTTTTTTAAGATAATAAGAGAAAAGCTCAACTTAAATGTGGGAGATGACACCATTTTACACCTCGCTGCAAAGTTTTCAGAAGCTCCAAAGGAGGAGATAGACCCATCTCTTGAGGAGGCAGTTTCCTGTGCCCTGACAGATGCACTAAAGGAGCTTCTCAACAGAAGAGCGGAGGAGGGAGAACATATAAGGAAGTATATGGAAGAGAAACTTGCACGCATTGAGGAGCTACTCCAAAAGGTAATAGAAAGCAGGGTAGAGGTCTACCAAAGGGTAAAAAATAGGGTCTTGGAAAAGGCAAGGGAGCTTGGGCTTTCCGAAAACAACGCCTTGGTGCTTAACGAGATAGCTCTTGTCCTCTCAAAGATGGACGTGGAAGAGGAAATAAGTAGGTTTAAAGCACATCTTACCAAGAGCAGGGAGCTTTTTAGGTCGCAGGATGAGGTAGGAAGGAAGTTAGAGTTTCTCTTTCAGGAAATGCATAGGGAGATAACCACGCTCTCTAACAAACTTCCAGACTTGTCGCACCTTGCGGTGGAGATAAAAACGGAGATTGACAGACTAAAACAACAGGTGGCAAACGTGGAATGATGGTATAATATATATACCTTAGCGGGCGTAGCTCAGTGGTGGAGCGGCTGCTTGCCATGCAGCAGGTCGCGGGTTCGAGTCCCGTCGCCCGCTTTTAGGCAACGTGGCCGAGTGGCTAGGCGAGGGACTGCAAATCCCTTCTACGGCGGTTCAAATCCGCCCGTTGCCTTGGAAGATAAAAGGTAAGGAGGTTTTGAATGCCCAACACAAGACAAGCAGAAAAGCGTATGAGAAGGGATGCAAAGAGAAGAATCAGAAACAGGTATCACCTGTCAAAGATGAAGACCTATATAAGGAAGTTTAGAAGGATGGTAGAGGCTGGTCAGCTTGAAGAGGCAAAGCAGTTTCTACCAGAGGTTGTAAGCATCATATACCACACCGCATCCAAGAGTGTTATACATAAAAAGGAGGCAAGCAGGAGAGCTTCAAGGGTTTCTACCCTTCTTAACAAGGCTCTTCAAAAGGTTCAAGGGCAGGTGAGCTAAGGGCTCTTTAAGCATAAGAAGGCACAGCCAATAGATGGCAACCGCAAGGGGTATTGAATATAGCACTCCATAAGGGGAGGGTTTTAGTAAAAGGACGGAGATACACATAACCGAGGTGGCAAAGATAGACTTCATAGTGGTTATAAAGTAGGCTCTTATGTCTAAGTTTCTTTCTCTCCAAAAGTGTAGCAAAAACCCAAAGCCTGCTACAGAGGAGCTTGCAGTTCCGAGAGCAAGACCCACCACGCCAAGTTTGAAAACAAAGGCAAAAACAAAAGCAAAAAGACCCTCAGATAAAACCGCAAAAAGAGAGGATAGCACAGGAGTTTTTGTGTCTCCCTTTGCAAAAAACGCACTTGCCAAAACCTTTTGAAGGGAAAAGAAAACAAGACCCAAGGAGTAGACCGCAAGCACCTTGCCTGCTATTCCTATGTCCTCCTCTGAAAACCTTCCTCTTCCGTAAAGCAAGGCTATTATCTGGTGAGATAGCACTAAAAGACCTCCAGCGGCAGGAAGGGCAAGCAGTGTAATAAACCTAAAGGCGAGGGTGATATTCTTCTTTGGGTCTTGTCCGCTTGCCAAGACAGAGAGCAAGGAGTTTGCCATACCCACAGACAAAGCACCCAAGGGAAGCTGGAATATTCTGTTTGCGTAGTAAAGATAGGATATGGCACCCAGTGCCAAGAAGGAAGCGAGAAAGGTATCTATAAAAAAGGAAAGCTGAGCCACGCCAAAACCCATCAAGGCTGGGATAAGTCTTTTCAAAAGGAGGTTTAGGTCTCTATCTCTTCTAAGCGTTGGTTGAGGAAGGAGCTTTTGAGAGACTACCGCAGGAAGATGAAAAATTAGCTGAGCGAAGCCTCCCGCTAAAACTCCCAAAATAAGAGCCATATAAGCCAAACTGTGAGAAGTGAGTGCAATACAAAGGGACATTACTATGTTAAAGACCGCCTGTGCAAAGGCAGGAACAAAAAAAACTCCCCTTGTGTTTAATACCGCCATAAAGAAGGCACTAAGCCCTACAAAAAAGAGGTAGCTAAAGAGAAACCTTGCCATAAAGACCGCCAATTCAAAGTAGCTTTTACTTAATATCCCTGGGGCTATAAGCCTTATTATCCACTCCGCAAACAGAATGCCTGCAAGGGTTACCAAAAGATTAAAGAGCGTATAGTAGGTAAAGGTTGAATTGAGAAACTCCCTTTCCGTTCCTTCCTTTACCCTCTTGGCAAAGATGGGAACAAAGGCTGCGTTAAAGCCACCCTCTCCAAAGAGCCTTCTAAAGGTGTTGGGAAGCCTAAAGGCTACAAAAAAGGCATCTGTGATATGTGAAACGCCAAAATAGTAGGCTATCAAGGCATCTCTTACATAGCCAAGGGCTCTGCTCAAGAAAGTGGCAGTGGAAAAACTAAGAGAGTGCCTTATTAGGTTCATTTATATACCTTCCACACTTTGTTAGGGTCATAACCTTCACAGGGAAAAAAGGTGTAGTGTTTGCCACCTCGTGTAGAAGTATCGTATACTTCACCGTATTCTGCAAGGTTATCACAGAAAAGTATCTTAGCATTTAAGTTCGGGAGCTTGCTTGACATTTTATTTAACCTTGCGTTTAATACACTTTGCATGCTTCTTTCTGTTTCTTCATAGCTTGTATAAGTAGAAAGTCCACACATAATGCATATACTCTTTTTATCTCGTGCGCGCGTTAGAAATAGACTGGGCTTGCCCTTAAAATATGGATATAAATCTTGCTCATCGATTTGAAACCTGAAAAAGCGGCAGTTTATATTATCCTCTGGCTTTCCTAATATATTCTTAGGACAATCCTCTTTTATAGCCCTGACCTTTTGTCCTATATTCTGCTTCACACTGTCTATGTATTTCCAGTAGTCATAGGTTTTGCATCTCATTTAATCAAAGCATGAGGCAAGGGTGAAAATATGAATCCAGCTTCTCTCTTTATGATATCAGAAAGGTGTCTTATATAGGGATATACCACAAGCAGACCACTGTTCCTTGCGTAAGCCATAAGAAGGTTTCTTTTCAAGGTTTTTGCATCACCTCTGAATTCAATCGCAAGTCTGTATACTATTTCTATGTATAACTTATTATTTTCAAAGACTATATTCTCTTTGTGTGTGTATATAAATTCAACCTTACCATCTTTTTCCAGCTTTGGTCTTATTGAAAGTTTTATTTCCACGTTAGCTTCCTGATTTTGACCCGCTTCCTTCGTATAAAAGCTTAGCTTTTTAAGATTTACAGATTTTATTTCTATGTTTTCTATAAATCTCTTCAAATGTTCTTTCATACTTTCACTCATGCGGCATACAGCATTTCCCTGTTTATCTTGCCTTCATACCTGAGCTTATCAAGGCTAAATTTCCTACGCTTTATGGCTTCCTTAAAAGCTTGCTCTAATTTATGTACTAAGTCTATCTCCTCTTGTACTAAGTCTATCTTCAGAAGTTCTCTAAAGGGTTTGTCAAACATGGAACAAAAGGATTTATAAACCCTTAGGTCCCATAGCTCTAACATAAGAGAGCCTTCTGGCAGTTTAAAATCATGCAATGAATAGTCAGTTTTTACAAAGGTGTTGTAATTCTCATAAGGTCTTTTCACAATCTCAGTCCTACCAGACTCAAAAAGCCTTCCTATGGTTTCCTCACCCCTAAGATAGCCAGCCAAAAGTTGAGGAGGAATTTCTTCTATGAGAAACCATAGCTCTCCATCCTCTACGTTCTTTATATATAGAGCGTAATATAGACCATTAGAGGAAACAAGTTCTATAGGAAGGTCCAAAACATCCACAACCACAAATTTACAAATTTTCCCTTCTTCTACCTGAATTTCTTCATAACCCCACACATACATGTTCAAAACCTTCCTTTTTTTTTCATGCCGGAGGCGGGAGTCGAACCCGCACGCCCTCACGGGCACTGCCCCCTCAAGACAGCGCGTCTGCCAGTTCCGCCACTCCGGCTTAGAAGTTATATTATACACCATGGCTTTAAATTTGCCAAGACTTTACGCCATAACAGACAGCAAGAGATACCCAGACATGTTCCAAAGGTTGGAGAAGGCTCTCAAGAAGGGTATAAGAATGGTTCAGCTCAGGGAGAAGGAGCTTTCTGGACTTGAATACTACCAGCTTGCAAAGAAGGTAAGAGGGCTTACGCAGGACTATGATGCTATGCTTTTTATAAACGATAGGGTAGACATTGCTCTTGCGGTTGGTGCGGAGGGTGTGCATCTTCCGGAAAAGAGTCTGCCACCAAGCGTGGTAAAGAAGGTAGCTCCACATCTTCTTGTGGGATACTCCGCACACAGCCTTGAAAAAGCCTTATGGGCTCAAGAAGAGGGTGCGGACTTCATAACCCTTAGTCCCATCTTTAAAACTCAGTCCCATCCAGAAGCAGAGCCTATAGGTCTTGGTCTGCTGAAGGAAGTTTCTCAAAGACTATCCATTCCCTTATATGCTCTTGGTGGGATTACATGGGATAGGATAAAGCTCTGCTATAAAAACGGTGCTTATGGAATTGCCGGTATAGGATTATTCTTTGACCATGTTGATAGTGATTGGAGGAGCAACGGGTAGCGGAAAGTCAGAGGTGTGCTGTCTTTTAGCAGAAAGAATTGGAGGAGAAATAATAAGTGCGGATTCCATGTGTGTCTACAGACATATGGATATTGGCACTGCAAAGCCTTTGGAATGTATGGGAAAGGTCAAACACTATCTCGTGGATATAGTAGAGCCGGGAGCACCCTTTGATGCTAAACTTTTTGAAGAGTATGCTCTCAAGGCTGTGAAGGAGATATTTACCAAGGGAAAAGTCCCCATAGTATGCGGTGGGACATATCTATACATTCAAGCACTGCTTTACGGAATAGAGGAAACGCCACCACCAGATTGGAAACTAAGGGAGAGACTCTACGAGATAGCAGATAAAAAGGGAAGTGAATATCTCCACAGTAGGCTTAGCTCCGTTGACACACAATACGCACAGAAAATATCTCCAAAAGATACAAGAAGAATAGTTAGGGCTCTTGAAGTTTTCATAAACACGGGAAGACCCTTCTCTTCTTTTCATAACTGGAGCAAGCCAAGGTTTGACTTTGTTGGGTTTTATCTTCGCTGGAGTTGGGAAAGGCTCTCTGAAAGACTTGAAGAAAGAACAAAGAGAATGCTTGAGATGGGACTTATAGATGAGATAAAAAAACTTATGCAAATGGGCTTTGAAAACTTCCTCACATCGCATCAAGCCATAGGCTACAAGGAGTTTATTCCTTGTATGAAAGGAGAAAAGCCTCTGGAAGAGTGCCTTACTGAAATGGTGAAAAACACAAAGGAATACGCCAAAAGGCAGATAAGATGGTTTAGGAAGCAAGGATGGCATGATGTAGATATGGAGGGGTTAGGCATTTACGGAGCAGTGGAAGAGATTCTAAAGGAACTTAGACCTTTCTTTTAATGCAAGTAAAAAAGGAACTGCCATAAAAACGAAAAGTTTAGGTTTTTTAGAAAGAGTGGACGCTTCATTTAAATATTTTTATTTCGCTTTGTTTTTGTATACAAAAAGCACAACTTTGGAGTTTATGTTATCCTCTTTTAATACACATATATGCGTAGTATTCTTCGTATAACACTTATAGACCTCGCCCTTTTTCCTGTTTATATAATAAACTCTATCTCCAATATGGTTTTCTTCACAAAATTCTTTGATATCAAAAACCTTTAATTCAAAGTTCGCATTTCTATATCCATAGACAAGTCCAAGTACAAAGGCAATAGCTTTGTCGCCTTTTGTTTCTACTCTTTGCATAGTTTATATTTTCTTTTTCCTCCTAAGGTATGCTGGTATATCCTCTATCTCTGGTTGGATAGGTTCTATGCTGGTTTCTGGAACTGCCTTCTTTATGGGTTCTTTGAATTCAGGTTTTTTAACCACCTTGAACTGTCCAAGGCTTTGGGCGTTTTCAAAATCCGTAGCAACAACTGCCACCCTCATGAAGTTCTCTCTACTGCTTTCAAGCATAGCACCAAAGATTATTAAGGCATCCTCATGGGCTGCTTCTCTTATCCTGCTTATGGTCTCTTCAACCTCTTTGAATGGCACATCATCGCTTACCCAAAGAGTTACAAGAAGTCTCCTTGCACCCTGTATGCTGTTGCCCTCAAGGAGAGGACTGCTTATAGCCTGTTCTACCGCATAATCTCTTCTTCCATCTCCCTTACCCTCACCCATGCCTATAAGGGCAAGACCACCCTTCTCCATAACAGTTCTTACATCTGCAAAGTCCACGTTTATAAGTGCTGGGGTTACCACTATGCTAGTTATACCCATTACTGCCTTAGAAAGCACATCATCCACCATCTTGAAGGCATCTTTTATACTAAAGTTCCTGTCCGCCATCTCCACAAGTTTTTGATTGTTCACTACTATGTATGTATCTACCACATCCTTGAGCTTTTCCAAACCTTCATTGGCTACCTGCATCCTCTTAGGACCTTCAAAGTTGAAGGGTTTTGTAACAACAGCCACAGTAAGTATGCCCATATCTTTGGCTATCTCTGCAATTATAGGTGCAGCACCAGTTCCCGTTCCTCCACCAAGACCACTGGCTATGAAGAGCATGTCTGTGTTTCTTAGAACCTCTCTTATCTTATCTGCATCCTCAAGGGCTGCCTGCTCTCCTATCTCGGGCTTTGCACCGGCACCCAGACCCTTTGTAACCTTCTCGCCTATCTGTATTTTGTTGGGAACAGAAAGGGACGCAATATGCTGGACATCTGTGTTTATAACGAAAAGCTCTACCCCTTCTATACCTTCAAGATACATTCTGTTTACTGCGTTGGAACCACCACCTCCGACTCCAAACACTTTTATCTTTGTAGGGTTAAGCACTTCCATATCACTCCTCCTTAGTTCACATTATATCCTTAAAAAAAGCCTTAAACTTGTCTATTATGCTTGAAAAACCAAAGGAACTTTCTGCGTTTTTCTCTGTTGTCTTCTGCGATAATACTTTCTTTTCTAAGGTAAGTTCTTTGTGTGCCAATTTTATAAGCCCTACTGCGGTAGCATATGCTGGGTCTTGCACCTTTTCTTTTAAGCCTATCACTCCAATTGGATAGCCTATCCTAACAGGAAGGTCAAAGTATCTTTCAAGAAATTCTCGCATGCCAGCCAGTTTCACAGAACCACCTGTTATAACCACACCCGCATGGAGAGAATCTAAGCTCACCCCCTGAGCACTAAGATAGTCTGCCACTTTTTCCATAATCTCCTCGAGCCTTATCTGTATGACCTCAGCAAGTTGTTTTCTACTTACGGTTACTTCTTTCTCTTCACCTCTTGGTTTTATCTTTATTCTCTCTGTCTCATTTACCGCATCAGATAAAGCATAGCCGTTTTCTATCTTTATTCTCTCCGCCTGTTCTACGTTTATCTTCATGAAGTGTGCAATGTCTTTTGTTATGTTAACTCCGCCAATAGGAACACACCCAGTAACAAGTATAGAGCCTTCAGAAAAAACCACAAGGTTTGTAAGACCAGCACCCATATCCATCATAAGCACTCCCTCTTCTTTTTCTTCATTGGTAAGCACCGCTTCAGCTGAGGCAAGAGTAGATAAAAACCTTCCTGCTATATCCATTCCAGCGTTTACTACTACCTTCTCTGTATTTCTCAGAAGGCTTGTTCCTACCTTTACCACATGCACTTCTGCGGATAATTTTGAGCCAAGAAGCCCTACAGGATCTATAACCCCCTCCTGCTCGTCCAACACGAACCTTCTGGGAATAGCACTGAGTATTTCGTAGCCCTCTTCCTTTGATCGCATTATAGCCCTATCTATCAACCTCTCTATATGCGTATGGTCTATTTCCACCGGTTGGGAAGATATACTTACTGTGTCTCTCTCGTTTTGGCTTTTGATGGTAGGACCAGATATGCCTATAAAAACAGTAGAAAACTTCACACCAGACATTTCCTGTGCTTCCTTCATAGCACTCAGGACGGAGTTCACCGCAAGATCAAGACGGGTAACATAACCCCTATCTATACCTTTAGACGGACTTTCTCCTATCCCTATCACATGAACATCACCATAACTGTCTATCTCGCCCACAAGGGCTACTACCTTACTGGTTCCTATATCAAGTGCAGTTATTATTTTCATCTTGCCCTCACACCTCTTATTATTACTAAACCCTGTATGTTCACGTCTAACTCCTTTGCGTTCATATCAATATTATAAACTTTAAGGGCATCCACCACATTTTCTAAAATCTGTTTGTCTAGAAGAAAGATTGGTGGCATTATTATTTTTAATCCATAGTTCGTGTAAGCTATTGTATTTAGATTGGTTGCGTATAATTCTTCCAGACGATGTCCAACAATTTCAATAAGTGCTTTTAAGTTGTTGAAGTCCTTGCTTACAAGCTCAAGATCGTGAGTGTAAACCAAAGGTTTTACCACTTTTATATATTCAGATTGAAATATATCACCATCTTTATCAAAAAAGTAGACAACATCATCCTTTATGACCGTAGCTATCGGCTTTCTTTCCTCTACGAATACCCTCAATTCCACACCTTTTTTACTAAAAATCCTCTCTATTTTTGCGTTTTTAACAGAATTTTTTGTTTTAGTATTTAGGTTTTTCAATAAAACTGTGCTATTAATAAATAACCAGTTGTTTTTGAACTTTGTTATCTCATCAACTACAACTTCGGGGGGGATGGTTTCAAGACCTTCTATATGTAGAGCTTTTATCTTGAAAAAATCTATGTTATCGGTAAAGTAGGGAATAAAAAACCCAGAGAGACCCATTGAAAACAGCCACAGCACAAAGAGAAAGTAACCGAGCCATTTTCCCTGTCTCCCAGTTTTTTTCATAATTAAGATAATAACATATTTATCAAGTTTTTAAATTCAAGCCCTATCTTTTTACAAGCCATAGGGAAGAGACTCAGCTCTGTCATACCGGGTATGGTATTCACCTCAAGAAGGTAGTAGATTCCGTTCCCGTCCACTCTAAAATCAACTCTTGAAAAGTCTTTAAGTTCAAGCGATCTGTGAGCTAGGAGTGCTATTTCCTGAAGTTCCTTTGTGAGCCTTTCGTCCTCCAAAAATATGTATTCTGTCATACCTTTTGTATACTTACTCTCGTAGTCATATACCCCCTTCTTTGGTATTATCTCTATAGGTGGGAGTGCCCTTTCTTTCAAAATTCCTACGGTGATATCTTTCCCTTCTATGTATTCCTCCACCATAACCTTTTTTGAGAATTCAAAGCATTTCGTAATAACCTCTTTTGTCTCCTTTTGGTTTCTTACCACAAAAAGTCCGATACTTGAGCCTTGGTCTGCAGGTTTTACAACCGCGGGATAGCTATCCCAGTTTAACTCTTCTTTTTCATCTCTCACACAAACCCACTTTGGCACTCTTATGCCATGAAAGGCAAGCACCTTTTTTGTTATATCCTTATCCATTGCGATACTACTTCCCAACACACCAGAACCTACGTAGGGAATGCCTAAAATATCAAGAAATCCTTGCAGTCTTCCATCCTCTCCATAAGGACCATGAAGGGCTATGAATACCCTGTCGGGTTCTATCTCTCTTAGCTTTTCACACAGGTCTTCTGTAAGGTCAAGGGCTATAGCCTCGTATCCAAGTTCTTGGAGTGCCTTTAAAACAGCTTGACCGCTTTTTATGGATATTTCACGCTCAGCAGACCTTCCTCCCATAAGCACTACAACCTTCAACTAACTTTACCTCCTCTTCTAAGACTATGCCAAAACTTTCAAATACCCTTCTTTTTGCTTCTCGTATTATTTTAACAACTTCTTCATAAACACCTCCGCCAAGGTTTACTAAAAAGTTTGCATGTAGTTCAGAAAAAGCAACGCCACCTATCCTGTAGCCCTTCATACCCACCTTTTCCAAAAGCCTTCCTGCATATTCTCTTTGAGGATTCTTAAAGGTAGACCCGCTTGTTGGCATGTTTATAGGTTGCGTTTTTTTCCTCTTTTTCCTTATAAGTTCAAACTCCTCCTCTACTGTATGGTTACACACTGGCACTCTATAGGTAGCCAGAAGCACTATTCCAAGCTCAGGAAAGGGAGATTTTCTATAGGAAAAGTTCAGGTCTTCTTTCTTTGCAATTTGAAGTTTTCCTTCCCAGTCCATAAAAAGAACTTCTACAAGGTGCTGGTTTGTCTCGTATCCAAAAGCCCCTGCGTTCATAGCAACAGCACCGCCTACAGTAGCTGGGAAACCTCCAAGCTTGTAAAAGCCCTCAAGGTTCTCTTCAAGAGAAAGCTTGACGAGCTCCGACAACTGTGTGCCCGCTCTGGCTTTTATTATAAAATGCCCATCTTCCCTTTTTACCTCAATCCCTTTAAAATTGGCACTGCTCAAGACCAAGCCCTCAAAGTCTCCAAAAATAGTGTTTGCACCTCTTCCAAGAGGAAAAACTTCAAGCCCCTTATCCTGTGCAAAGAATATGGCATATCTTAACTCCTCTTCGTTCCTAGGCCGGATAAAGTATCTCCCAACACCACCTATCTTTATCGTGGTAAAAGGCGAAAGTTCTATGTTTTTTTGTATTCCCGGCATAGCTTTTTACCTTTAAGTTTCTTCATAGGATAATATTCTATACGGGAGTGTCTCATCCGTTGGAGACTGTTTCATCCATTGTGTAAAAATAAAGTAAGGAGGTGTTAACATAAAACAGCCAAGCAAAGAAAAGGTAGAACAATACCATAAGGAGTTCAGTGAACTACCCAAAGACCTTATG